>NZ_VPEP01000038.1:0-8298 GCF_013417035.1 Acinetobacter sp. YH16053
CAATAGATGGGTTCAAATTTTTTGAAAAAATCATCAACAATACAAAAAATTTCTGTAAAATCGTACATGGTAGTTAGAGCCTTTGGGTTGTGTCGTAACTTTCTAAATGGCTCTAACTACCTTTTTTCAAGGGCTTTTCTTATCCGTAATTCGGGTTAAAATACTTTTATAAACTCCATAAAAAAGCGCAGGCAACTCAAGTCGCCTGCGCTGTTGAAATCTGCTTAAACTTAAGCTTTTTTCACATATTCAGATTTTAATTTCATAGCCCCCATGCCATCAATCTTACAATCAATGTCATGACCATCTGCTGCATCTGGAATTAAGCGAATATTTTTCACTTTCGTTCCCACTTTTACAGCAGCCGAAGAACCTTTAATTTTCAGGTCTTTAATCACAGTCACCGTGTCGCCATCTGCCAACACGTTGCCGTTTGCATCTTTAATCACAGCAGCAGTTTCTTCTAGCTGTTCCCCTTCTTTCCACTCATGTGAGCATTCAGGACAAATCAGTAGGTCGCCATCTTGGTAAGTGTATTCTGATTGGCATTTTGGGCAATTGGGCAAAGACATAAAAAACCTCAAAAACTATATTATAGCATTTTTTACTGAATTTTCATAAACTTAAAATCCTTATAAAGCACAAGGATAATCAAATAAAACTCTTTAATTGGACTGTGCTAAGCGTTGCAGCATCACGCATTTTAATACCACTACATGATTGTGCTGCTCATCTTTAGCTGCTGTGACCAGAGTGATTTTTTGCTGCTGTGCCAGTTCACACAACGCCTGTAAAGCCTCTTCTTGCTCTGCTAATTCAGCTATATAACGCTGCTGAAACTCATCCCAATGTTGTTCAGGGTTTTGATGATACCATTTACGCAGCCCAGTCGAAGGCGTAATTTCTTTGGGCCATAAGTCAATACGAGCGCGTTCTTTACTCACACCACGCGGCCATAAACGATCAACCAACACCCGTGTTCCATCTGCCTGAGTCGCTTCAAGATAAGCGCGTTTCATTGCAATATCCATATTTGCACCTCTGCATCTTTTATGATGACGTCATCAGCGCCAAAGTTTTAGGCAGCAGATTATGTATCACAAATAAAAAAGCATGTGATCAACACATGCTTTTCAGATACCCGATTTAATCTTCGTAATCGTCTTCGTCTTCATCATCGTAGACGTAAGCCATACAGCCCCAGCCATCGTATTCACCGCCATGTTCTTCAGCAATTTTGCTGAACCATTGCTCTAAATCGACAATGTCTGAATACTCTGGTTCCATGTAAACATAAATGGTAATGATCCATTCAACTGCGTCAGATTCTTCATCTTGGAATAATGAAATTTTTTGTTCTTCGGCCAACAAATACAAAGCACATTTTTCAGCTTGTTCTTGTGTGGTAAAAGCGATGGAGTACTCAATCTCATGTGGCTCTGTCAGGTCATCCCCATCTTCATGCATTTGCCAAAGTACATTGCCATTATCATCATCAGGGAATTGTTCATAGTCACGTGTCATGCGAATATCCTTGTTATCTTTTTAGCCAATATATATTTGGCAAGTGACAAAATAGTGAATTCAACATAGCACAAATTTGCCCGAAGGACTCAATTTTCATTTCGTTATACACTGACTTTAGTCTGAAACACCCAAAAGCTTGTGTTTAGACACCGCAATTACTCTAAGTATTTGCTGCCAGTTTAATTTGTGGCATCTGACAAGATGCTTTCCTGTTTAAATGCCAACAGCAAAGCGGCAAACTTTAATTCTTCTTGTCGAAGTGTCAAATAAGAATCCAGAATTTTTGCGTGTCCAAATGCAGCGGCATAATGATTCAGTAAAGTAAAATCATCCTGCAAAGCTTGAAGCGATTCAGCCAGATTTTGTTCAGTCAGCTGCACCAAATACAAATCTGCTTTGCTATTAAATGCTTGAGTCAGTAAAGTCACTGCCGCTAGACGGCGTTGCTCATCGACAAAGGCGCAATGTGCAACTTCTTGATTTTTGACTGCATCTTGAATCTTGTGTCGTACTTGCTGCAAGTGTTGTGCTGCATCACTATAGCCATAACCTTCAATCAGATCATCCAATAGCTGCTGTGCAGGCAACTGAAAAGCAGGCGTATGATGTTCAATTTTATGATACAGCGCGGTCATAATCTGTTCGAGTTGCTGACGTTCTTCAACCAAGTTATAAAAAGCACCCAATTGATCTTGTGCTGTTTTAAGCGTTTTGGCTTTGGTTTTTTGCTCATGCTCGGCTAAAAAATCTCGAACTTTTTCAACTTGTTGCTTGCACTGCTCCCGCGTATTTTCCGCTTCGGATTTAATCATTTCTACAAACATTTCTACTTGTTGACGACGTTCTAATACATATTGCTCAACGTCTAAAATATGTTGATAGTGCTGCAAGGTTTCTAAACGTCCTTTTAAACTGCCTATTTCGATGCGTAGCATGGTGAGCTGATGCTCTAATTCATTACTTTCTAACTCATCGGACGCCAAATTGGAGCGAGTGCGGTCTAAATTGCTTTGTAAAGATTGAATGCTGGCAGACAACTCACGGCGGCGCTGAGATTGCCAAAAAATAATCACCACCAAAACAATAATGATTGCACCCAATATATACAGCATATAACTTCTCCCACCCGCATTGGTCTGCCATATTTTGAAAAACCATCTTCAGTTTTTAAAGACGCTTTCTAACCCGCTTTGACAGCCCACCACACTCAAAAACACAAAGTTTTAAAACAGCGAGTTATTCACATCCTTTATTTATGCCAAGGCAAATGAATAACGACAGCTCTAAGGATACGTTAGCGAGTTAGCGGCACGAAGACTATCCCAATTTTTGAGTATTTTCACAAAAAAATTGAAAAATATGCGCCTGTTAGAAAAATTGAATCCCAAAATCTCTAAAAAGGAAGCTGTGCCCGAATTGCAACAGGAACCTGGCTTAGAGGTTGTGTGAAAGCCAAATAACTGGCATGCAGCGCCATCCGACCTAACGTACTTTTTTTCGGTTCAGGATGATATAACTTATCACCTGTAATGGGATGTCCAATATATTGCATGTGTACTCGTAACTGATGCGAACGCCCTGTGATTGGGGTGAGCAAAACACGGGTAATATCTTCAACCGCACAATATTCCAAAGCTTGATACAGCGTTTGCGCAGGCTTGCCTAAATCGAAATGCACAATTTGGCGTGGACGGTTTTCCCAGTCAGTAATTAAAGGCACATCGACACTGCCCTCACCTTCAAGTTTGCCTTGAATTAAAGCAATGTAGTTTTTTTCTACTGTTCGTGCCTGAAACATTTTACTCAATGCGACTTCTGCATCACGATGCTTGGCAAACATGAGAATACCTGAGGTGGCCATGTCTAAACGATGGGCAATTTTTGCCTGAGGATAATTTGCGAGCACTCTTAAATATGCGCTGTCTTGATGTTCGGGCAAACGCCCAGGCACCGACAATAAACCTGCGGGCTTATCAATCACCAATAAATCGTCATCTTCATAGACAATTACTAAGGGATCTTGTGGAGGTGCATAAATAAAGTTGTCGTTTAAAGCCATGAACATACAGCATGCAAAGCGGTGCGGGCAAAATATCAAGCACAGCCCAAACTGTCAATTCAGTCGGGCGATGTACTTTTTAGTGTAAAGATTTAGATTTTGAATTGGCTGAGTCTGCCAAGCTAAATCTGCCAAACTTAGTCTGCGAAACTTAATCTGCTAAATAGTATTCCACCGTAGACACCACACGTACTTTTTTCAAATATGGCGTGTTGCTGTCACGATCTTCAATACTAAATACACCCTGATTGGCTGATTTAATTTTACCTAGACGACTGTCAGAATCTGCGGCAAATTTTTCTGCAACACTGCGGGCATTTTGTGTGGCTTGCTCAATCATGGCAGGTTTAATGTCATTTAGTTGTGTATATAAATATTCGGTACGTTGCCCGTAATCTTCACCGCCAAAGGCAATTCCATTTTTACCTAAATCGACCAAGCGACTTTGTGCGCTGCGCACTTTATCAATATTTTTGGTATAGACCGTAATGGTTTGATGTGCGGTATAACGCAAAGTAACATTACCATCGCCACCATATTGCTGGGCGTATTTATCGGTAATTACAGGTGCCGCAATGGTAATTTCTTCAGAACTAAAACCTTCATTTTTTAAAAAGTTTTGAATTTGGGAGGTTTGGCTTTGCATGGTGTCATATAGCGCCGCCAAGTCTTGACTGGCAGTACTAAAACGAATTGGCCACACCGCCACATTGGCTTTTACTTCACGTTCAGACAAACCTTTGACTGAAACCACACGCTCATATTGTTTAATTTTAAGTGCGCTATTGCCCAAGATCCAACCCGCGATAACCATCCCCAAACAAATTAGACCGCCTAAAATCAGTGCAGGTTTAAATTGATTCATGTTTGCCAACTCCTCAAATTGCGGGCTTTTCGCCTCTATTTCGATGACCGTTTGTTTTTAATGTACTGTTTCGAGCGATTGTTTCTATGCGTTTCGATGCTTGTTTCTATAGTTTGAAATTAAGGTCGCATCATATACAGCGCGATGAGTGGCGCAATATTCAATAGCAATACCCCAATTTTATAGACCGCCATGCCGCCATAATGAATGGCATCAAAACTTGCATCTGACAATTTGAACCATCTGCCATGTAACTGTCGAAGCCAGTCATGCGCGAAAATCACCACCACAAACCACAGCATTAAAATGGCATAGTTAATGAGTGCGCAGGTCAGTAATAAGCGACACCAAAAATCGTAATCAACACTCATATCACACCTAATTAGATGTAGATGATTATTGCAAATTAACAGATTTGAATGAAAAATTTGATGGGAGTTTTGTAGCAGAAAGATGGTTTAAAATTCATTTAAGCTTTTATTTTGTCTGGATTTTATTGTCTTGATCTTGTTTTGTTTTTTATATTTTTAACAATATTCTTTAGGGTGTTAGGGAAAACAACTGTGGTTTACTTCAACTATCATGCTGGATAAGCCATGATCTTATAGCCTATAAACTTCTGGTTTATAGCGTCCTAAGCCGAATCGAGACCTTTTGGGTAAGTACTACACGCACGTTGTACGCAACTGGTAGCAATCTACTCTTTTCGATCCCCATCACACCCTTGAGATATATAGTAGTGATTTGAGGATGGGATTGTTTCCCCGAAATGATTTTATTTTGATTAATTTTTAAAATTTTTATCACTTTTTAAGTCATATTTTAAAAAATTTCCCAAATAGACATTTTTTATGCATTTAAATCATCAAATAAAGCTTAAATATTGAATTTATTACCATGATTATTTTAAATGTTTTCAAACTGACCAAAAATCTATGTGGAGGATTCAACAACTTTCTTTTTGCCTCGAATCCAGCGAATTGCCCAAATTAAGGTCAGTAGCACTACAAAAACCACCAATACAGGCACAATGAAAGACAACACTGAAAGTACGGCAGCCCCAATCCACTCTCCTGTTGAAATTACAGGATTAGCAACACCGCCTGTGGTTGCGGTTGATACGCCACGTGCCGCAACTGTACTCATTTGCACCACACCCGCTGTACCGCCACCGACAATAATGGCCGAAGCCCAACTGGCAAATTGCGACATTTCGCCACTGCTTACAGCCATTGTAGTGAGTGTACCTGCAATCATGGCGGCAGGCGTTGCAACAGTGTCGAGCAAATTATCGACCCACGGCACATAATACGCAGCAATTTCACTGATTGTTGCCACGGTCAAAGCTAGACAAACAGCAGGCATCGCCAACCATTCAAAACCTTTCAAGGGTTCAAACCAACCCATGAGCGCCGCAACACTCATGACCAGCAAAGGCACAAAAACCCGAAAACCACTGGCAGCACTTAGCCCAATGCCGACACATAAACCGAGTATTGTTTCCATGTTGTACCTCATTGCCTTGGGTTTTCTATGGCTAAAATAGCAAAAAGCCCCATCGGGTGATAGGGCTTTAGATTAAAACAGGATCTGCTGTTTTATGTCGTGTAGCTTAGGCAACCTTGTTGTTATATTGGGTGCCATGGCATTTGGTACACGGTGGTAGACGGTCTGTACCAATTTCTAAGTAAACGCGATGCCCGCATTGGACACAAAAATAGAAGCCTGTTCCTGGTTTATCACCTGCAGTTACCATCTTTGTTCTCCGTGTGGTTTAGAAATGGTCAATCCAGTATATCTATTCTGTGATGATTGTCTATTGTCCATTTTGACAGGTGATGATGGCAGTTAGGCAAAGGATGATTTTTATAAAAAATCTAACTCACTTACAAAGGATTAGATACCCAGTTTTCGACTTTTAATCCATCGACACGAGTAAATTCTTTTTCGTTATTGGTGACCATGACCCAATGATTTGCACGTGCATGTGCTGCTAACCATAAGTCATTTGCGCCAATGATCTGCCCCTTAGATGCAAGGTTCTGGCGTATTTCTGCATAATGGTGTGCAACATTTTCATCCAATTCAACCACTTGAATTGTTGTCGTTAATTCATGTATTACCTTTTTGGTATAGGATTGTGGCAGTTGGGGAAAGTCTTAATTTAGAGTCATCTTTGTTTTGCAAGTGCAATTACCCCAACATAAGATGATTTAGCTTTTTGAAAATCATATTTTTCATCTAACTTATCGCCACAGTATTTAACACCGATACTTCCAGCTCCAATAACTGAGATCAATTGTCCAAGTAGCGGCATAAAATTAACTGCCAATGTTCCCCCTACAAGCCCTAAAGTTTGTATATGTTTAGATCTATACTTACTTTTTAATCCTTCTAATTCTTGAATATGCTGTTTAACTTTTCTATCTAAAAATTGAGAAAATTCTCTCGAAACATAATCTATATCTTCAATTTTGGAAGTTGATATTGAACTTATAAAAGTTCTCATTTCATTTTTAAATAAAATATGTTCATCTGCTTTTCTAAGCATCTTAATTTCTTCATCATTAAAATTAGCTAAATAATCCAATCGTTGATTCGTCAAAACATTTAAAATTGTATCGGTCTGTCTATCAATTGAATTATTCGCTTGGGATGACCAACTCATTCTTGAGATTAAATTATAGTAATGAGCGTGTTCTGGAATACAGATATAAGGATTGCTGCTCATTTCATGAGAATTCTCCAAAAGATGAAACTGTGGTGCTAATCTTTCACTTATCCCATTCAGAACTATCTGAGTATCATTGTCTAAATATTGACGACACCAATCCTCAGACCTATTTTCATTAGCATAATTTTTATAATTATCAATGGAGTTTCTTAAATCAGAGAGATCTAATCCATTAGGTGAAATAAATAAGCGCTTCCTTTCAACTGTACTTAAAAATTTATCATTATTCTTAAAAGCATAATCAATTAAATCATTTTTGCTTTGAAATGATGTTCCTAGATAGAAGTTAAAAAAATCAACAAATAGATTCGAAATACTTTTCTGAGTATAAGAATCCTTATCTTCAAGTATTTTTTCCCAACTTGGAAAAATAAAAAATGGAGGAACCTCAAAATCTTCTTGCAGAAGCTCTCTCAAATGTAAAATAAAGAATACAGCCTCTATCATTCTTATATTAGTAAATCTTTCTTCTGCTCTTTCTTTTTCAATCCAAGGTAGAATCGGATCAGGAATTAAAACAATATCTGTTAATAGTAAGGACTTACGAACTGCATTTAGTTGTGTCTCTAAAAAACGACTACTCCCTCCCAAGTTAATTTTAAATAAATTTAAATTCTGTGCTGATTTAAAAACTTGAGGTGACTCAGTAGAATATAATTTGGTTAATTTTTCCAAAAATTCTAAACGTATTTGATTCAGCTTTGAAAAGTAAGCCATATTATTTTTATTTCTTTCATACATTTCTTTTAAGTAAAAGCCTAGCTCTTTAAAATCATGAAAATTTCTAGGCTCCTTTCCCACAAATTTTATAAAAAATTCATTAATAATTTCAAAATACGATTTTTGGTAAATTATTATCTTATGTAATAAATCAGTATTCATCAGATGAGCCGACAATTAAACACCCTACTTAACAGTAGGGTCTTTTTACAACAATTTCAATAACTTTAATCTCCCCTAACCCCTCTCTAAAAAGAGGGGGAACTCCTCATTGCTGTCCCACAATTTTTCACAAGAGGAAGCTCATTTGAGCTTCCTCTTGTTTTATGGGTATTTTATCGGGTGAAAATAAAGCTTTTAAAGTTCTTCTTTCAAACAAATTCACTTGAATTA
>NZ_VPEP01000039.1:0-8185 GCF_013417035.1 Acinetobacter sp. YH16053
CGTTTCATCGGCATGGATCACCCGCTGTTGCAGCACCACCTGTTTTAAGGCATTGGCCAGAGGTTCCAGTTCCACACCGCAGCGACCAATCCAGTCAGATAACGTGGATCTGGACAGATCAATGCCAGCCCGCTGATAGATCAGGCGCTGACGGTACAGCGGCAAATGATCGGCATACTTCGATACCAGTACATGGCTGAGCAGTTCAGGACTGGCAATACCTTTATCAATCACATAGGCGGGCATCGCTTGCTGAGTCAGGGTGTCGCACTGATCACAGACCCATTTGCCACGTACATGCTGTTCCTTATAGAACTGTGCCGGTCTGAAATGCAGTTTTTCACTGATATCTTCGCCGATACGACGTAACTGGCAGCCACAACTGCATTGGGTTGATGCAGGTTCATGCTCAATACGGATGGTGTGTAGATGATCGGGTAGCAGTCGACGTTTAGGTTTGTTGACTGTGGCTTTCTGTGTCCCTGCATGGGTTTTATCTGCATTTAATCGTTCTAATTCCAGATCAACGGCTGCGATATCTTCTTCGACCGCCTCATCCCACAGATGGATTTGTTTTGCGGTGAGATGTTCGTTTTTACTGCCGAATTTATGCTGTTTAAACAGCGCCAGTTCATGCTCGTATTTTTGATTGAGAATAGAAAGATGCTGAACTTTAGAATCTAATTGCTGATTGGTGACTTCAAGATGTTGAACTTTGGCATCTAATTGTTGATTTGATACTTCCAGATGTTGAACTTGAGCATCTAATTGTTGTTTATCTTCTGCGAGTTGTTGATGCTGCATCGCCAACTGCCGGGTGAATTCCAGCAGTTGTTCATGGGTCAGTTGGCTTAAATCTGGCAGCGTATTCATGACCGCAGTATGCCTGAGGTCATGAGAAGAATGAAATAGAACGTTTGGAGGATGGCAGAATAGCCGAGCTTGGTTTAGAGCATCGTGACCACCTGCTGTCGTCCAATGCGCTGCCAAGGCAAACCCTGGATTAATGCCTGTAACTGTTCCGGGTTGAGAGCTACGCTTTCACCCTGGTGAACTTTAGCCCAGTGGAATTTTCCCTGTTCCAGCCGCCGGGCACACAGCCAGATGCCCAGTCCATCATGTACCAGCACTTTCATGCGATGGCCACGTTTATTACAGAACAGGTAAGCACAATGCGGTTTAATGTAGCCAAAGGCTCTCACCACCTGAGCCATGACAGTATCCATCCCTGCTCGCATATCCAGAGGTTGGGTAGAAAGCCAGATTTCATCGATACGGATCATGTTGCCAGCACCTTGAGTAATTCTGCCAAGGCAGGTATTTCTGATACTTGCCATTTCAAGCCAATTTCTGCTTTTGAGTGGGGTAAAGTAATTTGAACTTTTAACATGTCAGTAGGAGTAGGATCTAATGGTGCAGAGCAAGATAAGGCAATAAATGCAGGTTTATTCGGTAGTGGTGAGCGATCACTCCCTGGCTTAGCATCAATTAAGCGAATCCATTTGGATACAAGATTTGTATTCAATCCATGTTGCAAAGCGACTGAAGCAATTGAAACGTCCGGTGCTTTACAAGCCTGAACGATCTGCTGTTTAAATTCAGCACTGTATGTTCTTCGTTTTTTCGCAAGAGATGCGATGGATGTCTGATGATTTGTAGTCATAAATTTTAGTCCCCACTTGTTTCTAAGTGGGGACTAAATTAAGGCTTATAGGATGAATTCAGAAGGTGTGTTCAGCGGACGCTTACCGACTTCATCAACTTTTTTGCTTTCCAACTTGTCACAAAGTGCATAGGCAAGAGCTTTGGCGGCAGACACGTGCGTTTCCTCTTAAACATAGGTCGAACGGATACCCGAGGCAAAGCGGAGCATTAGTCCCAAAGCATCTCCGGTAGATCCGGAGGCTCCATACTGAAGGCATGGCATCTTGGGCATTGATATTTGAAACTTCTCTCTAGATAGCAGGGATTTCTTGGCCTTGCCTCATGCTGATAGCTTGTAAATATCACACGATCCTTAGCCCCACAAAGTGAGCATACTCCGTAGCTTTCATTTATAGAAATCGTCGTTAGATTGTCGCAGCATGTGCACGTTCCGACTATTTGCTCAGGAAGCATCGCCATACCTTGGCCTAGGTAAAGAAGATCAGACTCGTAGCCACATCGGTGGCAACTGAGCTTGTACGCAATGCCCATCTGGTTGTCTCACCTGAATCGTAACGTCAGAGCTATTCATCCATCCATTCGGCATCAATGTATGCCACTAAGCCGACCAGCTGACCGTTTGGACTGAAGTATGTTGCCTGCACCCCACTTGACATCTCATCAATACCACCGCACTGCGCTAGGCGCCGGTCCCACTTGCCCACAGAAGCGTCAGGATCGGCTGAGTTCCCCAAGACCCTTGTGAGCCATGCCTCCTTTAACTCAACCTCTCGAATGATTGCGTCGGCCAGCTCCTCCGCGTTATCTAGTTCGACATAGTCTGGAATTCGGACGTACGTTCTGAACACAGCTGGATACTTACTTGGGCGATTGTCATACATGACATCAACAATGTACCCGTTTGTGTAACCGTCTCTTGGAGGTTCGTATGACACTAGTGGTTCCCCTCAGCTTGCGACTAGATGTTGAGGCCTAACATTTTATTAGAGAGCAGGCTAGTTGCTTAGATACATGATCTTCAGGCCGTTATCTGTCAGGGCAAGCGAAAATTGGCCATTTATGACGACCAATGCCCCGCAGAAGCTCCCATCTTTGCCGCCATAGACGCCGCGCCCCCCTTTTGGGGTGTAGAACATCCTTTTGCCAGATGTGGAAAAGAAGTTCGTTGTCCCATTGTTGGCAATGACGTAGTAGCCGGCGAAAGTGCGAGACCCATTTGCGCTATATATAAGCCTACGATTTCCGTTGCGACTATTGTCGTAATTGGATGAACTATTATCGTAGTTGCTCTCAGAGTTGTCGTAATTTGATGGACTATTGTCGTAATTGCTTATGGAGTTGTCGTAGTTGCTTGGAGAAATGTCGTAGTTGGATGGGGAGTAGTCATAGGGAAGACGAGCTTCATCCACTAAAACAATTGGCAGGTCAGCAAGTGCCTGCCCCGATGCCATCGCAAGTACGAGGCTTAGAACCACCTTCAACAGATCGCGCATAGTCTTCCCCAGCTCTCTAACGCTTGAGTTAAGCCGCGCCGCGAAGCGGCGTCGGCTTGAACGAATTGTTAGACATTATTTGCCGACTACCTTGGTGATCTCGCCTTTCACGTAGTGAACAAATTCTTCCAACTGATCTGCGCGCGAGGCCAAGCGATCTTCTTGTCCAAGATAAGCCTGCCTAGCTTCAAGTATGACGGGCTGATACTGGGCCGGCAGGCGCTCCATTGCCCAGTCGGCAGCGACATCCTTCGGCGCGATTTTGCCGGTTACTGCGCTGTACCAAATGCGGGACAACGTAAGCACTACATTTCGCTCATCGCCAGCCCAGTCGGGCGGCGAGTTCCATAGCGTTAAGGTTTCATTTAGCGCCTCAAATAGATCCTGTTCAGGAACCGGATCAAAGAGTTCCTCCGCCGCTGGACCTACCAAGGCAACGCTATGTTCTCTTGCTTTTGTCAGCAAGATAGCCAGATCAATGTCGATCGTGGCTGGCTCGAAGATACCTGCAAGAATGTCATTGCGCTGCCATTCTCCAAATTGCAGTTCGCGCTTAGCTGGATAACGCCACGGAATGATGTCGTCGTGCACAACAATGGTGACTTCTACAGCGCGGAGAATCTCGCTCTCTCCAGGGGAAGCCGAAGTTTCCAAAAGGTCGTTGATCAAAGCTCGCCGCGTTGTTTCATCAAGCCTTACGGTCACCGTAACCAGCAAATCAATATCACTGTGTGGCTTCAGGCCGCCATCCACTGCGGAGCCGTACAAATGTACGGCCAGCAACGTCGGTTCGAGATGGCGCTCGATGACGCCAACTACCTCTGATAGTTGAGTCGATACTTCGGCGATCACCGCTTCCCTCATGATGTTTAACTCCTGAATTAAGCCGCGCCGCGAAGCGGTGTCGGCTTGAATGAATTGTTAGGCGTCATCCTGTGCTCCCGAGAACCAGTACCAGTACATCGCTGTTTCGTTCGAGACTTGAGGTCTAGTTTTATACGTGAACAGGTCAATGCCGCCGAGAGTAAAGCCACATTTTGCGTACAAATTGCAGGCAGGTACATTGTTCGTTTGTGTCTCTAATCGTATGCCAAGGAGCTGTCTGCTTAGTGCCCACTTTTTCGCAAATTCGATGAGACTGTGCGCGACTCCTTTGCCTCGGTGCGTGTGCGACACAACAATGTGTTCGATAGAGGCTAGATCGTTCCATGTTGAGTTGAGTTCAATCTTCCCGACAAGCTCTTGGTCGATGAATGCGCCATAGCAAGCAGAGTCTTCATCAGAGTCATCATCCGAGATGTAATCCTTCCGGTAGGGGCTCACACTTCTGGTAGATAGTTCAAAGCCTTGGTCGGATAGGTGCACATCGAACACTTCACGAACAATGAAATGGTTCTCAGCATCCAATGTTTCCGCCACCTGCTCAGGGATCACCGAAATCTTCATATGACGCCTAACGCCTGGCACAGCGGATCGCAAACCTGGCGCGGCTTTTGGTACAAAAGGCGTGACAGGTTTGCGAATCCGTTGCTGCCACTTGTTAACCCTTTTGCCAGATTTGGTAACTATAATTTATGTTAGAGGCGAAGTCTTGGGTAAAAACTGGCCTAAAATTGCTGGGGATTTCAGGAAAGTAAACATCACCTTCCGGCTCGATGTCTATTGTAGATATATGTAGTGTATCTACTTGATCGATCAGGCTTTTGTATATCTCCCCACCACCTGAAACAATGACATGATCCGTTATTTTCTTTAGGTTGGTTAAAGCATCTTTAATTGATGGAAAGATCAATACGTTCTCATTGTCAGATGTAAAACTTGAACGTGTTACGACCGCATACTTTCGGTTGGGTAATGCTCCCATTGATTCAAAAGTCTTGCGTCCAACCAACAGCCATTGGTTATAGGTAATAGCTTTAAACAGGAGCTGTTCACCTTTGGCACTCCATGGAATATCAGGGCCATTCCCGATAACTCCATTCTTCGATATAGCTACCATTAGTGATAGTTTCACAATTCTTCCTCAGAGGTTAACATTTTATTAGTAAGCATGCTCGTTTTGTCACCCGCTGATGCTTACCGTTAATTAATATAATCACTTGTATTAAATAGACTTTCTTTAAAAATACAAGACACTCTGTTATTACAAATCGTGCATGCCGTCTATCCTGCTTGCACGATGCACATTATCTCACCCAAAGAACTCATAACATTTTAATTTATTTAGCATTAAATTAAAACTCTACCGGTAAACAAGCATCTCTAGGCGTAAAAAACAGGCACTTTTTTAAATCCCAGCTAGAATAGGCTGTATAGGCAGACAGTTGCAAGACAAGGAGCGTTTTATGTCTAACAGTCCATTTTTAAATTCTATACGCACGGATATGCGACAAAAAGGTTATGCGCTGAAAACTGAAAAAACTTACCTGCACTGGATTAAGCGTTTTATTCTGTTTCACAAAAAACGTCATCCTCAGACCATGGGCAGTGAAGAGGTCAGGCTGTTTTTATCCAGCTTAGCAAACAGCAGACATGTAGCCATAAACACGCAGAAAATCGCTTTAAATGCCCTAGCTTTTTTGTACAACAGGTTTTTACAACAGCCGTTGGGCGATATTGATTATATCCCTGCAAGCAAGCCTAGACGGCTACCCTCTGTTATCTCTGCAAATGAAGTGCAACGCATTTTGCAGGTTATGGATACTCGCAACCAAGTTATTTTTACGCTGCTGTATGGTGCAGGTTTGCGCATTAATGAATGCTTGCGTTTGCGGGTTAAAGATTTTGATTTTGATAATGGCTGCATCACTGTGCATGACGGTAAGGGTGGGAAAAGCAGAAACAGCCTACTGCCCACGCGCCTAATCCCAGCAATAAAATAACTCATTGAGCAAGCGCGGCTTATTCAGCAAGACGACAACTTACAAGGCGTAGGGCCATCGCTGCCTTTTGCTTTAGATCACAAATACCCTTCTGCTTATCGACAAGCGGCGTGGATGTTTGTCTTTCCCTCCAGCACGCTCTGCAACCACCCGTATAACGGCAAATTATGCCGCCATCATCTGCATGACTCCGTTGCGCGAAAGGCATTGAAGGCAGCCGTACAAAAAGCAGGCATCGTTAGCAAGCGTGTCACTTGTCATACATTTCGTCACTCGTTTGCTACGCATCTATTACAAGCGGGGCGTGATATTCGCACTGTGCAAGAACTCTTAGGGCATAACGATGTTAAGACCACGCAAATCTATACGCATGTGTTGGGTCAGCATTTTGCCGGCACCACCAGTCCTGCGGATGGACTGATGCTACTTATCAATCAGTAAAAGTAGATAAATATCTTTATGTAGCCCTGAGTAGCCCCTGATACTTTTTATGGTGAAAAAGATAAACAATCATAGAGGGGATAAATATGAGCCAGTTCTACCATTGTTCAGATAAGTTTAAGCAAGATACTGTCAATCACAGTGACCATTCATGGTCATTACACTTCCTCCAGTTGCCAGACAATGCCTAACATAAAAACGCAAAAGCCCAAAAGTCAGAGCTTAGGTGTTCTAGGCGTTTTCTAAGCGCTGAAGAAATACGTCTTACCGTAGATTGCGTGCGTTTCTGAAGCACATTTTCCTTATACATGGCTTTATCCCAGGCAGCTTCATCAAGCTCTTGGAGTAACAAGCCAGTAATAATGCGACACTCTCGGGTTTGTAGCGAGCCGCTGGTGAGATCGGAGTTATAGCGGAAAGGGGTCATTTGTAATTATTTGTGGGTGGAGGATAGTTAACTTATTATTGTAGTTGGAAGAGGCTGCTTTCCAAACATTAGCACCTCGTAATGCTTGTTACTGTATATTAATTTATGCTCTTAGCGCATGTTAATGGGCTATTACAATGCATAATGTCCACATCAAGATAACTGTGGCTTAACACCTGTACAAGCGAAAAAAATCAATCACCTGTCCGGAAATACGGGATCACTGTAAAGTGTTGGTGAGGCAGTCTAGGAGGGGGATTTAATTTGGGATACTGATGAAAGGATTATGATCAGTTGGATATAGGATCGTACTAAGCTGAGCGGCAGGTTAGCTAGATTAGTTAACCAGATAAGTGAAATCTAGTTCCAAACTATTTTGTCATTTTTAATTTTCGTATTAGCTTACGACGCTACACCCAGTTCCCATCTATTTTGTCACTCTTCCCTAAATAATCCTTAAAAACTCCATTTCCACCCCTCCCAGTTCCCAACTATTTTGTCCGCCCACATTTCCTGTTTGCCAGCCGGCCCGAGATCATGGGGTGGGTGCTGGGCATCGTTTACCGCGTCATTGCCACGCACCTGGTCAAGAAAGCGGGCCATACCCACCAAGTGGCCAAGACGGGCGCGGTCACCCTGATCCAGCGTTTTGGATCGGCGCTCAATCTGAATGTTCACTTCCACATGCTGTTTCTCGACGGTGTGTATGTCGAGCAATCCCACGGCTCAGCGCGTTTCCGCTGGGTCAAGGCGCCGACCAGCCCAGAGCTCACCCAGCTGACGCACACCATCGCCCACCGGGTGGGTCGCTATCTGGAACGGCAAGGCCTGCTGGAACGGGATGTCGAAAACAGCTATCTGGCCTCGGATGCGGTGGATGACGACCCGATGACACCCCTGCTGGGGCACTCGATCACTTACCGTATCGCTGTCGGTTCACAGGCGGGGCGAAAGGTGTTCACTTTGCAAACTCTGCCGACCAGTGGTGATCCGTTCGGTGACGGGATTGGCAAGGTAGCCGGGTCCAGCCTGCACGCCGGCGTGGCGGCCAGGGCCGATGAACGCAAGAAGCTCGAACGGCTGTGCCGGTACATCAGCCGCCCGGCGGTATCCGAGAAGCGGCTGTCGTTAACACGAGGCGGCAACGTGCGCTACCAGCTCAAGACGCCGTACCGGGACGGCACCACGCACGTCATTTTCGAACCATTGGATTTCATTGCAAGGCTGGCCGCCCTGGTACCGAAGCCCAGAGTCAACCTAACCCGCTTCCACGGGGT
>NZ_VPEP01000040.1:0-7604 GCF_013417035.1 Acinetobacter sp. YH16053
GGCAAAATGGCGGGTTAAGTTCAAAATTCAACTTTTGTGCTTTTTATTCCGCCGAATGTGTCCCACATTCAGCTTTTTTTTAATAATTTAGCTTCTGTGGAAACACATCGGCTACGTCACTGCTAAATTGAACTTTCGGTTCAATTTATCCGCCACTTCGCCAATGCGTTTCCCGTTGTACGCAACCTTACTAAAACTAAATTATTAAATGAGTTCACTCGGTACAAATCTTATTCAAGTCATAAAAGATAAAGAATTTCAAGCTGTTACCAAAGACTTAACTGAAGTGGTAATTGATTCAAATATTGCTGAAGGATTACTAAAAGATGTCCCACTACTTTCAACAATTATAGGAACTTTTAATACAGTAACCAATATCAAGGATAAGCTATTTCTTAAAAAAATTCTTACATTTTTATATGAACTAAAATCAATTTCTGAAAATAAAATAGAAGAACAAATTAATAAAATAGAAGAAGATTTAAAGTATAGAACAAAAGTTGGCGAAAAATTATTATTTATTATTGACAAGTGTGAAGACACAGACAAAGCATCACTTACTGGTTTACTTTTTAAATCATTTTTAGAGAAAAAAATTGATTATGACCAATTCATTACAGGAACAAATATTATTGAAAAAACTCCGTTGCCTGATTTAATGTTTTTCATAGAAAATGATGTTGAAGAATTGGAATTAGACAATGGTGGTTCTGAATTTGTATCATATGGCTTAATGGAAATCAGAGTAACAAAACCCAATATTAAAGTTGGTGATGAAAAATATTATGGAGATAAATATATTCCATCAGATAATGAAATATTAGCAGATCGTTTAGAAATTACAGATTTTGAAATTGTAGCTAGTATAAGTTGGATTGGACAAATCCTTAGAGAAAATTTATGTAAAGAATAAAAGACAGCGTACAACTTCGGTTCAGTAAAAGCTATAACACCTTTTATGTAAAATATAAACCTCCATTTGGAGGTTTTTTCATGTCATTATCCTAAGTTTTTTGCAACAAAAAACACACCTTGCTATTTTCTGATTTTAGTATAAAAATTAATAAAACGATGCATTTTATACTACTTGCTTATTTTGAAAAACATACTTTTAGAGAGTAAGTTAACAACATTATATATCAACAAGTTACACTTATAATACATACTTTTTAATTTATAAAGTATGTATTATTATTTATAACAATTTGTAAATCATAGGAATATAAAAACCAATCTCGGTCTCCGTGATTACTGCTTGCTATTCCTACTTTCATTCGGAATACTCAATTTTGATCGATTTTTCTCTGTATATAATTTTCTCCAAAATTAGTAAATATCAAAATGTATGTAGATAATTACACACATAAAAAATTGATTAGCAATCATATATAAGAAAAAAAACTAAAATGTATGTACAAAAAACATACATTTAATTTTTTTAAAAATACTAAATCAATGATAACCAATATTATAACTCCATCGTGTGGAGTTCCCTCTCGCTACTCACAATTACTATCAAATTTCACGTAAAAAAGAGTTCCGATTTTTACTTTCCTTTTTTCTGAAAAGGCAATATTGTGATTTGAGTGTCTACACAAATCCATATCTTGCATCTAATTGAAATTTTAAGATATTTTTTAAGAAAATTTAGCTTAAAAAAAACCATTTTAGAAAAGAAAAAACGAAAAAAAAGAAAGCCATTTCAACAAGTGCAGCATCACTAAATTTTATATAAAAAGTGAAACGGCTTTATGCTAAAATTTAATGGTGCGAAACTTACCTTTGTTTTCTTTTGATTTGTTTTACTTTGGTAATTCTTCATTGTTATTTTATCTAATAATTAAAAAGCCACTTGTTTTTAACTCAAATTAAGGAGTGAATAAGCTTGTGGATAGTTAATATTTAGCTTTAAATAGCTTTAAATACTTTTTGCTATAATTTCCTAATGATTAAAAATAAAATGTCTTAAAACGCAAAAAAAACGACCTCAAAAGAAGCCGTTTTAAAATCGTTTCGCTTTCAAATTTATGGTTAAACATTAAATTTGAGCAACAAAAATACATTAATGAATTAAAAATCAGTTAATTAAATTAGATAAATTTATCAAAAATAAAAAATCCGCCCCCCCCCTGGTGCGCATAAAAAAGTCACGTCAATTTGTTTTTGTTTTTCCACTCTAACGAAAACAGTGCATTTCACGCAAGCTCCCAAAAGTGATTTTTTGAAGAAAATCACACCCTTAAAAACTAAAAAATTACCATGTTTTTGTATTAATTAAACATAGCTTATCTAACATTACTTATCGACTTTCGACAAAAAACGGATATATATTTATATATCATATATATTGCAAGGGTATTAAAAAGTCTAACTATAACTTTTTGAATAAACAACTATAACTTTTTGAATAAATAGAAAATGGTTAACTATAACTTTTTGAATAAATACTATAACTTATATTTGTGTAAGTTATAGTATTTATATAAATTTACTTTTCAATACTATAACTTATGTCTAAAATTAATAATAAAGAAGTATTACAGTCTTACATCTTAACGACTGCTAAATATGATTATTCTGTTTACGAGAAACGTATTCTTTATCGTCTTGTAGAGCTTTTTCAAGGATTAATACAAAATCAAAAATTAAAAGACAAAATAGTTATTGAACAAGACAATCAAAATACTAGCATTGTTAGTATGCCTATTAAATTATTTTTACAAAACGAAACAGATACTAACCATATTCGAATAAAATCAGCTTTAAGAAATTTAGCTAAAAAATTCTTTGAGTATGAAGATGAAAATGATTGGGAGTTAATTTCAGTAATTTCAGAGCCTAAAATTAAGAAAAATACAGAGATTGCTACTTTCAGAATAAATCCAAAAATAGTAGAAGCATTTTTAGATTTTTCAAAAGGCTTTAAAAAGTATGAACTTAAAGTAGCTATGGAATTTGAAAGTGTATATACTATGCGTTTTTACGAATTATTATCTAATCAGAAAACTCCTATTAATTATTCAATAGATAAATTAAAAGATATATTTAATATTGCTGATAAATACAAGTTAACGGGTGGTTTTATTCAAAAAGTTATCGAACCTGCAAAAAAAGAACTTGATAAATGTAGTCCTTATACTTTTCATTATGAAACAATAAAAACAGGTCGTAAAATTACAGGCATTCGTTTTATTCCGATTCATCAACCACAATTTGAAGATGAATCATTGAAGAAACAAAAAACAATGAAACAAATGTCAAATCGTTGGTTTATCCCTAAAAACATAGAAGATTATTTAAAATATAATTACGATTTTACTAATAAGGAATTAAACAACAATCTTAGCTTATTTGAAAGCTTGTACAACCATCTGTCCGAAGAAGAATTATTGGATTTCTTGGTCGAATTAAAAGCTCAATCTGTACTATATGAAATCAAAAATCTAAAAGCATATCTTATTGGTTCATTGAAACACAAAGCTGAGCAGATTTTTGAACAAAAACACATGAAAAAGTAGGGTGACAAAAGTATGTCATCTATATATTTTGACATACTTTTGTCATAGTTTCAAACTTTTGTTATTATGAATTACATAGATGTAAAAGAAGCTGTAAAAAAAACAGGAAAAAGCGAGAGGACAATAAGAAGATTGTTCGCTAACTCTGAATCTGTACCATACTTACAAAAAAAAGGGAATAAAGTATTAATAGAAGTTAATTACTTATTTTCTATATACGAACCTCTAAAAGATATCAAGAAACCACAGAGGCAAAAGTATGACATAGCCGAAATATGGCAGAGGCAAGAAGATGTAAACTCATTAAAGACAAAACTTGCTTTATTTGAACAAGAATTAAAAAATAAAGAGTTGCTTTTACAAGAAAAAGAGGGTAGAATAATAGATTTACAAAAGACAATTCTCCTGTTGGAAGCTCCTAAAAAAGAGCCAGAATCTAACCAACCAAAACAAGTACAGGAAAAGAAAAAAAAGTGGTGGCAATTTTAACTTTATGTAATGAAAAGAAAGTTAATTGATTTAGATCTGGAAACTGAAAGACGTTTATCAATTCTTGCAAGTGCTAACGGAATGAGCTTAAAAAAGTATATAGAATATATACTTTTTCAGCACGGAAACGACCATTTAATAAAAATTGAAAAGGAAATCAAAAAACAAAAGTCAGCTTCTATAAATCAATTATCTATTTTAGATGAAATAAATAAAAATTTATAAATTTTTACACTACCTGTTGACCGATTTGAATATCCTCTCTCAACGTAAAAATGCACCTTTCAGAGTAGTTTTAGCTATAAAATAATTTATCCAAAACGGTACTCTCACAATATCAGTGTTTTAACCTAAAAATCTTTGGTGTATAATAAGAATTATGTTAAGTAATGAAATAGATTAATAAAGTATCAATTGTAGAGTTTCGTGATCCATGATTGAGAATTTAAAAATTTTAAATAAAAACCTCGCTATTCATACAAATGTTATTTAGATAATATAGACTATCAAAGAATTTATTACTTTTAACAAAGTAATTACACGAAATACGGATATAGGGAATATTTCACGAAACTTTTCTATTATTTACTTCGTAAATTACTATGTTATCGGCAATACGAAATAAAGTAGTTCAGAAAAAATATTATATTTGCAACATAAATAAAAAGTAAGCAGAAAATGTAAAAATTAATTTCTTAGACAATCTAACAATCAGCTCAAAAAATTGGGCTCCCACTTTTGTTAAACTCAAAAAGAAATTAATTATGCTTACGATTCAAAATTTATCCTATTCACATCCCAATAAAAATACGCTGTTTACTAATTTAAGTATGACAGTAAACCATTCCGATAAAATTGCATTAATTGGCAATAATGGTGTTGGAAAATCTACTTTACTCAAACTTATAGCCAAGGAATTAGAACCTGATGACGGACAAATTTCCTCCGAAACCAAACCCTATTATATTCCTCAAATTTTCGGTCAGTTTAATGATTTGACAATTGCCCAAGCCTTACAAGTTGAAACCAAACTCAATGCTTTACACGAAATTTTAAACGGAAGTGTAGATGAAAAGAATTATAGCCTTTTAAATGACGATTGGACGATAGAAGAAAAATGTCAAGAAGCCCTAAGCTATTGGGATATTTCTGATTTATCACTATCTCAAAAATTAAGCGAATTAAGTGGAGGACAAAAAACAAAAGTCTTTCTCGCAGGTATATTTATTCATCAACCATCATTTGTTTTATTAGATGAACCCAGTAATCATCTTGACAAATCCAGTAGAGACTTACTATACGATTTTATTCAAACCTCAAGAGCAACTTTTATAATCGTTAGCCACGACCGAGAGTTACTTCAGTTATTAAATCCTATTTGTGAGCTCAACAGAAATGAAATTAAAGTTTATGGCGGAAACTATGAATTTTATAAAGAGCAAAAAGAAATTGAACAAAACGCCTTAAGTCAAGATATTCAGAGCAAAGAAAAAGCACTTAGAAAGGCGAAAGAAAAGGAGCGAAAAACAATTGAACGACAACAAAAATTAGATGTTCGAGCAAAAAAGAATTTAGGAAAAGCTGGACTTCCCAAGATAGTATCAGATGCTTGGAAGAATAATGCTGAAAGAAGCTCAGCAAAAATTGCCGGAGTTCATTCAGATAAAATTAATGGTATAAAAGAAGAACTTCAAGATTTGAGGCTTTCCGTTTCTGATATAGAACAAATGAAATTTGAATTTGATTCTTCCAATCTTCATAAAGGTAAAAATCTGTTTATAGCAGAAAATATCAATTTCGCATATAAAACAGGAGGTTTATTATGGGAGAAACCTCTAAACATTCAAATTGTCAGCGGTGAACGAATTGCTATCAACGGAAAAAATGGAACAGGAAAAACCACACTTATCCAAATAATACTCGGAAAACTTAAACCAACGGAAGGAAAAATATTTATTGCTGAAAGTCATTCTGTTTATATTGACCAAGATTATTCTTTAATCAATAATCATTTACAGATTTATGAACAAGCTCAAGAATTTAATCAAACCGGCCTTCAGGAACACGAAGTAAAAATCAGATTAGACCGTTTTTTATTTTCAAAAGATGATTGGGATAAGCCTTGTCATACATTGAGTGGCGGAGAAAGAATGCGGTTAATGTTGTGTTGTTTAAACATTGCTAATCAATCTCCCGACATTATTATCTTAGATGAACCTACCAATAATTTAGACCTTCAAAACATCGAAATTTTAACCAATGCAATCAATGAATATGAAGGAACTTTAATTGTAATTTCCCACGATAAAACGTTCTTACAAGAAATAAATATTGAACGAACTATTGAATTAATGAAGTAAAGCCGATAACATCGGTTTTGCAAGAGAGCGGGTTATTGTTTCCGTTCAAAGATTTTTGTTATATTTAAAGTTCCGTCTTCGCTTGGAAGTCTTATGCTAAAATCCGCTCCCTCGCAAAGCCCGAAAACGTTAGCGGGCATTGTGAAAGATACCAGCATAACAGTTAAACATTGATAAATGAAAAAAAAACTACTTTGGATATTAATTTTAGGACTGATAATAATCAGTTGCAAACAAAGGAAAACAGAAATGAAAGAGAAAATAATTAAAACAAACGGCATTGAACTCTGTACGGAAAGTTTTGGAAATAAGAAAAATCCAGCAATCCTTTTGGTAGCAGGTGCAACCGTATCAATGCTGTATTGGGACACTGAATTTTGCCAACAATTATCTGAAAAAGGATTTTTTGTTATTCGTTACGACAACAGAGATGTAGGAAAATCCACTAATTATGAACCAGGTTCTACTCCATACGATATTGTTGACTTAACTAATGACGCTATTTCAATATTGGATGGCTACAAGATTGACAAAGCACATTTTGTGGGGATTTCTTTGGGCGGACTAATTTCTCAAATAGCATCAATAAAGTTTGCCGACAGAGTTAACTCCTTAACTCTTATGTCATCAGGCCCTTGGGGAGACTCAGACCCAACTATACCTGAAATGGACACGAGTATTTTAGATTTCCATAGTAAAGCAGGTACAGTCAATTGGACAAATGAAGACAGTGTGGTAAACTATTTAATTCAGGGTGCAGAATTAATGAGTGGCAAGAAACAATTTGACAAACAAAGAAGTGAAAAACTGATAAGAGCTGAGTTCAATAGAGCCAACAATTATATAAGTATGTTCAATCACGCTGCATCGCAAGGTGGTGGTGGTGAAGAATATTGGAACAGATTAAACGAAATCAAACAACCCACCTTAATTATCCACGGAACAGACGACAAAATTTGGCATTATAAGAATGCAGGTTTTTTACTAGAAAAAATAAAAGGTTCAAATCTAATCACCCTTGAAGGTACAGGACACGAATTACACGTTGATGATTGGAAATCAATTATTGATGGAATAGAAAAACACATAAATGACTGATAAACAAAAACAACGCCCCGCGTGGGCCTATACGCTGCCGGCAGCACTGCTGCTGATGGCTCCTTTCGACATCCTCGCTTCACTGGCGATGGATATTTATCTCCCTGTCGTTCCAGCGATGCCCGGCATCCTGAACACG
>NZ_VPEP01000003.1:0-319559 GCF_013417035.1 Acinetobacter sp. YH16053
TTTATGCCTCCTAAAGAGCCGTTGAAGACTACGACGTTGATAGGTTGGATGTGGAAGCATAGCGATATGTGAAGCTGACCAATACTAATTGCTCGTGAGGCTTGACTATACAACACCCAAACAGTTGGGGTTGAATGCTCAATCGATTCAAATCTAATCAGTCAATTCAGACTGACCTTGATTTAGTTAACGCTAAACAATAAAATTCAGACCCAATAGCCAACCTGTTAATAACTCATTTGGAACAAAGTAAGGCATTACATGCAAAAGCAGAGTAACTAAGACCCGAACAAGTCCATAACAGTTGTGCTGGCGACCATAGCAAGAGTGAACCACCTGATCCCTTCCCGAACTCAGAAGTGAAACCTCTTCGCGCTGATGGTAGTGTGGGGTTACCCATGTGAGAGTAAGTCATCGCCAGCTCATTATTCAAACACCCTCAACTAGCGTTGGGGGTGTTTTTTTATGCAAGAGAGAAAATATTAAGAAGAATAATCACATTTTATTGTGTTTAAAATAACAATAAACCCATAATTAATAAAATGTTTTAGACTAATGTTGAATTTTTATTTTTTGTGTTTTGTGTGAAAGTTACACAAGTTACACAATCTACTTGAATAGCAAAAGTGGACATGGATGACTGATAAAAATGAAAGTCTTCCCTGTAGAAAATAGCTATTCAAGCTTACTGAAACACAAACTCACAGGAGGTGAGGAATGGCACATCAAGCAATTAACGTGAATGATGTCATTGATCACGCAAAATTCAAACCATTTCATTTCAATGTCGTGGCATGGTGTCTACTGATCATTTTATTTGATGGCTATGACTTGGCAATTAATGGGGTCGTTTTACCCTTATTGATGGATGAGTGGGGCTTGAGTGCTGTTCAGGCGGGGATGCTCGCGAGTACTGCATTGGCAGGTATGATGTTTGGTGCGATGATTTTTGGTTCTTTGGCCGATAAAATTGGTCGTAAGAAAGTCATCATGATCTGTATCGTGCTATTTAGTGGTTTAACCTTTGCAGGTGGCTTTGCTTCTAATCCAACTGAGTTTGCAATTTTACGTTTCTTGGCGGGTTTAGGCATTGGTGGTGTAATGCCAAACCTTGTGGCCTTAACTTCTGAATATGCGCCTAAAACCATGCGTAGCACCTTAGTGACTACTATGTTTAGTGGTTATGCTGTAGGTGGTGTAATGGCAGCCTTACTTGGCTCATGGTTTACCCCAAGTTTTGGCTGGGAAATCATGTTCTTTATTGCAGGTATCCCATTGTTTTTATTGCCTGTGATTTGGAAATTCTTGCCAGAATCTTTAACCTTTATTGTCAAAGAAAATAAGCAAGATCAAGCCCGTCCAATCGTAGCGCGTTTAGAACCAGATTTAAAAATTACCGAAGACACCACTTTTGAATTGTATCAGGTTGGTGTGCCTGAAGCTGCTAACGTGGTGAGCTTGTTCAAACGCGGTCGTGCAGTGAATACTTTATTGTTCTGGTTAGCGTTCTTTACTTGTCTATTAACCATGTATGCACTCAGCAGCTGGTTGCCAAAACTGATGATGGCGGCAGGCTATTCTATGGACAACAGCTTAATGTTCATGATGGTGATGAACGTAGGTGCAGTCGTTGGTATCGTGGGTGGTGGTATTTTAGCAGACCGTTTCCACTTAAAACCTGTATTGATGTTCTTGGGAATCATGGGTGCATTGGTGATGAGCCTCATGGGCTTCCAATCTAATCAATTCTTGCTTTACATCTTAGTATTCTTGGCGGGTGCAGCATCTATTGGTTCACAAATGTTGTTGTATAGCTATGTGGCACAATATTACCCACTTGCGGTACGCTCAACAGGTATTGGCTGGTCATCTGCCATTGGTCGTATGGGTGCGATTGTGGGTCCAATTTTAATTGGCGGCTTATTGGGTATGAATTTACCTGCACACTTCAACTTTATGGCAGTAGGTTTGCCAGTGTTGATCACTGCAATTGCGGTTGCCTTGATTATGAGTGAAGATGAAGCTGAGCAAATTAAAGCAGGCAAAGCAGTTGCTGCCAAAGCTTAAACTTGTAATGTGCTAAGTTCAAAAGTCCTCAACCTTGTTTGGGGGCTTTTTGATTATGGGGCGTGTAAATAGAAAGTGATGATAGATAAAGTTATATACTCAAGACACAGATAAAAAGAAACCCCATCATCCTGACGGGGTTTCTTTGTATTTCGTGTTTAGGTATAACTCCTGTCGTACCTCACGATCCTGGTGCTCAAACCTATTAGTGTTGTTTTCTGTTTGGGAAACATCCTGTCTCCTTATGCTTTAAAGAATACCGTAAGCTCAAAATACTGCCTAGCCTCATTTTGCTTCAGTGCATGTAAGCAAAAACTGACAAAGTGATGAATGATACTGACGCTGTTTTTGAGCAAACGATAAAATACCGAGCTTATTTTTGTCCATAAACAGGCGTATACTGATTGCGTGATTGGAGTAAATATGTCTGATTTAGCTGCAGCATCTCATGTTCAGTATGGTACTAAGCCGTTTAAAGCCATTCTTTTTTCGTTGTTTCTAGCGGGTTTCGCTTCTTTTTCGACCTTGTACTGTGTGCAACCGATGATGCCAATTTTGGCCGATTTTTTTACGGTTACACCAACCCAAAGTAGTTTCCCGCTGTCATTTTCTACTGTGGCTTTGGCGATAGGTTTGCTTTTCACAGGTTTTATTTCAGATCGTTTTGGGCGTAAACCTATTATGGTTTTGGCTTTATTTTTAGCTGCCATTTTATTAATTCTGAGTGCCTTACTTCCAATCTGGTCATTCTTTTTAACCACACGAATTTTTATTGGCATTGCTGTGAGCGGTGTAGCTGCGGTCGCCATGACCTATATTGGTGAAGAAATTCGACAGCAAGATATTGGTTTTGCTATGGGGCTGTATATTTCGGGTACGGCCATTGGTGGCATGGGTGGACGTTTAATTGCTGGGGTCTTGGTCGATTTTATATCTTGGCAAGCGGCAACCTTAATTATTGGTAGTTTGAACTTACTGATTGCAATCACCTTTTATATGTTACTGCCCGCATCGAAAAATTTTACAGCGTATCCGATTCGCTTCTCGCGGTTTAGAGATGCTTTTGTTGCCAATTTGGCAGACCGTAAATTAAGAATCCTGTTTTTACAGGGCTTTTTGCTGATGGGCTGTTTCGTTAGTATTTTCAATTACATTAGCTATTATTTATTGGCTAAACCATTTGAGCTTTCTCAAGTTTGGATTGGGGTAATTTCAATTGCCTATTTGGCGGGTATTTACAGTTCACCACGCGCAGCAAGCTGGGGCAATCGTATTGGACGTGAACGTGTGTTGCCTATGGTGATTGTCCTAATGTTGATCGCATTATGGTTGATGTCGATTGCACATTTAGCCGTCGTATTGGCTGCATTGGTGCTATTTACCTTTGCTTTTTTTGCCGCACATTCTACTGCCAGTAGTTGGGTGTCGATTCAAGCACTGCAGTATCGTGCAGTGGGATCATCATTATATTTATTTAGTTACTACATGGGTTCGAGTTTGCTCGGTAGTGGTAGCGGTCTGATTTGGGAACAATGGGGCTGGTCTGGTCTGACATGGGTGATGACTGCAGTCTTGGGTGTGGCGCTTTATGGTGCGTGGCGTTTAAAGATTAAACCAACAGCGCTGCGATAAGCATTCAGGATTATTGCTTTAGGCTTATCCCTTTATGCTTTTCTTATTCAGATACCAACTTAGGATATAAAAATAGTTTGCTGATTTTGTGTGTTTTTTAATCAAGCAAGATGAATGGAATTCATGCTAAAATAGTCGGCTTTCATCTTTGATCGACTTTTGATCTTCCACTTCCCAGCCGAGAATTGCAAGCCATGTCTACTGCTTATACTGCTCAGACCGCACCCAAAGCGTTGTTTGATTACGACAAATATTGGGCGTCATGTTTTGAGCCTGCGCCATTTTTGCCGATGTCACGCGAAGAAATGGATCAGCTTGGTTGGGATGCCTGCGATTTTATTTTGGTTTGTGGTGATGCTTATATTGATCATCCCTCTTTTGTATCGGGCGTGATTGGTCGTGTGCTTGAGGCGCATGGCTTTCGTGTCGGGATCATCGCCCAACCAGACTGGACCAATGTGGAATCTTTTCGGGTACTAGGGAAGCCGACCATTGCTTGGGGTGTTACCGCGGGCAATATGGACTCGATGATCAACCGCTATACTGCAGACCGTAAAATCCGTTCTGATGATGCTTATTCACCAGACAATCAGCCGAATAAACGTCCTGACCGTGCGGCTACGGTATATTGTCAGCGTTGTCGTGAAGCCTTTCCAGATGTGCCTGTTTTACTTGGCGGGATTGAAGGCTCGTTGCGTCGTATTGCACATTATGACTATTGGTCTGACAAAGTTCGTCGCTCAATTTTAATGGATTCTAAAGCCGACTTATTGATGTACGGCAATGGTGAGCGTTCGATTATTGAAGTGATGCACCGTTTGGCCAAAGGCGAAAAAATCCACGAAATTACAGATGTACGTGGTACAGCATTTATTATTAATAAACATAACCGCGCGTCTAAAGCCAAATTTGTTGAAATTGCATCTAATGATGTAGACAGCGTGGGCCGTGTTGATCCAATCATCAACCCTTATGTGATGACCGAAGATTTAGACGGTTGTGAGATTGAAAAAGACAAGGGCAACAACCTCGCGCAATATCAAAATTTCCAGAAAGATGTAGTCAGCAATCCAATTGTTCGTGAAGGTGATCAGCTAGATGCAGATACCCAGATTGTGCAATTGCAGCCTGCTTCAAAAGCAATTAAACACAAATTACCCCCACGTGAATTGGCAGTGATTCGTTTGCCTTCTTTTGAGGAAGTGGCGAATGATCCTGTGCTGTATGCGCATGCTAACCGTATTTTGCATTTAGAAACTAACCCGGGCAATGCGCGTGCTTTGGTGCAAAAGCATGGTGAACGTGATGTGTGGTTGAATGCACCGCCTATTCCGTTGACTACGGAAGAAATGGACTATGTATTCGATTTACCGTATGCACGTTTGCCGCATCCATCTTATGGCAATGCACGTTTCCCTGCTTTTGATATGATCAAGTTTTCGGTCAATATCATGCGTGGTTGTTTTGGTGGCTGTACTTTCTGTTCGATTACCGAACACGAAGGACGAATTATCCAAAACCGTTCTGAAGAATCCATTTTGCGTGAAGTGGAAAAAATTCGGGATACTGCGCCTGGCTTTACTGGCATTATTTCAGACTTGGGTGGCCCGACTGCAAATATGTACCGTTTGCATTGTAAAGACCCTGAAATTGAAAAGAATTGTCGTAAACCCTCTTGTGTATTCCCGGGCGTATGTCAAAACTTACATACCGATCATGCACCTTTAACCCAGTTATATCGTAAAGCACGTGAGCTGAAAGGCATTAAAAAAATTCTGATTGGTTCAGGTTTGCGGTATGACTTGGCGGTGTTGAACCCTGAATATGTACGTGAATTGGTGACGCATCATGTGGGCGGTTATTTAAAAATTGCACCAGAGCATACCGAAAAAGGCCCATTATCTAAGATGATGAAACCAGGTATTGGTACGTATGACCGTTTTAAACAAATGTTTGATCGTTTCAGTAAAGAGGCGGGTAAAGAGCAATATTTAATTCCGTACTTTATTGCTGCGCACCCAGGAACGACCGATTACGACATGATGAATTTGGCGTTGTGGCTGAAAAAGAATGGTTTCCGTGCCGATCAGGTACAGACTTTCTATCCATCGCCAATGGCGACCGCTTCGACCATGTATTACACAGGTAAAAACCCACTGGCCAAAGTGGCGCGTTATACCGAAAATGTGGATATTGTCAAAGGCGAAAAACGTCGTCGTTTGCATAAAGCTTTCTTACGTTACCATGATCCAAACAACTGGCCGTTGTTGCGTGAAGCCTTAAAAGAAATGGGACGTGCAGATTTAATCGGGAACTCTAAACAGCACCTGATTCCAACCTATCAGCCGCAAGGCACAGATGGACAGTATCAAACGGCACGTAAGAAAAACTCGACTGTCGCGGGTGATTCACAAAAACGTACGGGGCAAAGTGGTAATCGTGCTCAGAACAGTAATCGTCCGAAGAAAGGGCAGATATTGACTCAGCACACAGGTTTGCCGCCACGTGAAACAGGTGAAAAACGTCCATTTTCACACAAAAAATCTAAGCCAAAATCGAAAGCTTAGTACTTGAAGTTAAGATCCATCAAAAGGCGCTGCAGCGCCTTTTTTGTTTGCTTTTCATTTCATCGGAATTGTCCGACAATCGAATCTGTTAAGCATTGCTTTGTTATTTTTTTGCATGCTATACAGTATTCGTATCTAATGATAAAAACACGCTTAGATGCTACAGCACTTAGACAAAAGGCTGGCTTGTGAAACAAAATTTCTGTTTCTATGATGGTTTTGTCAATGTTTCATGTAGTTTCTTAAATGGAACGTTTAAATATAAAAGCGTGTTATATACTGATTTGATGAAAAAATCGGCATGAAGCCGAAACAACTATAAAAATGATTTTAAGGATTGAATAATGACCATTTATATTTTGATTGGGGTTTTGATACTGATTTTCTTTCTCTTGATGGCGGTTAAGGGCTTGGAAAATAGAGAAAAACCTCAGGACAGTGCACTAAAGCAGCGTGCAATTTTTAGCTTAAATGAACAGCTGACGTATACACGTTTGCAGGAAATTTTACCTCAACATATCATCTTGGCGCATGTGTCTTTTGATGCCTTGCTGACCACGAAATTTTCACGTACTCGACATAAATACCGCAATATGATGGCCGATTTTGTGGTGTTGGATGCTAATCATCAGGTCGTTGCAATTGTAGCCTTAGATGATTTGTTGATGCTGAAACGTAGCCGCAATGCGCAATACCAAGATGAATTGTTGCGTTTGGCGGGTTATAAAGTGCTGCGTTATGAAGATGTGCCTGAATATCACGAATTACGCGAAGCTTTTGGGCAGTCATCGTCATCTTATGCAGATTTAGATGATTTGGATACTGCCTTAAAGAAGTATGATTTTTTAGCGCATTCTGTACGCCATAAAGTGAAGGTATTAGGCTAAACGCTTGCCGCTAAAGTCACTAGATAGACAACATGAATCAGCATGTCGCCATGACATGCTGATTTTTTTGGGCATGTTCCTGATCCAATCACATCTGTTATACGTTGGGTTGCTCTTCAGGTTTGACTGCAACCACAGTCATCTCAACTAAAACGTCAGGACGATATAACTTGGCTTCTACGCAGGTACGCGGTAAAGCTTGTATATCTGCCACCCAAGCATCCCAAACTTGATTCATTGCGGCATAATCGCGCTCAATGTCTTTTAGAAAAATCATCACCGACATGATGTGGCTTTTATCTGTACCCGCATCTGCCAATAAACGATCAATCAGGGCAAGTGTTTGTTGGGTTTGCCCCTCAATATCTTGTTGTGTGTCTTCTGCCAGTTGCCCTGCCAAATGGACTAAATTTCCCGAAATTGCAATTTCAGAATAACGTTTTTGGATATGTAGACGTTGAACAGCCATTGGGTGTGATCCTCGCGCCAAGCGATTGGGTATAAAAAGCGTGAGGTATTATAGAGGCAGGCAAGCACGTGGAAAATATGCAGGCAGTAGTCTGCTTAAAATAAAAAGTAGTTGAATGGAAAATACGAGGAAAAGAGAGACGGTGTATCAAAGCGGCGAAGTGCCAAGCGCAGAGTTGTCCTGTAATCTTCGGATTTGATCGTCACGCCAATCACAGGACAAGTATGCCAAAAGTAATGGTGATTTTTGACATCTCAGCGTATGTACGGATAAATACATCGCGCGCATAGATTACTCTAAAAAGCACAACTGTGAAGGGTAAATTGTCTTATTTTTATTCTTTTGGCTGAAATTTATACAAAAATAGCTTTAGTATTCATCGGTAAGCATTGCTTTGGCAGGCTGTCATGCCGTGCTGCGAGTTTATAGCTTTAATATCCGTGATATTTACGAGTCGTGATATTTACAGTAAAGACAGTTGTGCTTGCTCATCGGCAGAGCTGAGTTGATACAGACCGACCCCAATTAAACGGAATTGATCCTGTGCGGGAATATGCATTTCGTGAAGCAAAAGCTGCAGGACTTTTTCAAGATCATTTTTAGTTTCAAGAGGTTGTTTAAAACTTTTGCTATGTTGTAAGACCTGAAAATTTTTGAGTTTCAATTTGGCCGATACGCCACGTGCAACATATTGTTTTTTCACTAAACTATGCCAAACCTGATCAATCAAGCTAGACCAGTAAGCTGCACATTCGGCTAAGTTTAAGTCATCATCAAAGGTGATTTCTTTGGAAATTTGCTGGCGCTCACGTTCTGCCTGCACAGGACGTTCATCAATCCCTTGGGCAAATAAAAACAGGCGTTTTCCATATTTGCCAAAATGATGAATCAACAGGTTTTCTTCAATGTGTTGCAAATCGCCTAAGGTATTTAAATTCAAGCTTTTTAATTTTTCCTGCGTGACTTTACCTACGCCTGGAATTTTCTTTAAGGGTAAGTCCTGAATAAACTGCTGCACTTGACTGGGTTTAATCACGCAAATGCCATTGGGTTTATGCCAGTCCGAAGCAATTTTGGCTAAAAATTTATTCGGTGCGACACCTGCCGAGGCCGTTAAACCTGTACTTTGAAAAATATCTGCCCGAATCCGCATTGCGACTTCAGTTGCGCTTGGAATACCTTGTAAATTTTCGGTGACATCTAAATAAGCTTCATCTAAAGACAAGGGTTCAATAAGTGGTGTATAACGCTGAAAAATCTGATGAATTTGTGCGGAAACCTCACGATAGAGTGCAAAATTGGGTTCGAGTACCACCACCTGCGGGCAGCGTTTGCGGGCTTGTGCCATCGACATGGCAGAACGTAAACCAAACTCACGCGCAGGATAGGATGCCGCGGCAATCACAGCACGAGGATGATGCGAAGCAATCACCACAGGTAAATGCTGCAATTCAGGACGACTGCGCAGCTCAACAGAGGCATAAAAGGCATCCATATCAATATGAATGATTTTCCGCATGGCACAAACTAGATGAAGCGTTTAGATTTCAACAGTATCGCATGTTTAGGAAGTCGGTTGTAGCATCGGAGCAAGCGGATAAGGCGTGTTGCTATTCAGCAAAATCACCTGTGTCGATTGCTGTTCTGCATAGTCGATCAAACGCTGTAAACTCCGTGGGCTATGGTCGGCAATGCGGGGCAAAAACTCTAAAGGGCGCGCTAAAGGCTGGAAAAAATTATCCCAATGAATTGGAATCACGACACGAGGGCGCAACGTTCCCACAGTTTCATCTAAATAATGCTGTTGAAAAGCAACCGATTGTTTAGAGAGCTGTGCAATCCCTAAAAATAAAGTATCTACCTGCAAGTGTTGTAATTGTTTAGAAATCGCGCCTGTACTGGCTTTGACTAAAATGTTCTGTTCAGGATGTTGAATGTAATAATCAAAACTGCCGCCTTCTTTAAATTCATAAAAACGGGCAGGTAAGGACAAGGGTTGTTGAATTTGTTCACCTAAATCATTATTCACAGCGGTGGCAGGGGTATGCTGTGATGGAATAGCCGTAATCTTAAACTTTCCAATCTGTATTGGTTGGGCAGGATTGACAAGGCTTAATCGAGATTCAGGAATTGCGGCACCACGGGCAATGTTCAAACTACTTTCTGAACCGATGATTTGACTGTGTTTGAGTTGCTGCGCCAAAAATGGCAAATCTAGCGTGTGATCATAATGCGAATGGGTGATCAAAATCGCACGTGTGCGTTGTAATTGATGCTGTTGAATCAACTTGTGCAATAAGGCTGGTTGGCTGTCTAACTTGTTCCACATGACTTGTGCAAGAGAGGGGCGACTAAAAAATCCATCAATCAGAATTTGGTTTTCACCATCATCAAACAATAGGGTAGATACGCCAAAATAATGTACTTTTAAGTTGGCATTTGCGGTTTTTGTTGAATATTGCCATGCGGAAAATTGTTCTAGTTTGCCTGCGGGTTGTAATAGGTAAAGCAGTGCGAATCCTGCACAAATGCTGAGCGTAAGAGCAGCCCAAAGCAGCCCTTTCATAATTTTCATGACGGTACTTTTTTATTGTGATGCAGCTATCTTGTTATTTTTTCTGGTTCGGTTCAAGTCTTGTGGGTTGAATTGCGTTGTCTGTTAAAAAATGCTGCCATTGTTTGGTATTGCCATAAAAAACATTTAGGTCGACTGGGGTGTGAATACCTTTTATTTGACCCTGATTGGTATGTTGCCAAAATAACCATTTTGGCTGACCTGCCAGTTGTGGTTTACCCTGATATTCTCTGACCCAAAGTGGTGTTTGCTTAAAGCTTTCAGTTAATACCATATTGTAAAAGGCTTTAGATACATAAAAAATCGGTTGTTTTTCATAATGTTGATATAGCGCATCATGCATGATTTGAATTTCGCGCAGTAACTGTTCTTTGGTGTAAGTGTTGATGCAGTTGCTGTCATATTCTAAGTCAATTACAGGTGGCAAACTGTCAGATTTTTTTGGAACAGTCGCAATAAAGTTTTCTGCCTGAATTGCTCCATCACGGCATAAGCGATAAAAATGATAGGCGCCGACCAAAAAGCCATGTTCACGGGCTTTGAGCCAGTTATCCTGAAATTTACGGTCTTTAAAATCGCCTCCTTCGGTGGCTTTTAAATAGACAAAGGCATATTTTTGTGGGGAAATTTTATGCCACTGAACATCGCCTTGATGATGTGACACGTCAAATCCTTGAATCGGATATTCTTCGGTTGCCGCAGGTTGTTGGCGCAACACACCCAAATACAATAAAACCGCCAAAACAGCACTGCCAAGCATCGCAATGGTCATACGATAGTGCGGTGTAAAAGCTGAGTTTTTAGCTTGATTGGACGGTTTGCGCATGTTGAAAAAGCTTCGCGGAGCAAAGTCATATCATAACGTGCAGTGCGGTGTAGCACCATGCGCTTTCGGTAATGGCGTTTTAAACAGCCGTGTGTTTGGGGATACTCCAAAACACTAAAAATGCCAAAATATTTAATACACCCAAACAAATTAAAGTGGCATGAAAGGCACTGACTAACTGTTCTGCGCCGTAATAGGCACTAAACATATTCACCAAAGTACCTGCCAATGCCACGCCAATACTCATCGACAGCATCATAATCATGGATAAAAAACTATTGCCGCTGCTGGCATCTTGTTGAGGTAAATCTTTGAGTGTAAAGGTATTCATACCCACAAACTGCAATGAATTAAGCACCCCAAATATAAAAAAATGCAAGGCACGTAACCAAGTCGCAGTTTCAGCAGTGGTCAGCGCAAAACTAGCAATACACGCCCCGACCAATAACGTATTGGTCAGTAAAAACTGCCGATAGCCAAAGCGTTGAATTAAAGGCCGAATAATTGGTTTAGATACCAAAGAACCGAGCACAGTCGGAATCATCATCAAACCCGTGAGAAACGGTTCAAAACCAAAAGCCACCTGTAGCATGATTGGCATGATAAAAGGCATGGCATTGCCCCCGAAGCGGGCAAAAAAGTTACCTAAAATACCAATGGCATATAAGCGATTTTTAAATAAATCGCTGCGAAATAAGGCATTTTGATGAGTATGGGCATGGCGGGCATAGCATGCTGCGGCAATACCGCCAGCCAAGATTAACGCTAAATTCCAAAGCAGATTATGTTGTGGGTTGGCAAAATTTTCGATGCCTAAAGATAAGCCCGCCATCGCCACAACTAATAGGATAAACCCGAGAAAATCAAAGTTTTTAACTTCAGTTTCAGTCACATTTGGCATGGCTTTGATACAAATCCAACAGCCCAAGATGCCCATAGGAATGTTGATCAGGAAAATCCAGTGCCACGTGGCGACTTCGACCAACCAGCCACCCAGAGTTGGGCCAATTAAGGGGCCAATCAACCCTGCCAGACTCATCAGGCTCATGGCAGATAAAAACTGGGTACGTGGAATGATTTTTAACATCGCCAAGCGCCCGACAGGCAAGAGCAATGCGCCACCAATACCTTGAATCACCCGATAAAACAGCAATTCATTCAGACTCGCTGCAGCGGCACAACCCAAAGAGGCAAGGGTGAAAATGATAATCGCTGCAAAATAGGTGTTGCGTACTCCAAAACGATCTGCCAGCCATCCACTTAATGGAATACACGCCGCCACCGAGAGCACATACGCCACCACAACACTGTGCATCCGCAGCGGGTCTTCCTGCAGGCTATTCGCCATTGCAGGGATTGCTGTATTCACAATGGTGGTGTCGAGCGCCTGCATAAAAAAGCCAATTGAAACCAGAAATACCAAAAGACGGTATTCAGGATGCAGGGCTTGATGGGTCGGTGTTTGGTTCATAACTCGGCAAAATGGACATTTGGTCTAGTTTAAACCATTTTGCAATCTAGCGGACTGCATCTGAAAAAGTATGAAAAGTGTTTGAAAATTCAAGTAAATGCCATGAAATTGTCATCTATTTGTCACCGATTATTCACTTTGAGTTTGTAAGTTGGGTGCATTTAGAAAAATGATGAGTAATTTATGAAAACGAAAATTTCTGCATTAATGTTGGCTTTATTGTCTGTGGGGATGGTGGGCTGTAATGATAATAATGATCCTATTCCTGTAAAAGAAGAAGTTGTTGAAGCAACACCTACAACAATTAGTTTGGAGCGTTTAGGGGAATACGATGCACAAGTTTTTGGTGCGAGTGCTGCGGAAATTCCTGCTTATGATGCTGAAAGCAAACGTTTATTTGTAGTCAATGCGAAAAATGGCGTGGTCGATGTACTGGATTTAAGCAACCCAAGTGCACCTGTTAAGCTGAACAGCTTGGATGCCAAGACTCATTTAGCGAATTCTGAAGTCAATAGTGTTGCGGTACATCAAGGTATTGTCGCTTTAGCTGTTCAGGCAACACCTAAAACTGATAAAGGCATCGTGGCATTTTTTAAAGCCAAAGACCTGAGCTTTATCAGCAAAGTTGAAGTCGGTGCATTGCCTGATATGTTGACTTTTACCCCAGATGGTAAAAAAGTTTTGGTTGCCAATGAAGGTGAGCCAAATGAAGGCTATAAGATTGATCCAGAAGGTTCGATCAGTATTATTAATCTGACGGATATTGCTAAGCCTACTGTAAAAACTGCAGATTTTCAGGCATGGAATACACGTAAGCAGGAATTGCTTGATGCGGGCGTGCGTATTTTTGGGCCAAATGCGACTGTCGCACAAGATTTAGAGCCTGAATATATTGCGGTGAGTGACGATGGTAAAACTGCTTGGGCAAGTCTACAAGAAAACAATGCTATTGCTGTGATTGATTTGATTCAAGACCAAGTGGTCGATATTTTCCCATTGGGTTATAAAAACTTTGGCTTAGCTGCAAATGCTTTAGATGCAGGTGATCGTGATTGTGTTGTGGGTAAGCAAGACTATAACGGTAAAACGATTACAGCCTGTGCTAAAAATGAGGGGATGATTAATATTCAAGCTTGGCCAGGCTTATATGGCATGTATATGCCAGATGCAATTGCGCAATATCAAGCCAATGGACAAAGCTATTTGGTCACTGCCAATGAAGGCGATGCGCGTGAATGGTTGGTTGATGAAGACTTATATTTTGGTACAGATGATTTAACTCAAGGTTATGCAGAAGAAATTCGTGTTAAACACTTATTTAATAATAAAGGCTTCCGTAGCAATGGCGATTATGCTGCGCATTTACGTCTATTAAAGTCAGGGGTTAAAGGTGCAAAACTTGATTCAAGCGTATTTAAAGCATGTACTACTACCGATGCCAATGAAGTCTGCGCAGAGAATTTGATTAAAGATTCACAATTGGGTCGTTTAACGATTACTTGGACGCAAGGTTACAAGAAAGATGCAAATGGTGAGCCTGTGCTAGACAGCAATGGTTTCATGACCTATGACAAACTATATGCTTATGGTGGCCGCTCGTTCAGTATTGTAGATCCTAAAACCAAAAAAATTGTTTGGGACTCAAAAAATGACTTTGAACGTAAAGCTGCTGAATTATTTCCAGAATACTTTAATACCAATCATGAAAAATTAAGTATAGATGATCGTAGTGACAATAAAGGCCCTGAGCCTGAAGGCATTGCTTTAGGTAAAATTGGTCAAAAAACTTTTGCCTTTATTGGGTTGGAGCGTATGGGTGGCATTATGGTGTACGACATTACCCAACCGACACAAACATCTTTTGTTGAGTATTTTAATGATCGTAAGTTTGGTGAAACCCGTACATCTTTCGATGCAGAAGGTAATGAGGTTACCGTTGAAAATTCAAATCTCGGCCCCGAAGGTTTGATCTTTATTGCAGCCAAAGACTCGCCTAACGGCAAGCCACTGTTGGTTGTAGGTAATGAAGTCAGCGGAACTACTGCTGTGTACCAAATCAAACTCAACTAACAGCATTGCAAAATTAGAAATCTATTAAAGGGGGGCACTACGGTGCTCTCTTTTTTATGCTGTAAAACCAGTTTAAAACAGCGCATTAAAAAAGCGAGTCACCGACTCGCTTTCACTTTTATTGCTATTTCATGCACCTAAAGAAGTTCAACCTACAAAATGACGTGGAGAATCCAAACTCTTCAAGGCATTAATAATTTTATGGGAGTGGTTACACACGATCAGTTTAGCGCGGTGCTGTGGTGGTAAAAAACCTTCGTGCACCGCATGATCTAACTGCTGAATCAGCGCATCATAAAAGCCATTTACATTATATAAAATCATCGGTTTTTGGTGCTGATTCAATTGCCCCCAAGTGGCAATTTCCAAAATCTCTTCAAAAGTACCCAAGCCGCCTGGCAACGCCACAAAAGCACTGGCGCGATCTGCCATCATCGCTTTACGCTCATGCATGCTTTTGACTACGTGTAACTCGGTTAAATTACTGTGGGCAATTTCATAATCCAGCATAAATTCAGGAATTACTCCCACCGCTTGCCCACCATGTTGCACAACGGTGTCGGCAACCAAACCCATTAATCCAATACTCGCACCGCCGTAGACCATACCAAAGCCTTGCTCGGCCAGTTTTCTTGCCAGTTGTACTGCTTTTTCCTGATAAATCGGGTTATTGCCAGAGCGCGAACCACAGTACAGTGCCACCAAAGGTTGAGAGGTTTGAGGAGATGGATTATTGATATATTGGGTCATTCTTAATTCGCTATTCATTTATTTTCTTCACCATAGCATGTTCTTTTTGTTGGCTCTAGCTTAGTGCTCAAATATGACAAACCCGTCAGTATGCAGTGTTCAATTTGCAAAGATTTGTGAAAGTGCTGCATTGACGTGGATGATGTCGCAAAAAGGGGATGAATCTGAGCGCAAACTTTCCTATACTCAAAGCTTGTCTGACAACTATAGAATCGTCATGGACAGTGGCAGTAGTCGCACCGAACGAATATTTTTAAATTACATGCTGTGCCAACCAGAGCAAGCAAACTTATCTTTTCAGTGTCATCGCCGTGTGGCACTTATGACCCATGATATTCAGGAGAAGAGCGCATGATCTTTGAATGGATGTCTGACCCCGCTGCGTGGGTTGGGTTATTGACCCTGATCGTACTCGAAATTGTATTAGGCATTGATAACTTGGTGTTTATTGCCATTTTGGCAGAAAAGTTACCGCCAGAACAACGCAATACGGCACGGGTGGTGGGCTTGCTTCTCGCCTTGGGGATGCGCCTGATTTTACTCGCCTCTATCGCGTGGGTCGTCACTCTGACCCAACCACTGTTTCATATTTTTGAACATCCTTTCTCTGGACGTGACCTGATTTTACTGTTTGGTGGTGTGTTCCTGTTGTTTAAAGGCACCATGGAACTGCGCGAACGCATTGAAGGCAAACCAGCACTAAAAGAAGAAAACCCTGTGCACGCGACTTTCTGGATGGTGATTGTGCAGATTGTGGTGCTAGATGCGGTGTTCTCACTCGACAGCGTGATTACTGCTGTGGGCATGGTGCAGCATTTATCGGTCATGATGATTGCGGTGATCATTGCGATAGGCATTATGTTGTGGGCGTCTAAGGCGCTCATGGACTTTGTCAATAAGCATCCTACCGTGGTGATTCTATGCCTGTGCTTCCTGATGATGATTGGTTTCTCATTGGTGGTGGAAGGCTTTGGCTATCACATTCCAAAAGGCTATTTATATGCCGCCATCGGCTTCTCGGTGATGATTGAATTCCTGAACCAAACCATCCGCAGAAATCAGGAAAAAACCGTGACCACCACCGATTTACGCTACCGTACTGCTTCGGCTGTGATGCGGATGTTAGGTGGCAAAAGTCAAAATACGACAGAAAGCAGTCATATCAACGAAGATGTTTTGGCTACCCGCGCCTTTGCTGATGAAGTCTTTGATGCTGAAAATGGCGTCTATCACAGCGTGATGGTACAAGGAGTGTTGGGCTTATCTGAGCGTCCTGTAAAATCGGTGATGACGCCACGCCCTGAATTGGAATGGATTGATTTAGACGAAGATGATGCTTCAATTCGCAGCCAATTATTAAGTATGACCCATTCACGGGTGATTGTGGCACGTGGTGAACTGGACAATATTTCAGGCATTGTCCTAACCCATAAAGTCATGAATCAATACATTGAAACAGGTGTACTGGACTTTGAAACACATTTGCGTGAACCTGTAATTGTGCATGAAAATGCCCAAGTTTTGATGGTGATGGAGCAATTGCGTCAAGCACCGCTGCAAATGGCGATTGTGCTGAATGAATATGGCTCGATTGAAGGCGTTGCCACACCTATTGATATTCTGGAAGCAATTGCAGGCGAATTCCCTGATGAAGATGCTCTCGAAGCCAGTGCTGAAAGTTTGGAAGATGGCACATTATTGCTAGATGGTTCCATTGATATTCGTCACGTATCTTTATTATTAGGTCGTGATTTGGTGGATGAAAGCGAGCAATATTCAACTTTATCAGGCTATATTTTATTCCATTTGGGGCGTTTGCCTGAAAACGGTGAAAAGCTGCTTTCCGATGGTTATGTTTTTGAAATTGTGACCATGGATGGACATAAAATTGAAAAAGTGCATTTGATTCAGCAGGAATCTTCAAGCGCATCATAAACTGAACGCCAAACTGCATTTCAGTCTTGTGCTTCCGCTAAAATAGCCTGCATTGTCAGGCTGTTTTGGGGCTGTTGCCATTGCAAATATAGACGAAGTGTCAACAGACCCTATTATTGATTTAAATTTCTGGAATTTTCTATGCATCACTTGGCATGTCCGTGCGGGCAAGGCGATTATCAATACTGCTGCCAACCTTTACACGTGGGGCAGGCACATGCAGAAACCGCGAGCCAACTCATGCGTTCACGCTATAGCGCTTTTGCCTTGCAACAAATTGATTATATTGTGCAAACTACTGCGCTAGGACAACAGGCAAGTTTGGATGTTGACGCAATTGCAGATTGGAGCAAGTCGAATCAATGGTTAAAGCTCGAAGTGCTGAATAGCAATGAAAAGCTAGATAAAAGCCATGCCCAAGTTGAATTTAAAGCCCATTACCACGATGCCAAGCAGACGCAAATTCACCATGAAATTTCCCATTTTGTGCAACATCAGGCCCGTTGGTATTTTCTAGATCCGACCACAGGGCAACAGCCGACTATGAAACAGCCGTGTATTTGTGGTTCGGGTAAAAAATTTAAGCAATGTTGTGCGCAATTTTTATAACTTTATCTTGGTTTTTCGCTTATTATAACGCGCATCTATTGGCCTAGTGAAAGAAGGGCAAGTCCATGTTGTTGTTGGTCATTTACTTAATCGCGATTACCGCAGAAGCGATGACAGGCGCATTGTCTGCAGGGCGTCGCAGCATGGACTGGTTTGGTGTCACCTTAATTGCCTGTGTCACCGCATTGGGCGGTGGTTCGGTGCGAGATGTATTGTTGGGGCATTATCCGCTGACTTGGGTCAAACATCCTGAATATTTGGTGCTGACCTGTATTGCAGCTTTTATCACCATTTTAATTGCCAAATGGATGCGTCATTTACGTTCCATTTTCTTGGTGCTCGATGCTTTAGGCTTAATTGGCTTCACTATTATTGGTTGTCAAATTGCTTTGGAAATGGGGCATGGCTTTGTGGTGTCTGCCGTTGCAGGCGTCTTAACAGGTGTGTCAGGTGGGATTCTGCGTGATATTCTGTGTAACGATGTGCCTTTAGTGTTCCGCCGTGAGCTATATGCCAGTATTTCTTTTGTTTCCGTAATTTGCTATTGGTTGTGTATCGAAATCGGTTTATCGCTTGAATTAACCGTGATCGCAACACTTATTTTTGGTTTTACCTTGCGTTTGATTGCGATTTATTTTGGCTTAGAAATGCCTAAATTTATTTATCAGGATGATGATGAACATTCAGCATCCTCTAAAGATGAAACCTAATTGGTTATAAGAATTGTATTGAATATCTAAATAGAAGCGAACCGATCACTAGATCGGTTTTTTAATGCTATCCACATCCTGTCAATTCATAGTATAAAAATACAACAGCAGTTGTGTTTTAGCCCATATCCTTTTAGCCAACTTAAAGAGTGTGTTATGGATTTAGTTTCGCGTGTGCAACGTCTACCCATTGGAAAATTCCACTATAGCCTACTGGTGGTGATTGGTTTGGGCTGGATGTTTGATGCCATGGATACAGGACTGATCTCCTTTATTTTGGCAAAAATGGCAGAAGACTGGAGCATGACCCCTGCCGAAAAAGGCATGGTGGTGTCAATTGGCTTTGTCGGAATGGCCATTGGCGCAGTCTTTTCAGGTGGTCTGGCCGATAAAATTGGACGTAAAACTGTATTTGCCACCACCTTGGTGATTTACAGTCTAGCTACTGCCGCTTGTGCCTTTGCACCGAATTTAACTTGGTTACTGGTCTTTCGCTTTATTGTCGGTTTAGGTTTGGGCGGGCAGCTTCCCGTAGCGGTGACTTTGGTCAGTGAATACATTCCTGCGCATGTGCGTGGGCGTTTTATTGTATTGCTGGAAAGTTTTTGGGGCTTGGGGTGGTTATGTGCGGCATTGGTTTCTTATTTTGTGATTCCAAAATTTGATTGGCATACAGCATTTTTAATCGGTGGTTTGCCTGCCTTATATGCCTTGGTTATCTGGAAAAAAGTCCCTGAATCTATCCCATATCTGATCAATCGTGGTCGTATTGCCGAAGCACATGCACTGGTACAAAAGTTTGAGCGTCAATGTGGGGTAGAAGTCATTGAACAGATTGAAGTTCAGCCTGTTGCCGCTAAACAGCATATCTCTTTTACCCAACTGTGGTCGGGGCCATTTGCACGCCGTAGTTTAATGCTGTGGCTGATTTGGTTTGGCATTGTCTATTCCTATTATGGCATTTTCACTTGGTTGCCTAGTCTGTTGGTGCAGCAAGGCTACAGCATCGTACAGTCATTTGAATATGTGTTGGGCATGATTTTGGCGCAATTACCCGGTTATATTGCAGCTGCTTGGCTGGTCGAAAAATTAGGGCGCAAAGCCACACTAGCTGGTTTTATTGGCATGTGTGCCGTATCGGCTTATTTCTTTGGTCAGGCCGACAGTGTAGCGATGATCATGTTCTGGGGTTGTTTGATGTCGTTCTTCAACTTGGGCGCATGGGGTGTGCTATACACTTATACTCCTGAACAATATCCAACCAATATTCGTGCTTTTGGTTCAGGTTGGGCCTCGGCGATTGGGCGTATGGGCGGTATTATCGCCCCAATGGTGGTCACACACATGATGGTCATGCAAAATGGCTTTAGTTATGTCTTTATGATGTTTACAGCGGTTTTATTGGCCGTTGCTTTGGTGATTGTAGTGTTGGGTGAAGAAACCAAAGGCAGAACTTTAGAGTCGATAGGTTTGTAAAATAACCACCAGCCATCGTATATTTTGCATTGCTGTTTTTTATAAAATGAATATTTTTACGGCATAAGACACAAATTGTCGCAGAGCATCCTTACTAGCCCTTGTGCAGGATGCTGCTGCGGCATAGCATAAGCCGATTGATACAAAAACAAATGATTTAGGACGACAGGTTTTATGACAAGCCTTGCGCATCATGCAACAGAAAACCGTTCCGTAGCAGAATTTACTGAACGTGCATACCTTAACTATGCCATGTACGTGATTATGGATCGTGCATTACCCCATATCAGCGATGGTTTGAAACCTGTACAACGCCGTATTGTGTACGCCATGAGTGAGCTTGGACTCAAGCACAGCGGCAAACCGAAAAAATCGGCCCGTACCGTAGGGGATGTATTGGGTAAATACCATCCACATGGTGATTATGCTTGTTATGAAGCTATGGTGTTGATGGCGCAGCCGTTCAGTTATCGTTACCCATTTATTGAAGGGCAGGGCAACTGGGGGTCACCCGATGATCCTAAATCCTTTGCCGCCATGCGTTATACCGAAGCCAAACTATCGCAATATAGTGAAGTACTTTTGGCGGAATTGGGGCAAGGTACTTGTGATTGGCAAGATAACTTTGATGGCTCATTAAAAGAACCTGTCAATTTGCCTGCGCGTGTACCGAATATTTTGCTTAACGGCACCACAGGTATTGCCGTGGGGATGGCGACCGATATTCCACCGCATAACTTGCGTGAAGTGGTGAAAGGCACAATTGCCCTGATTCGCAACCCAAATTTAACCGATGAAAAAGTCGCAGAATATATTCCTGCACCAGATTTACCTACCAAAGCTGAAATTATTACCCCGCCTGAAGAATTGCTGAAAATGCAAAGTACAGGTCGTGGTAGTTACCGTATGCGTGCGGTGTACAGCATCGAAAAAAATGAAATCGTAATTACCGAATTGCCGTATCAGGTTTCGGGTTCAAAAATCATTACCCAAATTGCCGATCAAATGCAGGCGAAAAAACTGCCGTTGGTGAGCGATGTGCGTGATGAATCCGACCATCAAAACCCAACCCGTTTGGTGATTGTACTGCGTTCCAACCGCATTGATGCCGAAGCGGTGATGAGTCACTTGTTTGCCACGACCGATTTAGAATCGAGCTATCGTGTCAATATGAACATGATTGGCGCAGATGGTCGTCCGCAGGTGAAATCGATTCGTCGTATTTTGCTGGAATGGATTGAGATTCGAAAAAATACCGTCACACGCCGTTTGCAATATCATCTCAATAAAATCGAAAAGCGATTGCACATTTTGGCAGGTTTGCTGATTGCCTATTTAGATATTGATACCGTGATTCGGATTATTCGTGAAGAAGATCATCCTAAAGCCGAGTTGATGGCGCATTTTGGTATTGATGAAATTCAGGCCGAAGCCATTTTGGAGTTAAAGCTACGCCATTTAGCCAAGCTTGAAGAAATGGAAATTCGCCGTGAACAAGAAGAATTAGAAGCACGTGCTGCCATTATTCGTGAACAATTGGCGAATCCTGAATCATTGAAAAACTTAATTATCAGTGAGTTGAAAGAAGACGCGAAAAAATTTGGTGATGATCGTCGTTCACCGATTGTATTGCGTGCCGAAGCGACTGCAATTAATGAACAAGATATGCTACCTGCCGACCCTGTGACGGTGGTGTTGTCTGAAGCAGGCTGGATTCGTTGTGCCAAAGGGCATGAGGTCGATGCGGAAAATCTAAACTTCCGTGCGGGTGATCAATATCTCAGTCATGCACAAGGCAAATCCAATCAGCGCGTTTATATTTTAGATGATACGGGACGCAGTTATGCGTTGCCAATTAATAGCTTGCCTTCGGCACGTGGCTTGGGAGAACCATTAAGTTCAAAACTCGCTCCTGCCAGTGGCGTTGGCTTTAAACAATTACTGATTGCCGATGATGAAGCTGAAATTTTAGCAGCCAGCAGTAAAGGTTACGGCTTTAAAACACAGGCCAAACAGCTAGATACCAATGCCAAAGCAGGTAAAGCATTCCTGTCTTTGCCCGAACAATCGACAGTGATGAACTTGCAAATGATTGAACACGCGAGTCATGTTGCACTGCTCAGTTCAGCAGGGCGTTTACTGGTGATTGAGCTGTCAGAATTGCCAGTTTTGAATAAAGGTAAAGGTAATAAATTGATACAACTTGAGGAAAAAGATCATTTGGTGTCTATGTTACTTTTAAGTTTAGATGAAACAATTCAAGTATTTGCAGGACAGCAACAACTCAAACTCAAAGGTGACGATTTGCTGAAGTATGTGGCGAAGCGCGGCACGAAAGGTCAGCTCCTACCACGTGGTTACCAAAAAGCAAATAAACTGTTAATTCAAAGATAATACTAGCGTTTTTTAAGCAAAATACGTTATATATGGTTTGTGTTCGTGAAAATGGATGCAATACAGGACATAAACAAGCAAAGAACGACGTCTTGTATTGAGAAAAATAGTTTAAAACTAAGGATTACTGATTGGAGAAATTGGCATTATGGAAAAGATTTGGTTTGCTGAATACCAAAAGAGAGGAATTCCAGAAACTGTAGAACTGCCTGCAGAAAATACGTCACTCGTAGACATTTTTGAACGTAATTTCCAAAAATTTGGTTCACGTGATGCCTTTATCTTTATGGATAAGGTTTTAAGCTTTAGTGAACTAGAAGAAGCTAGCCGTAAATTTGCAACTTATTTACAAAGTTTAGGTTTGGCACCGGGCTCGCGTGTTGCGGTGATGATGCCGAACGTACTTCAATATCCTGTGGTTGCACTGGGGGTGTTCCGCGCAGGTTTAGTATTGGTGAACGTGAACCCACTTTATACTTCACGTGAGTTAGAGCATCAATTAAATGACTCTGGTTCTGAAGTTTTAGTCATTATTGAAAACTTTGCATCCGTTTATCAGGCGATTATTGGTAAAACTCCTGTGAAGCATGTTGTTGTTGCTTCTGTGGGCGATATGCTAGGTGCATTAAAAGGCACGTTGGTGAATTTTGTTTTACGTTCAGTGCGTAAGCAAATTCCTGCATGGAACATTCCGGGTCACGTTAAATTTAACGCAGCAATGTCTAAAGTAAGCCCAAGCAACTACAAACGCCCAAGCTTAACTTTAAGTGATACGGCTGTGTTGCAATACACGGGTGGTACAACAGGTGTATCTAAGGGTGCAGAATTAACACACCGCAACCTTGTGGCAAACATGCTGCAATGTGATGGTATTTTCCAGAGTAAATTCGGTGCACAAGATGGTCAGCCAGATGACCGTATTTTCTGTGCATTGCCGCTGTATCACATCTTTGCATTCATGGTGTGTGCGCTTTACGGCATGTACAAAGGTCAGGCAAACGTCTTAATTCCAAACCCGCGTGATTTACCTGCGGTAATGAAAGAATTACGTAAATATCAACCGACTTTCTTCCCTGCGGTGAATACCTTATTCAATGCACTTGTGAACAATGAAGAGTTTAAACAGCTTGATCACAGCCGATTGAAAATGGCGATGGGTGGGGGTATGGCCGTATTGCCTTCAACTGCTGAAGCATGGAAAAAAGTCACAGGCACCAACATTATTGAAGGTTATGGCTTGTCTGAGACTTCACCTGTGGCAACGGCTAACCCACCTACATCTGACGAATTTAGTGGTACGATTGGTATTCCATTGCCATTAACTGAAGTGGCTATTTTGGATGATGACGGCAATGAAGTTGCGCTAGGTGAGCAAGGTGAAATTTCAATCCGTGGTCCACAAGTCATGAAAGGCTATTGGAACCGTCCAGATGAAACCGATAAAGTGATGATTAATGGTTTCTTCCGTACAGGTGACATTGGTGTCATGGATTCACGCGGCTATGTGAAAATTGTAGACCGTAAAAAAGACATGATTTTGGTATCAGGCTTTAACGTTTATCCATCTGAAATTGAAGAAGTGATTGCGAAGCATCCGAAAGTCTTGGAAGTAGCAGCAATTGGTGTGCCAGATGAAAAATCAGGTGAAGTACCTAAATTATTCGTTGTGAAAAAAGATCCATCTTTAACGACTGAAGAAGTTTTGGCATTCGCAAAAGAAAACTTAACTGGCTATAAACGTCCACGTTATGTGGAGTTTATGGATGAATTGCCAAAATCAAACGTAGGTAAAATTTTGCGTAAAGATTTGCGTAAAACTGCGTAATTCATTCTGCTTTGAAACACAAACGCCTCTGAAAACTCAGGGGCGTTTTTTTTATGCTTATAAAATAGATAGCTTCTTGTTCAATACAGACGAAGTGTCAACAGACCTTATTCTTTCATCAACCAACGGTCAAAGTAACGACGCCCAACACCCACAATACCCAAGAAAATAAACATCGCACCAAATTGGCGGCTAAAACCTGATTGATTAAAACTGCCATAACTTAAAATATTATCAATTAAGCAATACACCACAATCACAATAATCCAGTGCCAGAGCGGTAAGCGCTTAATCCCTACCGCATAAAACGCCACCCAAAGTACAACGAAGGTAAAAATGGTCGACCATACGTTCATGTTGGCGCAAATCACCATCAATAAAAATGCCACAATAGGCAACACAATTTTTAAAACACGATCCACTCGCAGTTGATGTTGGCGCTGCTTTTCAAGTACATCTAACATTTCCTTTTGATCTGGGCTGACCATACTGGATCCTTTATACAATTGCTTAAAACATGCTATTTAACAAAATTTATTCAAGAAATGCCATGTTATGATAAGTTCTCAATACAGTTTATGAGAAAAAATTGATGCAAAGCATAAGTGGAATTGTTTATCTAATTATAATTGCTTGCTTATTGCCGTATGTCTTTGCTGTTGTCGCAAAAATGGCAGGCGGCTTTAAACGTGAAGATAACCAAAATCCACGTGAATTTTTAGCCAAAACCACAGGTTTTGCTGCACGTGCTAACGCCGTACAGCAAAACAGTTTTGAAAGCCTGCCTTTATTTATTGCTGCAGTGCTCATGGCGGAATATATGGTCATCCCACAAGTGGTGGTGATGATGTTTGGTATTGCTTATATTGTGCTGCGCATTATTTATGGAATTTGTTATTTAGCCAATTGGGCGACGCTGCGTTCAATTGTTTGGATGCTGTCTTTACTTTGTCCAATTTGTATTTTGCTGATGGTGATTAAACTGACCTGATCAAGTCATGTCTGAAAATATGTATTTTTGCCTTGCAGATGTATAATCGCGCAGTAATTCAGGACAGAAAACCGTTATAATTGACGCGGTTTTAAAAAGATTTAACTTGTTTAAGAGTGATGCTATGAGCTACAGCAATATCCCTGCGGGTAAAGATGCACCAAATGACATCTATGTGATCATTGAAATTCCTGCCAATGCAGCGCCAATCAAATACGAAATTGACAAAGATTCTGATGCATTATTTGTAGACCGTTTCATGGGTACAGCAATGTTCTACCCAGCGAACTACGGTTATGTACCAAATACACTTTCATTGGATGGTGATCCGCTAGACGTATTGGTTGTGACCCCACACCCAGTAGAGCCAGGTTCTGTGATTCGTTGCCGCCCAGTGGGTAAATTGAACATGGAAGATGACGGTGGTGTTGATGCGAAATTGGTCGCAGTTCCGCACGAAAAATTAACCCCAATTTATAAAGATGTTCAAGAATATACTGATCTTCCACCATTATTGATCAGCCAAATTGAACACTTCTTCCAACACTATAAAGACTTAGAGCCAGGCAAATGGGTTAAGTTAAGTGGTTGGGAAGGTGCTGATGTTGCGAAACAAGAAGTATTGAACTCAATTGAAGGCTACAAAGCTGCAAATCCATAATTTGCGTAGCCTGTTCAGCATTCAAATGAAAGCTGAAATGTAAAAAAACCTGCACATATTCTGTGCAGGTTTTTTATTGGTTTTGCTATTCCGAGAAATTAGAATAATTTCACAGGAATATCTAACCAGATACGCCATTCGTTGGTTGAGCCAATAGCATTACTGACGTAATTTCCTTTCGCATTGTTATACGTATCGCTTGCACGTAAGTAAGAGTTACGTAAGCGTAAGCTTGCATCTTTCAACGCACCCGATTGAACCGTATATTTCACTTGGTTAAAGAATTCATGTTCTTCAGCTTGGTCGATAATTTGTGCTGGATTATTTTTTTCGGCTACATCAATATCCCAACCATAAACGAATGCTGTTGTCCAGTTTAGACCTGGGAGACCATGGTTTTTAAAATTATAGTTGTACTGTAAGCCAACAGATTTTTCATCGTTACCATTAAAGTCGGATAAGTATGAGTTTGGTACATAAATGCTTTGTAGACCATCTGCGTTGTAAGCATAGTCGTAACCTATGTTGCCCGCATTATCTTGGTACGCAAGCATCAAATTGTGTGCGTCCCTGTTATAGCTTGCAGATACACCCCAAATCGAGTTAGTCAATTCTTCAGTTTCACTGCGTGGATCAGTTGTTTCTGCTCCAACTTTCCATTTGGTATTGTAACCCATTGCATCTAAAGTTACGCTCGCACCATTTGCTGTAGGGAAGCTATAATTCACATTCCCATAGTGACGATCTAATTTATCTTTAACGTCTACCCCATAATAAGAGGCATTAACTTGGTCGTTAAACTTGTATTTCGCGCCCCAGAAAATAGCACTGTCCAAATTTTGTTGGTCTGAGCTGATGTCATTTGACCATTGGTTTTTAGTGAATTTACCACCGATTAACGTCAAGTCTTTAATTTCGTTACTTTCAATATAAAGACCAGTGTAGTACTCAGGGGTTAAACGAGCAGTATTGCTTGCAATTACTGGAATTTCAGATACTTGCGTACCATATTTAGCTGTTGTGTTTGATACGCGTGCTTTGACATAAGCACCACCACGTGCCCAGTGGTCATAAGCAGAACCATCGTTGTGGAGTGGAATCATTTGGTTGCCAGTATTTCTGTTTTCACCTAATTTGAATGAAGCATCACCAATGATACCTGCACCAAAACCAACAATACCTTTAGTAAAGCCAGAATCTAGATTGATCATTGCTGTTTGAGCCGCAGAGCTTGTATCGTTTGTAAGTCCATCTTTTTTATCACGATTCAAATAACCTGTACGGAATAAAACCGAACCGTTTGCGTCTTCTACAAAGCCTTTAGATTCACTTTGTTCGCTAGCAAATGCAGTTGAAACAAGCGCTGCGTTGATCAGCAACGCAAGTGTTAATTTTTTAGATTGCAGCATTGGGAGATGGCCTCATGCAGTAAATGTGTAGTTGAAACGTAGGCGAATTGTATCGCTATTTATGCGCGAAAATATCACTTTTAAAGCACTTATGACACTAAAGTTAAGCATTTTTTCGATAAACTGTGGGGTCATTAAAAATATCGACTTTTCAAAAGTTGAATAAATATTTTATTTTTTAGTAAAAACATAAACATATTTAAAACTTACTGAGTCACTGAAACATAGCCAAATACAGCGCATCTGCAACTAGTACATTAAAAATACAGTTTATTCAATTTTTCAACAGCTTGGTGTGTGATCAAAGCGCATAAGGCACAGCATAAATTTTAAAATAGGGTGAAGTTTTCCTGTGAAATGGTTATCTATGAAGTCGAATTTTGGGCAAGAGATAAGTGGGGAAATAAATTTATGAATCTTTATTTGAATTAAGAGTATAAAAATTACATTTTATTTAAGCTTTGAGTAATAGCTTTTGGCTATTACGGATTTCATGTGAAACATCGGTGTTAAGTTTTGGCATTACGATGAAAACAGAACTGTTTAAGCAGATATTTTATACATAACTTTTATATGGTCGTTGGCTTGCGAAAATTAAAATTGATCTATCGTTTTGGTCATTGAATTATTTTTGATGTGAAGATTGAAGTGTCGCGTCGTATATTGATGTCAAATTTTGGTGCAGAAATCTAGTGCAGTTTAGGACAGGATTTCTGTCTGTTCACTGAGTTTTGATAGTTGATGGCGTAAGGATGAACAGGATAGGCCTGACTTTCTATTTTTTGATCAGGATAGGCTTGTGATTCTTGACTGCACTTTTTTAGGTATGTGATTTAGCTTTATTGCTATGCAAGGATGCAAAAAATAATCATAGCACTGTGTAAATTCATGTTTTAAAGTGCAGTGGTTATAAGAAGAGTGTTGATGTAAATCAAAATTTACTCCAATCAAAATAAAAAACACACTAAAAATAATTGATGTATAACAATATCTTAGGTTTGTATTTTTGCATTTTAAATGCCAAATCTCTGTTCTGAATTTTAGCGTTGGCATAGGGTTTGCAATTCCCTCAATGAGTCAAACAAAAATAGACAAAGGCATCTCATCCGATGCAGGGGGAATCTAAAATGAAATTCGTACTTCAAACACTTTCTTTGGCGATGGTCGCAGCCACATCAAGCCTCAGCTTTGCTGCAGAAAATGCGACAGGCATGTCGTTTAGCGGGACAGCAGCCTTAACCAGTGATTATCGTTATCGCGGTTTAACTCAAACCTTTAATGATCCCGCAGTGCAAGCAGGTTTTGCTCTCAGCCATGATTCTGGCGTGTATGCAGGCGTGTGGGGTTCCAATGTCGATTTTGGTGGTACGGCACATTTAGAGCTTGACCCTTATATTGGCTATACCACAAGCCTAGATTATTTTGCCAGCAAACCTGTTTTGGATGTGGGTTTGTGGTATTACGCCTACCCAAGTGAGAGCGATTTAAACTGGCTTGAAGTCTATGCAAAATTAGGTTTTAGCGATGTTTTATTTAAAGATGCCAGCTTATTGACCGCAATCAACTATTCCAATGATTTCTTGGGTGTTGACACCGATGCCTGGTATTTCAATGCCACTTATACCGCACCCATTGGAAGTACCGGCTTTTCTGGGGTGGCTGGATTAGGTTACACCCAAGCAGATGACGTTGATTTTGGGGATAATAGTGACAGCTATGTAGATTGGAAAGTCGGTGTAAGCTATAACTTTGCTTCAGTTGAAGGTTTATCTGCTGAATTGGCTGCTGTAGGAACTGATATTGATACCGATGGTTTTTCGCATGCGGCAAAGCGTGGCGTTGAAACAGGAGCTGTATTTACTTTAACTAAAGCCTTCTAAAGATACGGCTACGACGATAAATAAAAGCTCCAGTTAGGAGTGAAACTTAAAACAATAAAAACAACTCGCCCATTGTACAGGCATGGCAATGGGCTATTTTCATCTCTTAGACTTTTAATCAGATTCTTAATCGAACTCTTAATTAGACTTTCAATCAGGCTTCATGGGCACGATAAGACAGTGCTTCACTCAAATGTGGACTTTGAATCTGTTCACTTTGGGCTAAATCTGCAATGGTGCGTGCCACTCGTAACACCCGATGATACGCACGTGCCGATAAGTTCAAACGCTGCTGCGCAATGGCTAAAATATTTTGCGCAGTATCATCTAAATGTGCAAATTGCTCTAATTGTTTGGGACTGAGCGCCATGTTTAAACACTCTTGTCGTTGCAATTGTCGTGTATATGCTTGAATGACACGGCTTCGCACGGTTTCAGAATTTTCCACTGGTCGGGTATCCTGTAATTCATGTGCTTGCAGAGGTGGTACATCAATGTGTAAGTCGATACGATCCAACAACGGTCCTGAAATACGGTTTTGATAGCGTTTAATACTTTCTGCAGAACACTGACAGCGCACATCCTGATTAAAAGCATAACCACAAGGACAAGGATTCATGGCAGCAATCAGTTGAAAGTTGGCTGGGAAGGTAATTTGCCGAGAGGCGCGGGAAATCACAATTTCTTTGGACTCTAAAGGTTGGCGCAGTACTTCTAACACTTTTTTATCAAATTCAGGCAGTTCATCTAAAAATAAAACACCTAAATGTGCCAAGGTAATTTCACCTGGTTTGGGATATGAGCCTCCACCGACCAAGGCTACAGCAGAAGCGGTATGGTGCGGTGCACGAAAGGGACGCTGTCCAAACGTATGCGGGCTATTCGCCACAGAATAGATGCTGGCAACTTCTAAATTTTCCTGCATATTCAATGGCGGTAAAATACTGGAAAGCCTAGATGCCAATAAGGTTTTGCCTGTACCGGGTGGGCCTTTGAATAGCAATGAATGTCCACCTGCAGCCGCAATTTCCAAAGCACGTCGTGGGCGCAACTGTCCTTTAACATCGACTAAATCAAAGGCGGAATGTGATAACTGTGGTTGGGCAGTCGCGGTGACTTTATCTAAAGGCTGGCTTTGTGCCAAATGTTCGCAAACTTGTTTTAAATGTGTGGCGGCAAAGACTTCAAAGTCAGGCAATTGAGCAGCTTCTTGTGCATTTTGTTCAGGTAAAACCAAACAATGCTGTGCCTGTTGGCAGGCAATCGCAATACTGAGTGTGCCTGTGGTGGGGCGCAATTGACCATCTAAAGCCAATTCTCCAATAAACTCTAAACCTTCAGTGCTTTGTTCGGGCAACTGTCCCGAAGCAATTAAAATGCCTAAAGCAATGGCTAAGTCCAAACGCGAACCATCTTTGGGCAAGTCGGCAGGTGCTAAATTAATGGTCAGACGTTTGGTCGGAAATTGAAAACCACTATTAATAATGGCAGAGCGTACCCGATCTTTACTTTCACGCACGGCAGCTTCGGCTAGACCGACAATGGTTAAAGAAGGTAAACCTTGACTCAGATGGACTTCAACTTCAATTGCAGGGGCGTGCAAGCCGAGCAGCCCCCGCGTATACACTTTGGCAAAAGACATTTTTATAATGATCCGTTTTGGTGCGTTATTTTTATAATGTTTATTTTTTGTTTTTATGCACTCAATTGGTGCTTATTTTTTGAGTTGAATTTTCTGTTCCAGTGCTTCAACCTGTTTTAACAATTCATTTAAACGTAAGTTGGCATTATTGAGCGCAGTACGTTGGCGGTCTAGCTCATCTTGCGAGACCAAATCCATTTTGGTGACCGCTTCATTGAGCAAAGCACGTAAATTATGTTCTAAATCTTTTTTAGGTTGTTCAACTTGTTCCAAAATGGCTTGTAATAAAGTTTCAATCATTGTTGTTTCCACAAAGATGGAGAAAATGGAGGCAGTGTAGCACTGGTCTTGAATAGACTATAGCATTTCAGACGAAATATGGATTTATTCGATGAGTAAAATCGTAAATCTTCTAGTAAATATGTCTATTTTTTGAAGATCAAAACCATATAAATGTATAAAATAAGGTATAAAGAAAACTCATGTCACGGTTTCTAATTTCCCCCGACCTTAGAACTTTGGCATGGAATTTGAACATAAAACCTTACTGGTGAATTAAGCCGAAGGAAAACACACATGAAGCTCGTAACTGCAATTGTAAAACCCTTTAAATTAGATGATGTGCGTGAAGCATTATCTGAAATTGGTGTTCAAGGGATCACCGTAACAGAAGTCAAAGGCTTCGGTCGCCAAAAAGGTCATACCGAACTTTATCGTGGCGCTGAATACGTCGTTGACTTTTTGCCTAAAGTTAAAATTGAAATCGCAATTAGCGATGAAATGGTGGATTCGGTGATTGAGTCAATCACTCGTGTTGCTAGTACAGGCAAGATTGGTGATGGCAAAATCTTTGTGACTAACCTCGAACAAGTCATCCGTATTCGTACAGGTGAAACGGGTGCAGACGCTGTTTAAGAAAATGGCACGAAGTTTGCTGAGTACCTAATAACTCACAAAAACAAAGGTCGGGGGACACAAATGAAAAAAATGCTACTCGCGCTGAGTCTATCAGGCGCACTTCTTGGTGGTTCTGTTGCTTGGGCTGAAGAAGCCGTAACAGCCACCGCACCAACTTCAGATGTTGCAGTGCTTGAAACTGCCGAAACATCTCCTATCGAAACAACAAATGCAACAGAAGTTGCAGCTGTAGCAGAAGTCAGCACGCCCGAAGCTGCTGAACCTGAAGCTGTATTAGATACAGGCGATACCGCTTGGATTTTAGTTTCGACTGCTTTAGTTTTACTCATGACCATTCCTGGTTTGGCACTATTTTATGGCGGTATGGTACGCAAGAAAAACGTACTCAATACTATGGCTTATAGCTTTGTAGCAGCAGCCGTGGTCAGTATTGCCTGGGTGGCAGTGGGCTATAGTTTGGCTTTTGGTGAAGGTAATGCCTTTATTGGTGGTCTAGACAAAGTCATGCTGGCAGGCATTGGTACCGATGCGCTCAGTGGCAGTATTCCTGAAATTCTATTTGTGATATTTCAAATGACCTTTGCCATCATTACTGTGGCAATTATCAGTGGTTCAATTGCAGAACGAATGAAGTTTGGTGCCTTTGTTGCCTTTATCGCGATTTGGGTGGTCGTGGTCTACGCACCAATTACCCACTGGGTATGGGGTGGTGGTTGGTTAGGCAATGATGGTGCTCTCGACTTTGCTGGTGGTACTGTTGTTCATATTAACTCGGGTGTTGCAGGTTTAGTTGCTGCATACATGTTGGGCAAACGTATGGGCTTGGGCCGTGAATCTATGGCTCCGCACAACCTGACTTTGACTGTACTGGGTGCAAGTTTACTCTGGGTGGGCTGGTTTGGTTTCAACGGTGGTTCTGCTTTAGGCGCGAATGGTGCAGCGGGTTATGCCTTAGTTGTGACTCAAGTGGCAGCCGCAGCCGCAGCAATTGCATGGCTTGTAGCAGAAAAACTGGTACGTGGTAAAGGTTCTGTATTAGGTGCTGCATCGGGTGCAGTTGCAGGTTTGGTCGTGATTACGCCAGCAGCAGGTTTTGTGACTGTCGGTGGTGCATTAGCGATGGGTTTAATTGGTGGTGTGGTCTGTTTCTGGGGGATTACTGCCTTAAAACGCGCTCTGAAAGCCGATGACTCTTTAGATGCCTTTGGATTACATGGTGTAGGTGGTATTGTTGGTGCAGTTTTAACCGCCTTTTTTGCCAGCGAGTTTATTATGGGCGATGCTGCACCAAGCAACCTAATGAGCCAACTTTGGGTGCAAGTTGAAGGCGTATTAGCGACCATTGCTTACTCAGCTGTACTGACTTTCATCATCTTAAAAGTAATTGATCTAACCATCGGTATTCGTGTGGCTGCAGAAGATGAGCGTATGGGACTCGACTTAAGCCAACATGGTGAGCGTGTCGAATAATCCACACAGCACATAATCAATATATTGTGTAAAACAGCCCTTTGGGGCTGTTTTTTTTCTATATATTGCGTAAAACTCTACAAAGTTTAGAAATTTTGCTACACTGCATTTTCATTCAAATTTGTGCAATTTAACCGCTATGCATTGTCCATTTTGCAACGCTGCAGACAGTAAAGTGATTGACTCACGTTTGGCGGCAGAAGGCTGCCAAATTCGCCGACGTCGTGAGTGTATTGGCTGTGGTGAACGCTTTACCACTTTTGAAAGTTATGAAGTCGTCATGCCACGTGTGATTAAATCGGATGGGAAAAGTGAACCCTTCGATGAGGCCAAGCTGCGTCGTTCACTGATGCATGCTTTACAAAAGCGTCCTGTGACCCAAGAGCAAATAGAAACTGTACTCAGCGACATCCAATTACAAATTCGCCGTTTGGGTGAGCGCGATGTGAAATCACGTACCATTGGTGAAATTGTCATGCAGGCCTTATTTGCACTGGATCATGTGGCGTATGTCCGTTTTGCTTCGGTGTATCAAGACTTTCAGGATGTCGAAGCGTTTCGTCGTCAAATTGAACAAATGCAGTTACGTGAGCAATAAATCCTCATGTCAGCAAAAAGCACACAACATCTGAATATGACTGAATCTACTTCCAATTTACCACCCGACGATCTTTTTTGGATGCGTCGTGCGATTGAGTTGGCACGTTTGGGGCAATACAGTACCAAACCTAATCCAAATGTCGGCTGTGTGATTGTTAAAGATGCGCAATTATTGGGCGAAGGTTATCATCCGCGTGCAGGACAACCGCATGCCGAAGTCTTTGCTTTGCGTCAGGCAGGTGAACAGGCACGTGGTGCAACTGCCTATGTAACTTTGGAGCCGTGTGCGCACTATGGACGCACACCACCTTGTGCCAAAGCATTGGTTGATGCAGGCGTGGCTAAAGTGGTGGTGGCATGTCCAGACCCAAATCCATTGGTGGCAGGCAAGGGCGTTCAGATTTTAAAGGATGCAGGCATTCAGGTGGATGTCGGTGTGGCAGAAGCTGAAGCGCGTCAGTTAAATTTAGGCTTTTTAAAAGCCATGGCTACGGGCATGCCCTATGTGCGTTTAAAAGTAGCTTCAAGTTTGGATGGTCGCACGGCAATGGCTTCGGGTGAATCCAAATGGATCACAGGCACGGCTGCACGTGCCGATGTGCAGCATTGGCGGGCAATTTCTGCTGCAGTATTAACGGGGATCGACACGTTACTGGCCGATGACTGTCTGCTTAATGTACGCCACTTAGAGGGTGTAGATGACATCCACAGCGTAGTACAACCCAAACGGATTATTTTAGATCGCCAAGGTCGTTTGCCTTTGAGCGCACAAATTTTGCAGCAGCCTGAAACGGTGATGGTGATGGGACCGTATCGTGCAGAGTTGGCTGCTTTGGGCGTGTTACAATTGGAACCGCAACCTTTAGCCACCTTACTTGCCCAATTGGTACAGCAATATCAAATTTATGATGTGTTGGTTGAAGCGGGAGCAACCTTATCGACTGCTTTCTTACAGGAAGGTTGGGTCGATGAAGTGATCAGCTATGTGGCACCTACATTGTTAGGGCGCTCGGCTCGTGCCATGTTTAATGCAGAATTTGAACAGATGGCAGAGCAACTTCGATTTAAACTTTGCGACGTCACTCAATTGGGTGATGACGTGCGCCTTAGGTTAATTCCTTCTCAAGAGACACTATGAGTTCAGAGTCAACGGTTTATCACAAACGTCGTCATGCGGCACGCACCACTGATGAATACTTATTCCATCAGTTAGTGCCTTATTTGGGCAATAAACGCCGTTTACTGCATCTGATTTTAGAAGCACTTGAACAGACAGGAACGCTACATCCTAAAAATGGTCGTGCGCCAATTTTTGCTGACTTCTTTGCAGGCTCAGGGGTGGTATCACGTTTGGCGCGCCAAAATGGTTATCGGGTGATTGCCAATGATTGGGAACCGTACAGCCATGCCTTAAACCATGCGATTTTGGCCAGTACTGAAGCGCCTGCGTTTAAAGAATTAGGCGGCTATCAAAAAGCCATTGATTATTTGAACCGTTTGCCTGAAGTCAAAGGCTGGGTGACGCATAATTTGTGTCCGCGCAATGACGAGATTTATGACCCAAGTCGTGACCGTTTGTTCTTTAAACGTCGAAACGGCATGCGCATAGATGCGATTCGTCAGCAAATTGCTACGTGGCAAGCGCAGGGCGCCATTGATGATGTTGAGATGTCGGCATTGTTGGCACCGTTGTTGTACTCTGCCAGTTTTGTCAGCAATACCAGTGGGGTGTTTAAAAGCTTCCACCACGGCTGGGGTGGCAAAACTCAAACCGCACTCGAACGAATTGAATCATTATTGTGGCTCACGCCAAGTCGTTTTTGTGACATTGGTGAACCGAATAAACCCGCTGCAGAAATGTGGTGTGTTGATGCACAGCATCTGGCTAATCAAATGAGTGGTTTTGAGGTTGATGTCGCGTATTTGGACCCTCCATATAACCAACATGCCTATAGCAGTAACTATCATGTTTTAAATGCTTTAACGCTGTGGGATCAGGTCGATTTACCCACTCCAGACACCAAAGGCTTTAAAAGTGGTATTGACCGTGCGTGGCGTAAGGAACGTCCAAGTCCATACAACTCTTCCAAGTATGCCAAAGAGGCTTATGAAACCTTATTGGAAACCATCAATGCACGTTTTATTCTGACCAGCTATTCTACCGATGGTAATATCAGTGCCACAGACTTGCTACAAGCTAACTTAAAGCGTGGCCGAGTGGCATTATTGACCCAAGATGTACCACGTTATCGCGTGAGTAAACAGCGTCAGTCTGAACGTGCGCGCGTGCTGGAATTTATTGTGATTACCGACACCCATGCCAAATCAGGCCCACCAATCCGTCAGTTGCTGGGTCAGTTGTACCATTTTGCAGAATTGGGCGGTGTCGATACCTCAGGGGTGAGTACCCAATTGGCGTTGTGGTAAATCCACAAATCCTCAGTGAATGAGAGAAAAGATTATGTTTACAGGCATTATTGAAAGTTTAGGTAAAGTAGAAAGCCTGCAAAGTGTGGGCGGTGATGTACGTTTGCGTATTCAGACTGATTTAGATATGTCAGATGTGCATTTGGGTGACTCGATTGCCACCAATGGTATTTGTCTAACCGTGATTGAGTGGGGCGATAACTGGTATGCGGCAGATGTGTCGCGTGAAAGTCTGAACCGCACCACTTTAGGTACATGGAAAGTCGGTCAACCTGTCAATGTTGAAAAGGCCATGCTGCCAACCACACGTTTTGGCGGGCATATCGTGAGTGGGCATGTAGATGCCGTGGGTGAAATTACCGTGGTGCGTGAAGATGCACGCTCGATTTACTATGAAGTAACTGCACCTGCTGAAATTGCTAAATATTTGGCAGAAAAAGGCTCGGTGACGGTAGATGGTATTAGCCTGACCATTAACCATTTATGTGGCAGCATCATTAGCCTAAATTTAATTCCGCACACGGCCGAACGCACCAATATTGGCACTTGGAAAGTCGGCAGCAAAGTCAATTTAGAAGTGGATGTATTGGCACGCTATATTGAGCGTTTGCTATTGGGTGATAAAGCTGCAGAAACCACACAGCAATCCAAAATCAGCATGGAATTTTTGGCTGAAAATGGCTTTTTAAAATAAGCACAACACCGTTAAATCTAAACAGTCTGATTGAAAAATTAGACTGTTTTTTTATTTTTAGGGATAATTCAGCCTAATAAAGTCATTTTTTCATCATGGATGATGCATTGGTTTATTGTAGATGATTGATATTTTAATGAATTTGGAATACTGGCTGCCCATATTACTCGATAATTATGGGGTGTGGATTTATGCCATTTTGTTTCTGATCATTTTTGCAGAAACTGGTTCCGTGTTTATGTTCTTTTTGCCAGGTGACAGCTTGCTGATCGCCATTGGTGCGTTGTGTTCTACCACAGACGTGGTGCATTTGCACTATATGGGCATTTTACTTTTTGTTGCTGCAGTCTTAGGGTATAGCGTCAACTATTACACTGGACGAATTCTAGGTGTGAAGTATTTTCATCAACATTCACGTTATTTCAAACCTGAATATATTGTAAAAACTAACCATTATTTTATGAAACATGGCGGCAAAACTATTTTAATGGCGCGTTTTATACCGTTTGTACGTTCATTTGCACCCTTTGCGGCAGGGTCTGGGCACATGCCTTTGGCGACTTTTAGTTTTTATAATGTGGTGGGTGCTGCCGTGTGGGTTTTTTCTTTAATGGCAATAGGTTATGGTTTGGGCAATATTTTGTCTTGGTTGGGTGATTGGATTTAATTCCTAATGTTTCCTATTTTCTTATTCTAAATCCACAGCGATAACTCAAAAAACTGATTGACGACCACAAAAAAGCCCACCGAGTGGACTTTTGGTCTGGTTTAGTTTTAGTGTTTGGTGACAATTAATTCTGTGCCACCCAAGCGCGAGCTAAAAGTATCGTTTGTTTGAATTGAAAACTTACCCTTTTCCGCTTCTTTAGACAAATAAATGCTTAATGATTGGAAATCTGCACGACTGATCCATAAATCCTGAGCACGAATACTGCACTGTTCGCCCGTATTAAGATGGTCGATTTTGCCTGAAATTTTCGTCAAGATATCCATTTGAAACCCGAGATTGTCAAAGTTATTAAAGAAGATAAAAGCTGAAAATTCAACTTTTTCTGGATGACAATCATGAGACAAAATTATTTCATTTTGATGACACTTGATTTAAGGCTATGCGCGAATAGGGGGTAAAAGTAAATTTATTCTTTAGAAAAACTTGAATTTTTTAAGATATAGTCAATTTCTTCTTGGGCTGCGGCATGCAGTCGCGCACGAAAGACCGTGACCGCCTGCTCAATTTGAGTTTCGGCTTCTAGCTCTAAACGCAAACGTACACTTTCAAGTTCAGAGCTAATTTTATCATCATTTACTGCAGTTGCTGCTTGGTTAAAAGTCACTGCAGGTAATTCAGGATTTTGCTCGTAACGCGCCGTATAGTTTGAAATTTCCTGATCCAGACTTTGACGCATCAGCTCAAGTACTTGAGTTTGTTCTGCGAAGCGTTGTACTTCATCTTGTTGTAACTGTGCAGCATAAGCGGCTTGTTCTGCACGACGCTGTTCTAATTTGAGTTCAAGTGCCAATTGGCGACGTTGGCGTGCTTCTTCAATCAAACGTGCTTTTAGGTCAGCATAGGCTTGTTCAATTTTTTCCTGTGATTGTTGCTGAGCACGCTGATCTTCTGCAATCCACTGGTGTAATTGTGTTTCAGGTTGCAAGACCTCACAAATTCGATGCAGATCATCCATAAATGTCTGGCGCACAGCCTGAGGCGCGGTTAACCAGCGCTGTTTAAAATCTGAGCCGACATTTAAAGTCACTGTATCTCTCCTTATTTCGAGCTATATTTTTAAAAAAAATTTTTAAAATTAAAGCTTAAACGTCTGTGGTTCTATGCCCAAACGTCGATATTGTTTGAATTTTTCACGTCCAAGCACTTTTGCTGCTTCGTGATTTTCAATAATCTCAATAATGTGACTAAATTTTGCATAGGCTTCAAGTGCCTGACTGTTAAAATTAAACACAATCCAGTCTGATTGCTGCGGTAGTTCGGCTGAAATACATACGCTAGCCTGTTTTTGGTTAATACCATGCGGAATGAAACTACTGGCATCAAAACTCCACAGACGTTCATCCAATATTTGCTGTAATTCTGGGTCAGTGCAATGCAGCCAAATGCGCGCCTGCTGCCGCAAAATTTTGCGGCATAAGCGGCAAGTGCTTTCCACCTGCCGCTCTGGACTTTTTTCAAACAAATAAAAGCTGACTTTAGCCATTATTGCTTGCACGTTGCGCGAGGAACTGCATCAATAACGGTACAGGACGACCTGTTGCGCCTTTATTGGTGCCTGAATTCCATGCAGTGCCTGCAATGTCTAGGTGTGCCCAACGGTAGTCACGGGTAAAGCGTTGCAAGAAGCATGCTGCAGTCACTGCGCCTGCTTTAGGCCCACCAATATTGCCAATATCGGCAAATGGTGAATCCAGTTGTTCTTGATAATCGTCAATCACGGGCATACGCCATACACGGTCAAATGCGGTGTGTCCCGCAGTCTCCAATTCCGCCGCAAGTTGGTCATCTGGGGTAAACATGCCTGTGAGTACCGAACCCAATGCAACTACGCAAGCGCCTGTTAACGTCGCAATATCAATTACCAAAGCAGGGTTGAAGCGTTTTACATAGGTCAGGGTATCGCACAGCACCAAACGACCTTCGGCATCGGTATTTAAAATTTCGATGGTTTGACCGCTCATACTGGTCACAATATCACCTGGGCGAGTGGCTTTGCCTGAAGGCATGTTTTCTGCAGCGGCAATCGTGCCGACCACATGGATAGGTAAACGTGCTTCACATAGCGCGCGCATGGTGCCTAAGACTGAGGCAGAACCACACATATCAAATTTCATTTCGTCCATGCCTAAGCCAGGTTTGAGTGAAATGCCGCCAGTATCGAAAGTAATCCCTTTACCGACTAAGACCACAGGTGCTTCGTCACGCTGCGCTTGGTATTCAAGGCTAATGATGCGCCCAGGACGGTCTGAACCCTGACTGACTGCAAGGAATGCACCCATGCCCAATTCGGCCATTTCTGCTTCATCTAAAATAGTGACTTTGAGCAGATCTGGGTATTCTGCCGCAAGTGCTTGAGCTTGTTCTGCCAAATATTCAGGGAAACAAATATTGCCCGGACGGTTGCCCAAGTCGCGTGCCATGTTTTGACCCGATTGCATGGCTTCAATTAACTGCAACTGATCGGCAGTCAGTGAGCTTTCCTTGGCAATTAAGTGGATCTGTTCAAGCTGAAATTCATTCTTTTTGCTTTTATATTCATCAAAAGCATAGGCTGCTTGGGTCAAGCTGAGTGCAAATACATAATGTAACTCGCTAGGCAGAGCAGACAAGTCAAGGCTGATCTGTTTAAATTTTTTTTGTGAAGATTTGATAATGCTTTGTGCAATTTTTGCCAGCTTTGCGGCTGGTAATTCTTCAGTTTTCCCCAAACCGATCAAGTTGCAATTGGCACATTCGGCAACACTACCCAGCAAACTTAAACTTTCATTGAAGCCTGCTTTAAATTGTGTTGCATGAATAATGCTGTCTAAATCTTTGATTTGATAAGCAGCAGTTGCTTGTAGCACATGTTCTGCAGCCACTAAAATTGACAAAGATTCACTCGCGCTGTGTTCTTGGAATGCGGGACTTAAGCTAAATTTAATCACTGGATTTTATGCCTATCTAGATGTGCAAACTATACAACCATTGAAACATTTTTATGCGTCGAGTTTCAATGTATAACAAGGCGATAGGTTTTATATTTTCAACATTCAGGTAAACTAACGCGAATTGGATTCCCTCACATTTTGGAAGAAATAATTTGATTATTCGGCGTTATTTGGTCAAGCAAGTTGTGTCGACATCCTTGGTTGTGATTGCCTTACTGACTTTGATCATGATGGGTGGTCGCTTGATCAAGTATTTTGGCGTAGCGGCACAAGGGCGTTTGGATGCGAGTATTTTATTCAGCATCATTGGCTATCGCTTGCCTGAATTTTTGACGCTGATCTTACCTTTGGGCTTCTTTATTGGTTTGATGCTGGTCTTTGGTCGTTTATATGTCGATCATGAAATGGCAGTGCTCAACAGCAGTGGCGTGAGCCGGCATCAACTGGCACGTTTATTGGTGCCAATGACGCTAGGATTTTTGATCTTCCAAGGCTTTTTAATGCTGTGGGCATCACCGTGGGGACTGCGTCAGTTCGAAGCACTGACCACCAGTCAGGCAGTACGCACAGGTTTTGATTTGGTGCGACCCAAAGAATTTATTTCTTCAGGGCCATATACCATTTACGCAGGCGATCTGTCCGAAGATCGTAAAAACCTGAAAGATATTTTCTTTTATCAACGTGCAGAAAAAGCAGGTCGTCCTGATGTCATGATTCTAGCAAAAGAAGCGACACGGGTAGAGCTGGAAAATGATCCTGCCAATGTGGTGGATTTGGTCGAAGGGCGTCGTTATGAAATATTTCCGGGCACAGCCAAATATTCACAGGCAGAATTCCAAAGTTATCGTTTACGTTTAGAGAATGACAAAGAAGCTAAATTTGAAAGTGCCGAAGTAGAAGCCTTAACCACCTCGCAACTTTGGAAAAACCGTGCAGACCCTGTGGTCGCAAGTGAACTGGGATGGCGTATTTTTGTGCCTTTTGCGATTGTGGTGGCGTTGTTTTTAGCCGTGGCATTGTCAGAAGTTAGTCCGCGTCAGGGGCGTTATTTAAAACTGTTTCCTGCCTTGTTAATTTTCGCCAGTTTGATTGTGGCGCTCATGGCGGTTAAAACCCGTATCAGCAAACAAGAAATGGGCATGATTGCTTATCCGTTGGTGTTGTTGGCTTATGCGATTGCGGCAGCCTTGTTCTCACGTAAACAAAAACTAGCACCTAAAATTAAGCAGCAAATTCAGCGAGTGAGGTCTTAAGATGTTGGCACGTCGTATAGTTGCAAAACACGTCATCAAGACCACTGCACTGGCTATGTTTGGTGCAACGGCAATTTTGTCTGGTTTGCAGGTGTTGTTTACCTATTTAGGCGAATTGGGTTCACTCAATGAAAACTATAGTGCATGGCAGGCATTGCTGTATGTATTGTGGGGTGCGCCAAATTATCTCTATGAAATTTTGCCGATTTCTGCCTTGATTGGCGCAGTGTTAGGCTTGGGTACGTTGGCATCCAACAGCGAATTGATTGTGATGCGTTCTGCAGGGATTAGCCTGTGGCGTATTGTGGGATGGGTGATTCGTTCCGCCATGGTATTGGTACTGCTGTCTTTTGTGCTCAGTGAATGGGTGATTCCATACACCAATGAACAAGCCAAAAGTGTTAAAAGTCACCGTAGCGTCGCTGAGCTGGGTGAAGTTCGTGGCTATTGGTCGCGCGAAGGCAATCGTTTTATTTATATTGACTACGCCAATGCCCAAGGGCAGCTCAAAAATGTACAAGTGGTCGATTTTGATGATAATTATCGCTTGCGTGGTACATTGTCTGCAGATCAGGGACAGTTTGTTAAAGACGGTAGTTGGTTGCTCAATCAAACTGAACAGATGGATATTTTGCAGGCGGGCAACGCGACTTTAGCTAAAAACAGCGAACAGGCTTTGGCTTTAGCATTGCAACCGAAATATGTGCACATGGTCACCATCGACCCTGAAGATTTATCCCCAAGTCAATTGGTCAGTTTCATGAGTTATATGCATGAATACAGCCAAGTACCCAAAACCTACCAACTGGCGTTCTGGCAAAAACTTGGTGCACCCTTTGCGCTGATTGCTTTGGTGGTGATTGCTTGCTCCTTTATTTTTGGGCCGTTACGTCAGCAATCTATGGGTTTCCGTTTGGTGATTGCTTTATTTGTCGGCTTAACCTTCTTTTATTTACAGGATTTCTTGGGCTATGCCAGCTTGGTCTATGCACCATCGCCTGCGTGGTTCGTATTTATTCCTATTATTCTGATGTTTGTCATCGGCGGTTACTTACTGCATCGTGCGCGTTAAGTGCGGGCCGATGCTGCTGCTTTTTCCGTATGATTGGGTAAACCTATCTGAATCAGTGGCGGAAACCATCTTCTGAACATAGAGTCTTGACGCAAAATTCGTTAAGATAGCATGATTAATTTGTAGACGAAAAAGAGTATTGATTATGGCGGATGCAACTGCTGGCAAAATCCCTCACGTATTGGTGATTATGGATGGTGTGGGTCATCGCGAAGCGGTCGAAGACAACGCGTTTTTAGCAGCGAAACGACCAAATTTGACTGCTATGCAGGAAAAGCATCCGCATGGTTTGATCTCTGGTTCAGGTGAAGATGTGGGCTTGCCAGATGGTCAAATGGGTAACTCTGAAGTTGGTCACATGAACTTGGGTGCAGGACGTGTGTTGTACCAAGACTTTACCCGTATTACCAAAGACATTCGTACAGGCGCTTTCTTTGAACATGAAGTGTTGGTCGATGCGGTAGAAAAAGCCAAAGCAGCCAACGGTGCAGTGCATCTGCTTGGTTTATTGTCTGAAGGCGGTGTGCATTCGCATGAAGATCATATCGTGGCGATGGCAGAATTGGCATTAAAACGTGGTGCAAAAGTTTATCTACATGCCTTTTTAGATGGCCGTGATACGCCACCAAAAAGCGCGCAGCCTTCTTTGGAAAAACTGGACGCATTATTTGCACAATATCCAAATCAAGGTCGTATTGCCAGCCTGATTGGTCGCTACTATGCGATGGATCGTGACAACCGTTGGGATCGTGTAGAACAAGCCTATCGTCTACTTACCGAAGGTGAGGCAGTACGCACTGCGGCAACTGCGGTTGAAGGCTTGGGAGCGGCTTATGCGGCAGATGAAAGCGACGAGTTTGTTAAAGCCACCCGTATTGGTGAAATTGCCAAAATTCAAGATGGCGACAGCGTGGTGTTTATGAACTTCCGTGCTGACCGTGCACGTGAATTGACCAAAGCCTTTGTGGAACAGGATTTTGCTGGTTTTGAACGTAAAGTTGTGCCGCAATTATCTAAATTTGTGATGCTGACCCGTTATCAAGCCAGCATTGCTGCGCCAGTGGCGTACATGCCAGAAGATTTGAAAAACTCGATTGGTGAATATTTATCAGACTTGGGCAAAACACAATTGCGTATTGCTGAAACTGAAAAATACGCACACGTGACGTTCTTCTTTAGTGGTGGTCGTGAAGATGAATATCCGGGTGAAAAACGTATCCTGATTCCATCGCCAAACGTAGCAACCTACGACTTAAAACCTGAAATGAGCGCTTATGAAGTGACTGATGAACTGGTTGCAGCCATTAATTCAGGTGAATATGATTTGTTGGTGGTGAACTATGCCAATGGCGATATGGTCGGTCATACTGGTGTGTTTGATGCAGCTGTCAAAGCAGTGGAAGCAGTAGATACCTGTTTGGGTCGTGTCTATGAAGCGGTGATGGCGAAACAAGGTCACATGATTATTACAGCTGATCATGGTAACGTCGAGCAAATGCAAGACTATGACAGTGGTCAGGTACATACTCAGCACACCACTGAATTGGTGCCATTCATTTATGTAGGCCCAACTCAGGCCACCATTTTGGAAGGTGGTGTGTTGGCAGATGTTGCACCAACTTTATTGAATTTGATGCAATTGCCAGTGCCAGCAGATATGCAAGGTCGCAACTTAATTCGCTTACAGGCATAACCCTCGATACAGGTAGATGATGGAATGACGGCTCACAAAATTTATGCGGTTGTGTTGGCAAGCGTGTTGTGTGCCAGTCATTCGAGTGTTTGGGCTGCGCCAGATTGGGAGTTAGATGGCCCTACACTACAACAGGACTATGTCGATGTGCCTGTAGAGTCGATACAGGAATTTGTACAAATCTATGGCATTGTCAAAGACAACTATGTGACTGAAAAAAGTGATGATGCCTTGTTTCAGCAAGCCATTCGTGGCTTGGTGAGCGGTTTAGACCGTTATTCACGCTATTTAACTGCTGAAGAATATAAACAACTTTTACAATATACCGAAGGCGACTTGGCCTCGGTTGATTTTACTTTGCGCTATGACGCTGCCCAGCAACATTGGGTCATTCAAAATTTAAGTGCCAATGCCGACTCGGCTAAACAAGGGCTGAAGAATGGCGACAGCCTATTTAAAATTGATAACCAAGAACTGAAAAAGCTGAGTGCAGATCAGGTCAATAACCTGCTCACAGGCTCAGTGGGATCGACTGTAAGCGTACAACGTGCAGCCAATCAGCCTGAAATTATGTTGGTACGCAACAAAAAAGTAGAAACCGATATTCAGGCGCAGATGCTTTCTAATCAGGTCTTGTTGTTAAAAGTACGTGTGTTTCAGCAAGACACCGCCAATGAAATTAAACGCTTAATTGAAGAACATAGCACGCCACGCTTAAAAGCCGTATTGATTGATCTGCGTAATAACCCAGGAGGCTTACTGTCTGCTGCGGTGGAATCTGCCGATTTATTTTTAAATCAGGGTGTGATTGTATCGACCAAAAGTCGTTCTGAAGGCGATCAACAATTTCAGGCGTTACCTAGCTTTGAATTTCAAAATTTAAAAGTCGGAGTACTGATTAATCATCGCTCTGCATCTGCGGCAGAAGTCTTTACCGGTGCTTTAAAAGACCATTCACGCGCTTGGGTGATGGGCGAAAAAAGTTATGGCAAGGGGGTGGTGCAAAAGCTGTTCCCACTTAGCGATGGTGCTGCCTTACAAATGACGGTTTCGCATTATTACACCCCACGCGAGCAAATGATTGAAGGGGTTGGGATTCAGCCGAATCAGCAATATATTCAAAGTCCTGAAATGAAAGAAGAGGCTTATCTTGAGCATGTGGCAGATTTACTGCTGAGCCGCCGTTAAGTCTCATCTGAGTAACACGTATTTTTAGACAGTCTTCATTGTTTAGCGTTTACTCATCTTCAGTATCTAATCCAAACTTTTTCAGACGATAGCGCAAAGAACGGAAAGACATGCCCAATTTTTTTGCTGCCAACGTACGGTTCCAGTGGGTCAGGTGCAGCGCATTCAGTAAAATGTCTTTTTCTACTTTTTCCAAGTAGGCTTCTAAACCTTCTTCAGGCAGTTTGCGTCCTGTCAGCAATACATCTGTCACGATCTGCTGTGGTGTTTCTGCTGTAGGTTGTGATTCAGTGGTTGCTGTATTGCTCATACTGAATTGGCGCAAGGGTGCGGTTTGTAAGTGTTTGAGATCAATAACATCATCATCACTCAGGGTAATGGCACGTTCAATAATATTGCGTAACTCACGCACATTACCTGGATAGTACTGTTCTAATAAAAATTGCTGGGCACGAGGTGTCAGTTGTTTGGCAGGAATGTCCCATTCTTGTGCAACTTTTTGAATGAAGTGGTCTGCCAATAACAGAATATCTTGTCCACGTTCACGCAAGGCAGGCAAGACCAAATCCATCACGTGAATACGGAAGAATAAATCCTGACGGAAACGTCCTTGCTGAACCAAACTTTCTAAGTCCTGATGACTGGCGCTGATCACACGAAAATCGACATCAATTTCACTATCTGAACCCACAGGACGGATGCGCTTTTCCTGAACGGCACGCAGCAGTTTGACTTGCATGCTCAGTGGCAGTTCGGCAATTTCATCTAAAAATAAGCTGCCACCATGTGCAGATTGAATCAGACCTTGTTTGTCTTGAGTCGCTCCTGTAAAGCTACCTTTTTTGTGTCCAAATAGCTCGCTTTCCATGAGTTCGGTGGGGATTGCACCACAGTTAATTGCAATAAATGGTCCTTCGTTGCGGTTACTTAAACGGTGAACCAAATTGGCGACAACTTCTTTCCCCGTACCCGATTCGCCTGTAATAAATACAGGCGCTTGCGAGCGCGCAATTTTTTTGATGGTGCTGCGCAATTGTTGAATAGGCAAAGACTGCCCAATCAACATTTTATATTCAAGCTGATCTTGGCTGTGATGATCGGTGGTGTCGAAAGGTTTATTCAGTGCTTTTTCAAGGAGTTGCTGTAAATGTATTTGATTGACAGGCTTGCTGACAAAGTCAAATGCACCTGCTTTTAAAGCAGCAATCGCAATATCCATATTGCCGTAGGCGGTCAATACGGCAACAGGTACATTCGGATATTGTTCGGAAATCCATTCAACCAGTTGCAAGCCATTGCCATCGGGTAGGTTTAAGTCGGTTAAACAAGCATCATAATGATGTTCAGCCAGTTGCTGTTTCGCTTGTTCCAGACGGTAGGCCACATGGGTTTGAATCCCCATACGTGCCAAAGTCATCTGCATGAGGGTACAAAGGTCTTCTTCGTCATCGACCAATAAAACCAAAGGTTGAACAGCGTGCATATTTTCCCCAAAACCACACAAAATTAAATCAAAACCACAGCAACAAGATTGATCCAATATCAATCGCGTTTATTCAATGGCACGTAGACATTTCATCCTGAAACATGCGCCTTGTTCTTGTTCTACATAGCTCAGCTTGGCTTGATTCGCCTCGCAAAAACTATGCGATAGATACAATCCTAAACCAGTTCCATTGATTTCGGTACTGAAAAATGGCTGGAACAGATAGAGGAGATCTTGACTGGCGACACCTGCACCAAAATCCCGCACATCAATATAAATATAAGTTGTTTGCGGGTAGACCGTAATCTCAATGGGCTGCTGTGCAGCATTGTGTCGAATGGCGTTACGAATCAGGTTAATCAGCACTTGGCGAAACTGTGATTCATCAAACTGGATGCTCAGTGGTTCGGTCAGTGTAAGCTGAATTTGACTCGCTGCATCAGGTAAATCTTCCTGAATGAATTGTGGCAAAAATTGATTGAGCTGAATCGCGACAGGCGTGGTTTGTTTATTTTTGACCATACTCAGCGTGTCGTGAATAATCTTATCAATCCGTGTCGCTTGTTTACTGATCATGTCCGACAGCAATTGTTGCTGTGCAGCATCACTGCCTGTAAATAAATTGTTGGCTTGTACAATGGCTGCCAAAGGGTTACGAATTTCGTGCGCAATACTGGCAGAGAGTTGTCCTAAGGCGGCTAATTTGAGTTGCTGGACTTGCTGATTGATTTTACGTCCATCCTGCAGCGCCAATAAAGTCAGCGTTTGATGTGGCACTTTGAGTTTTTGTACCTGAATATGCACATGAAAATGACTTAGTTGCGACTCGAATTGAAATTTTTCTCCATCTTGCAATTGATCAAATTTGAACAGATCAAATAAATCGGGCTGAATTTTATACAATGGATAGGTCGCGTGCGCATATTTAGGATGAATCCCCAACAGATGACAGGCTGCAGGGTTGCTGAGGACGACATAGCAATTTTCATCTAAAACCAAATAGCCCATTTCGGTTTGTTCTAAAATATAACGGTTGATATTTTGTAGGCGGTTTAATTCCAAAGATTGCGAAAAATTTAGATTTTCTAAAATTTGGAAACGCCGTACTGCAATACGTCCACTGCCATAAACCACCCAAAATAAAAATGCCAATAGCGCACTTTGACCAATATTATTTAGCGATGAAAAGTCCAGCAAACTCCCAACAAAGTGTTGGTAAATCACCATAATCATCGCGATGAGGGTAATGGCTAAGGCTTTACGCTTTTGCAGCAAGAGTGATGCTGCAAAAATCGTGATCGCAAACAGCAGACTTAAATATAAATTAGGGCCATCGCTGGCAAAAGTCAGGCTACTGAGCGCGATAATATCGACTGCAAAAAACAGGGTCAGTTGTTGCGTGCTTTTAAAAGGAATATATTTATAGCTGATCAGTTGCAGGCAGCTAAAAATAAAATAGCAGACCAAGGTGTATAGATATAAACCCGGGTGCTGATATTGTGTGCCAAGCTGCTGAAAGGTGAGTAGGGTAATCAGCAGCAAACAAAAGGCAATCAGCAGTCGGTAAGTACCATACCACATGCCAAGATGATACTGATTTAACTCAGAATGTTGTTTTAAATCTGGCATATCGTAAAGGTCTTATTTGTGCATCAACAGCGTTGAAAATTATTGAACGTTTAGGGTTTAATCAGTCCATAACGAATGGCAAGGTGAGTCAGTTTGACATCACTATCAATATTTAATTTTTCAAAAATACGGTAACGATAGGTATTTACGGTTTTTACACTGACAAACAACTTATCGGCAATTTCCTGTGCGCTAATACAATTCACCACCATCATCGCCACTTGCATTTCACGTTCTGAAAGACTATCAAAAGGCGATTGTTGTGTGTCAGATAAGTATGAACTTGCCAGTTGTTCGGCAATGTCGGCACTGAAGTATTTACCGCCCTGCATGACTTTTTTAATGGCACGTACCATTTCACTGACAGGTGCGCCTTTGGTGATATAGCCTTTTGCACCTGCTTTCAGCAATAAAGAAGGGTAGGGTTCTTCTGCCAAACCACTCACCGCCAAGACCTTAGTGTCTGGTGCAGTTTGCAATAGACGACGTGTGGTTTCTACGCCTCCAATCCCAGGCATGTTCACATCTAACAACACCACATTGGGATGATGCTGACGCACTAAGGTAATCGCTTCTTCACCCGATTCAGCTTGTCCAATCACCTGCACATCGGCATGGTCTTCGAGCATACGGCAAATCCCAGTACGTACCAATTCATGATCGTCGACTACTAAAACTGTGATCACCTACACTCTCCCTTTGAAAAAATCATCTTTTTTGTTACATAAAGCAAAATTAGCTTGCAATGAAACGACAAAATTAGCAATGCTATTCTTAATCTAGAATGAAAAGTTCTGCACAATATGGTGTCAAAAACGATTCATTGTTGTATTTTTAAATGTAAGGCATATTTGAGGTAATACGCAAATGTATCTTACCTCCCTGAGTTGAGTAAGCAGTCGTGAAAAATTCTAAGAAGTCGTTCATGCATGTGCTGGTCGCATCTATGATGTTCAGCCTAAGTTCTGTCAGTTTTGCTGAACTTGTCATCAATCCTTCCTCTGGGAGCGACGGTCAGGCGACCTTAAGTTGGTCTTCGGAGCAAGCCGATCAATTCTTAAATGGTGATCTGGAAAGTACCAGTGCGAGCGCTCAGGCTGCGCCAGAGAGCTATGTTGCTGAACCTACTCCGCCAGGTTCAACGAAAATTACCACTACAGTGCGTAGTAGCAATGGTGTTGCACCTGCTTCCACTGCGCCTAAAACAGTCCGTATTTTAGATACCTCTGCTTATAGCAACCAACCATCAGTTAATGCACGTGCGGCTTTGGTGATGGATGCGCAAACAGGTGAAGTGCTGTATAGCAAAAATACCAATGTGGCATTACCTATTGCATCTGTGACCAAGGTGATGACTGCCGTGGTGACTTCTGATGCACGTTTGAATATGTCTGAACAAATCACTTTGCAATCGATTGATTTTGCAGGTGCAGCAGGTAAAAACTCAAGCTCAACTTTGCGTGTGGGCGACAAGTTAAACCGTGCCGAAGCGTTACTGTTTGCATTAATGAAATCTGAAAATCCTGCAGCAGCAGCGTTGGCACGTACTTATCCAGGTGGGAAAAATGCCTTTGTAGCCGCAATGAATGCTAAAGCGCGTGAATTGGGCATGCATTCTACCCGTTTTACCGAAGCAACAGGCTTAGACCCACGTAATGTATCTTCTGCGCGTGATTTGGGTATTTTGGTCAGCACCGCTTCGCAATATGGTTTGATTCGCCAATTCTCAACCACGCCAACCTATGACTTTAACTTGGGTTATCGTGTTTTAAAATCTAACAATACCAATGCACTGGTACGTAATGGTGGTTGGAATATTAATCTGTCTAAAACAGGCTATATCAATGAAGCAGGGCGTTGTGTGGTGATGCATACCACTTTGAATAACCGTCCTGCAGTGGTGGTGCTTTTGGGTGCAGATACTTCACAAGCACGTACCAATGATGCAACTCGCTTAATGAGTTGGGCAAGCCAGTTACCTAAACGTATTTAAGAGCACATTCAGCTTGGAGCGTTGAGTTATCAATCGTATGACTCAACTTCCGTTAAAGTTGCATGATTCCAAATACAAAAAAACCTGCTAATGCAGGTTTTTTTGATCACGATTCAAAACTTACATGTTTGAAAGGATAGAGTCTTTTACTTGTTGCATTGTAGCATCAATAGAGAGCATCACCGCATCTGCACATTGTTTCATTGCAGTGTCAGGATCTTTCAGACCGTTACCTGTTACGGTACATACAATCACAGAACCTTCTTTGATTTTACCTGCTTTGATGTCGCGCATTGCACCACCAATAGACGCAGCAGATGCAGGCTCAACAAATACGCCTTCATACATTGAAAGCATGCGCTGTGCTTCTAAGATTTCAGCATCAGTTAGCTCATCAAACCAACCTTCTGAATCGCGTACAACGGCTTTGGCATGGTTCCAGCTTTGTGGGTTACCAATACGAATTGCAGTTGCAACAGTTTCAGGGTTTTCTACAGGCGCACCACGTAAGAATGGTGCAGCGCCAGACGCTTGATAACCCACCATGATTGGGCGGTCTTCAGGGTTTGGACCTGTGAATTTGTCCGTTGCTGCGTCATAGACCACTTGCTCGAATTGATCGGCAGATTGGTTGGCAACCGCTTCGGTATAACCCATCCAGTGTGCAGTAATGTTGCCTGCGTTACCTACAGGTAAGCAGTGGTAATCTGGTGCACGACCTAACTCATCTACAATTTCATACGCAATGGTCTTTTGACCTTGTAGGCGGTAAGGGTTGATCGAGTTCACAATGGTCACAGGTGCTTGGTCAGCAACTTCTTTAACTAGACGCATACCATCGTCAAAGTTACCGCGGATTTGCATGGTGATGGCACCGTACATCATCGCTTGTGCCATTTTACCCATGGCAATTTTGCCTTCAGGAATTAAAACGAATGCTTTGATGCCTGCACGTGCAGCATAGGCAGCAGCAGCAGCAGAAGTATTACCTGTAGATGCACAGATAATGGCTTTTGAACCTTCTTCAACTGCTTTAGTAACTGCCATGGTCATACCACGGTCTTTAAATGAACCTGTCGGGTTTAAGCCTTCATACTTCACATAAATTTCAACATCTTTACCAATAATGCGTGGAATATTCTCAAGCTTAATCAGTGGCGTGTTTCCTTCGCCTAGAGAGATTGCACGTGTGGTTGCAGACACTGGTAAACGGTCACGATAACGGTCAACTAAACCAGTATAACGATTGGCATTCGACATGATGATGTTCCAATTGTGTGTAGAGCTTGGCAAGGGGAAATACTCCCCTTCACCCGATTAATTATCAAGCGATTCTAAACGAATTCGTACAATTTCGCCATGAATGGTTGGCAATGCTTGAATTTGTTGTAACGCTTCATCCATTTTTGATTCTAGGACTGGGTCAGTCAGAATCACGATAGGAATAAGGTCTTTCAAGCGTGATTGCTGCATGATGGCATCAATACTGATTCCCGCGCGGCTTAAAATAGTGGTCACATCAGCAAGTACGCCAGTTTGGTCTTCGGCATTAATGCGAATGTAGTAACCCGTGGTCATTTCTTCACGGCTTAAAATTGGCAAGTCGGTTAAGGCTTCAAATGCCAATTGCGGAATTGTACCTGCGCCATCTTCGGTATAAGAAATGTCACGGACAATATCAACGACATCTGCAACTACTGCAGAGGCTGTTGGGCCTGCACCTGCACCTGCGCCATAATAGAGCGTTGGACCAACCGCATTGGCTTGTACCAAGACCGCGTTTTTCACGCCATTAACATTGGCAATCAATTCTTCTTCAGGAATTAAAGTTGGGTGAACACGCAATTCAATACCTTTATCGGTACGACGGGCAATACCCAAGTGTTTGATGCGGAAACCGAGTTCTTCGGCATATTTCACATCTTGCGCGGTCACTTTGCCAATACCTTCGGTAAAGACTTTGTCAAACTGTAGCGGAATACCAAATGCACATGAAGCCAAAATAGTCAGTTTGTGAGCAGCATCAATACCTTCGACGTCAAAAGTCGGATCGGCTTCGGCATAGCCTAATTCTTGTGCTTCTTTCAGTACGTCTTCAAATGCACGACCTTTTTCACGCATTTCACTTAAAATGAAGTTGCCTGTACCGTTGATGATGCCTGCCAACCATTCAATTTTGTTGGCAGCCAAACCTTCACGGATGACTTTAATAATTGGAATACCACCTGCAACCGCAGCTTCATAGGCAATTTGTACGGCATTGTCTTCAGCTGCTTTAAATAGCTCATTGCCGTGTTCTGCAAGTAGGGCTTTGTTGGCTGTCACTACTTGTTTGCCGTGCTTCATGGCTTCCATGATCACGTCATAAGCAGGGTGAATACCGCCCATCACTTCAACCACCACGTCTACATCGGGTTGACGGACAATGTCCATCAAGTCGGAGCTTTGCTTGACCGATTCAGGCAAGTTTAGGTCAGGACGCGGACGACGTGTTCCCACATAAGTGATTTCAATTTCACGACCGGTGCGACGTCTAATCTCAGCAGCATTTTCTTTTAATAGTTTAAGGGCACCACCACCCACAGTACCAAGACCGAGGATTGCCAGACGAACTGGTTTCACGTCACACTCCATATTAATCAACTTTAAGCGAGTTTAGATCATAGCTAAAAAAACGCGCTGACTCTAGGGCAGATCTCACTTATCTTTTGTATATAAAAAAAAGTAAAATCACAGATAAAAATTCGTTATTTATATTGGGTCTATGGACGCTTCATCTTAGTTTATAACCAAGATGAAACATCCCAAAAACTGCGTATTTTTAGTTTTCTAAACGCTTCACCAATTCTGAAGTAGACAAATAGCCACCCAAATAAACCCCTTCAGCATTATAAATTGCTGGCGTGCCATTTACGCCCATATTTAAACCCAGTTGATATTGGGCACGAACTGGGTTTTTACAGTTGGCAGGGGAAATTGGTGCACCATTCATAACCGCATTAAAGGCTGCATGGCGGTCTTCGCTACACCAGATCGCTTCCATGTTTGGCATGTGCTGTTCGCCACGTGGCCAAGCAATGTAACGGACTTCAATCCCTTTGCCGTTCATTTCATCCATTTGTTCATGTAGACGATGGCAATATGGGCAGCTGACATCGGTAAATACATAAATGACGTGTTTGGTTTTGCCTTTGGCAGGGAATACCAATAAATCTTCCTGTTTTAATTCAGCAAAAATTTTCTTGTTCACGCCTGCTTGCAAGTTTTCACTGACATTATGCAGTTCTTTGTCACCTAAACGGATCACATCGCCCTGAATAATGTATTTGCCATCACTGGTGGCATAGACCGATGACATGCCTTCAAGACTCACCCAAAATAGGTTGGGTACTTCAGTGGCTTTAATATCGGTAATTTTGGCATTGATGCCTGCAGTTTTAAAATGTTGCTGCAAGGTCGTGCTTAGACGTTGTTGTGCATTGCGTTCAATTAGAGTCGATGCTTCACCTGTAGCGGGAGCACTTGCGGTGAGCGTAGTTTGCTTTTTGTCTTCGTTATTGGCATTTGAGCAAGCGGTGATTGCAAAAGCACTGGCAAGTGAACAGGCAATCAAAAGTGTTGAGCGGGTAAATGTCATAAACAACCCTTTCTTGTTGGCGTAAAAAATAGAGCGTTAGCATAACAAAAAATAGTTGTGATCGTTAAACTTCTGCGTCGTTTTTGATTTTAAGCCCGTGGATGGTGCTGGGCATGTAGTTGCTGCATACGGACTTGTGCCACATGGGTATAAATTTGTGTGGTAGATAAATCACTATGTCCGAGCAGCATTTGTACCACACGTAAATCTGCACCATGATTCAGCAAGTGGGTGGCAAATGCATGTCTTAAGGTGTGTGGCGATAACTCGGCCTGAATGCCTGCTTGCAGGGCATAGCGTTTAATGGCGTACCAGAAGTTCTGGCGACTCATAATGCCACCATGCTGCGTTAAAAATAGATAATCTGTGGCGGTTTTATACAGCTGTGGGCGTGATTCTATTAAATATTGTTCAATCCATTCACAGGCGACTTGCCCCATGGGTACTAAGCGTTCTTTATTGCCTTTTCCCACAATGCGTAAATAACCTTGTTTGAGGTTAATCAAGTCTAGACGCAAGTTGAGCAATTCAGTGACACGTAAACCGCAGGCATACAGGACTTCCAGCATGGCACGATCTCTTAAGCCCAAGGCCGTCTGAATATTCGGTGCTTGAATCAATGCATCGACATCGGCTTCGGACAAGTCTTTGGGTAGAGCACGACCTAACTTAGGTGTTTTATGTGCTGCAACAGGGTTGTCGGAACGTAGTTTGTGTTCTCTTAAAAATTTGTAAAAAGAGCGCAGGGCAGAAAGACAGCGTGCTATCGAGCGTGGACTTTTCTGTTGTTTGGTCAGCGCAATCAACACATCAGAGATATCATCATGTTGCCAGTCTGGCATGGATTTACTGACATATTCGCTGCACTGAATTAAATCGGATAAATAAGCATTACGTGTATGTGGGCTCACACTTTGTGCAATTAAATCATTGCGATAACCTTCCAAAAAACTCAGGGATTCTGGAATTTGAATTGCAGCAGGAATACGCGGTTTTTTGTTCAGCATAGTGATCACATGAAAAATCCCAATATTGATTGGGAAAAACGATAATAGGCATAGTTATTTTCTACTCTAATCCAATTCAGTAAGCCTGTCGATGTGATATAAAACCATTAAATGTAAGTTGACCTTATTTGTTAATTATTCTCATTTGCGTATATAATGGGCAAAATAGTATAGGAATTTCACGGTGCGTTTGTCAGAACTCAAAGCAAAACAAACAGCCATCATTCGTCAGGTACTTCGGACTGCCGATGGTGGAACATCCCTAAATGATTTGGTTGCGAATCGCTTAGAAACGTTGGGCTTTGTGCCTGGAACGCCTGTGCAGGTGATTACCAAAGGTATTTTTGGTGGAGATCCAATCTTAATTCAGGTGGGATTTACCCGTTTTGCCTTGCGCAAAGTGGAAGCTGATCGCGTTGAAATTGAGCAGGGAGTAACTGCATGAGTGATCCCTTACGTATCGCACTTGTAGGGAATCCAAACTGCGGTAAAACTTCTTTATTTAACCATTTGACAGGGACACGTCAGAAAGTTGCAAACTATGCGGGTGTTACCGTAGAGCGCAAAGTGGGTCAGTTCAACTTGCCTTCGGGGCAGGCGGTACGTGTACTGGATTTGCCAGGAACCTACAGCCTAGAAGCCACTAGTCCAGATGAAGCCATTACCCGTGATGTAGTACAGGGCAAAATTGCTGAAGAAGGTCAGCAAGATGCATTTTTGTGTGTGGTCGATGCGACTAACCTGAAACTGCATTTAGGTTTGGTGCTGGAAATGATTGAGTTGGGACGTCCAATTTTATTGGTGCTCAATATGATGGATGAAGCACGCCGCCGCGGAATGCAAATTAATACGCAAAAGCTATCTGAGCGTTTGGGTGTGCCTGTGGTGGAAACCGTTGCGGTGCGTGATTCAGGTATTCAAAATTTAATGAATGCTTTGGATTTGGGTAAGTTTGCAGTACCACAGACTGAATTGACAGGCTTAAAAGGCAGCCAGCACCAACGGATTCAAACCATTTTGCATGATGTGGTGCACTTTGTAGATCAAGAAGACAAACGCTCCGACTTCCTCGATAAAATTTTTTTACATCCTGTATTCGGTTTAGTCAGCCTTGCGGTGATGATGTTTGTTGTCTTCCAAGCGGTATTTGCTTGGGCTGCACCGTTTATGGATGGCATCGAAAGTTTATTTGGCTGGCTAGGTGAAGTGATTGGCGAAAACATTAGCCATCCCTTGCTGAACAGCTTGATTGTGGATGGCATTATTGCGGGCGCAGGCGGTGTGGTGGTGTTCTTGCCGCAAATTTTAATTCTGTTCCTGTTTATTTTAATTTTAGAGGAATCGGGTTATTTGCCACGTGCCGCATTCTTGCTCGATAAGCTGATGTTTAGCGCAGGTTTGAGTGGTCGTGCCTTTATTCCATTGCTGTCTAGTTTTGCCTGTGCAGTGCCGGGCATTATGGCAACACGTAGTATTGCTGACCCACGTGATCGTTTAACCACGATTATGGTTGCGCCGTTAATGACTTGTTCTGCGCGCTTGCCTGTATATGCCTTACTCATCGCAGCATTCATTCCCAATCAAACCGTATGGGGCATGTTTAATTTACAAGGTCTGGTCTTGTTCGGTCTGTATATGGCAGGCATTGTGAGTGCCTTGGGCGTATCTTTTGTGCTTAAATTTTTGCAAAAAGATAAATCTGAGCATGTCTTGTTGATGGAACTACCAAGTTACCGTTTTCCAGACCTAAAAAGTGTTTGGATTGGTTTGCTAGATCGCGCCAAAATTTTCTTAAAGCGTGTCGGTGGCATTATTTTTGCACTGTCGATTTTATTGTGGTTCTTGTGTACGTTCCCGCAGCCGCCTGAAGGCGCGACCATGCCTGCAATTGACTATAGTTTTGCAGGGATGCTGGGGCATGTATTACAGCCAATTTTTGCTCCTGTGGGCTTTAACTGGCAGATCGTGATTGCCTTGATTCCTGCGATGGCAGCGCGTGAAGTGGTGGTGGCTGCATTAGGCACAGTCTATGCCTTATCTGCAGTGGATGAAGATGCCATGTCCCAAGGTTTGGCTGCTTTAATTAGTGGTGGTGGTGAACTGGGCTGGTCATTGGCAACGGGTTTATCGTTATTGGTGTGGTTTATTTATGCACCGCATTGTTTGGCAACTTTAGCAACGGTAAAACGCGAAACAGGATCATGGCGTACGGTCAGTATTATGACCTGCTATCTATTTGGTTTGGCTTATTTCATGTCATTCCTGACTTATCAAACGGCATCGTATTTGTTGGGTTAAGGCACATGCCTGACCTACAGGAGTAGATGAACATGGTTGAAATTTTAATTGTTGCTGCATTGGTACTGTGGAGTGCTGTAGTAGTCTTTAAAAAAGTCTTTCCCAAGACTTCTGGCGCAGTTTTTCTAAAACTCTCCAATTTCTGTACTGAAAAAGGCTGGCATGGCTTGGCCAAATGGCTAAAACCTGCAGCCGCGGCAGGCTGTGGCGGCAGTTGTGGTTGTGATTCTCAAGATCAACCCGCAGAAAAGAAAGTTGAAGTTCAAGCGGTGAAGTGGAAATAGGCTTGTTTATTCACTTTAGCAATATTCTTTTTAAAAACCGTCTGCAATATGACGGTTTTTTTACGCACTGACACAAAAAAACTGCAGGAACTGCAAACAGAAAAAGCATTCAAAACAGCAAAGTGCTACTATTTTGTCTGTTTCAAAATTAGCGCACAAAATGGGGCAAAAATGTTAATACAACGTGGTGGATTAAAAGTCGTTGCAGGACTTGGTATTTCTGGTGTTGCAGCCGTTAATTTTTTACATCATCAGGGTTACCGCGTTGCTGTGACAGATTCTCGCCCCACACCTCCAGGGCATGACCAAATTCCTGCCGAAGTAGAAACCCGTTTTGGTCAGTTTGATCAGGATTTATTGCTGTCTGCGGAAGAAATTGTGATTAGCCCAGGTTTAGATCCAAAACTCCCTGAAATTCAGGCTGCGATGGCGCAGGGCATTCCTGTGGTGAGTGAAATTCAGATTTTACGTCGTGCGACCGACAAACCTATTGTGGCAATTACAGGGTCTAATGCGAAAAGTACCGTTACCACACTGATTGGTTTAATGGCAGAGCAGGCAGGCAAAAAAGTCGCGGTAGGTGGCAATTTGGGACGCCCTGCGCTGGATCTGATCAAAGATGATCCTGAACTGTATATTTTAGAACTCTCCAGTTTTCAGCTAGAAACCACCTCGAATTTAAATGCAGAAGTGGCGGTAGTGCTGAACATGAGTGAAGACCATTTAGACCGTCATGGCGATATGCTCGGTTATCACACCGCCAAACATCGTATTTTTCAGGGTGTGAAAAAAGTGGTGTTTAACCGTGATGATGCTTTGAGTCGTCCGTTGGTGCCAGATCAGACTCCTATGCAAAGTTTTGGCTTAAATGCGCCTGACCTAAACCAATACGGCTTATTAAAAGATGATGATGGCAGCATGTGGTTGGCACGTGGGCGTGAGCGTTTATTAAAAAGCACCGAGATGTATATTCAAGGCACACACAATATTGCTAATGCATTAGCGTGTTTGGCATTGGGTGAAGCCATTGGTTTATCTATGCACAGCATGCTGGAAACGCTGAAAACCTTTAAAGGTTTGGAGCATCGTTGTGAATTCGTCAAAGAATTACATGGGGTGCGTTATTATAATGACTCCAAAGGAACCAACATCGGTGCAACTTTGGCAGCTTTAGATGGCTTGGGTGCAGCAATTCAGGCACAAGGCGGTAAGGTTGCGATTATTTTAGGTGGGCAAGGCAAAGGGCAGGACTTCACTGCGCTACGCCAATCATTGCAACAATATGCCAAACTGGCAGTGTTGATTGGTGAGGATGCTACGAAAATTGAAACAGCAGTTGCGGGAACAACCCAACTCTTAACTGCAGATACCTTGCAACAAGCAGTTGAAATCTGCCAACAACATACACAAGCGCATGATGTGGTGTTATTGTCACCTGCATGTGCAAGTTTTGATATGTTCTCGGGCTATCCAGAACGTGGTCACAAGTTCGTTGCTTATGTCAACGCACTGGTATAACAACAATAAGGTGTGAGATATGGCTGGCTTTGCTCAGACAACAATCAATAAACTCAATCAGGTCTATGAGCGCTGGTTACCCAAACTGCCAGCGGAAGTGAATGTACGCAATGTACTGATTTTTAGCGTACTGGCGCTGTTATGTATTGGTTCAATCATGGTGGCATCGGCTTCTATGCCTTATGCCGAGCGCATGCATGAAAATGCCTTTCACTATGTATTGCGTCATGGCATTTCTATTGTGGTGGCATTAATCGCTGCCGTGATTGCCTATAGAGTGCCGCTGAATACCTGGTTTAACAACACCTTCTTTCTGTGGATTGTGACCATTGCCTTGTTGGCTGCAGTGTTGCTGGTGGGTACTGAAGTCAATGGTTCTAAACGCTGGATTCGGGTCGCAGGTTTTACCCTGCAAGCTTCCGAAGTCGCTAAAGTGATGATGGCCATTTTTACCGCTGACTATGTGGTGCGCCGTGCCGAAGAAGTGCGTAATAACATTAAAGGTCTGATTCGTCTTGCAGTGATTATGGCAGTCACGGTAGGTTTGGTGATTGCAGAGCCTGACTTGGGGGCGACCGTGGTGATTGCCTTGACCATGTTAGGGGTCTTCTTTTTAGCTGGTGCGCCATTAATTCAGTTTGGTATTGCCTTTGGCGCGATTATTGCCGCCTTTGTGTTTTTGGTGGTATTTGAGCCTTATCGTTTTGAGCGTTTAATGTCGTTCTCAAACCCGTGGAATGACCCTTTGGGTGTCGGTTATCAGTTGTCTAACGCCTTAATGGCATTTGGACGCGGTGAATGGGCAGGCGTAGGCTTGGGGCATAGTATCCAGAAAATGTCCTATTTACCTGAAGCACATACGGACTTTATGTTGGCTGTCTTAGGTGAAGAGTTTGGCTTTTTAGGCATTTTTGTGGTGTTGAGCTTGTCTTTTGCTATGCTGATTGCCTGCATTAAAATTGGTCATCGCGCCCTGAAAAACCAGTACTTACGTGCAGGATATTTGGCTTATGGCATCAGCATTATCTTCTTATTACAGATTATGGTGAATGCAGGCATGAATATGGGTATGTTGCCTACCAAAGGTTTGACTCTACCTTTTATTAGTTATGGTGGTTCATCGTTAATTATGTGTGCAGTGATGGTGAGTTTGATTCTGAAAATTGAAGCCAGCACGCATGAGATTAACCCTAGCCGTGAAGAATCCAGCTTCTAGAATTTATCCTTCTATTTCGCTTCTGGCTGAGCATGGTGCAAGACCATGCTTGGCATGACTGTTCCGCAGTGTAAGCACTTGACTGTAGTATTTTTTTGTTTAGACATAGGAAACAAGGGAATAAAAAATAAGGAAAAATATTGTCGTTGCTGTCTGAGTTCATAGCTACTGCGAGTGCGGCAAACGGGGCAGCTAAATTGACTTTTCTCGACCACTTTGGTTTTCGGTCCAACACCAAAAATAAAAAACATGACACAACCTCAAATGATCCATTTCAATTTGAGCATAACTGAATTTTAAATTTTATAAATAATAGCCGTGTAAAGCTGTGCCTGCAGGAATACGTGAAAGATCCCATTGCTGAATGGCTTGCGTAAGCATGCGTGCAGGGGTGTCTAATTCGACAGTGGCTTGATTTAAGGCAGTTAAAGCGGCTTGTAGCAGCTTCGGTGCTTGGGCTAAATCTAAAGCTTGTGCCAAGTTCTGTTTAGACAGTTTTTGCCCTTGTGCATTCATGGCTAAAGGCAGGTGCGTGTAGCTGAGTTTAGGGTAGCCTAACAGTTGCCCCAAATAGATTTGCCGTGCGGTGTTGTCGAGTAAATCTGCGCCGCGAACCACATGGGTAATGCCTTGCAAATAATCATCCACCACCACTGCCAGTTGATAATTGATAATGCCATCACGCCGTTTTAGGACAAAATCGCCCAAGTCCTGCGCAAGGTTGGAACATTGTTTGTCTTGCAGGCGGTCTTGAAAGCAAATTTCTTGGTGTGTGACTTTGACTCGAATCGCTTGATTGGCAAAATTTAAACCTAAATTGCGGCAAGTCCCTGCATAAATATGATTGGAGCCAAGCATTTTGCGGGTGCATTGACAGGCATAGACCAAGTCGCGTTGCTGCAATTGTTGCAACACGGCTGCATAGAGATCGAGGCGATCTTTCTGGAAAATAATTTCGGCATCTGGCTCAAATTGAAAGGCATCAATACAACGCAAGATATGATTTTCACTGCCAGGGTAAATGCGTGGGATGTCAGTATCTTCAATACGTACCAGCCAAGTGCCGTGCTGGGCTTTGGCATCGCAATAACTGGCAACGGCAGTAATGAGAGAGCCAAAATGCAAAGGGCCGGTTGGCGATGGCGCAAACCGACCTGAGTAGCGCGTCAGCGAAATATGATCTCGCTGCTGCGCATGGGGAGCATGCTCCGCTAAAGAATTTTCAACAGTCACAATTAACCGTTATTTTGCTTCTCTTTGATCTCTGCCAAAGTTTTGCAGTCAATACATAACGTTGCCGTTGGGCGTGCTTCTAAACGACGCAGACCAATTTCGATACCACAAGTTTCACAGAAACCATAGTCATCGTTTTTAATCGCTTCAATGGATTGTTCAATTTTACGAATCAATTTACGTTCACGGTCACGGGTACGTAATTCAATCGCAAATTCTTCTTCTTGTGTCGCGCGGTCATTCACATCAGGCAAAGCGGTATTTTCGTCTTGCATGGTGTTGAGTGTACGATCTACTTCTGACATTAACTCTTCTTTCCACGCCATTAAAATTTGACGGAAATGTTCGAGTTGTCCTTCAGACATGTATTCTTCATTCTTTTTCGGCTGATAAGGTGCAATACCAAATAAGCTAGCTGTAGAACCACCCTCTAAAGCCTTTGGCTTTGCCTTACGCACGCGTTTTGTAGCTTTTTCTTCTACAAGATCTGTTTGTTCGTCCAAGACTTGATTTTGGTTGTCATTCGCCATGTAGGGCATTCCTCATCATATGCGTAAGATTCATACGCGAAAAATATGGTGATATGCAAGTGTTTTTATCCACTCCCTCAGAAAGAATTCTCTCTTCGGGGGACGTCATCATATAGACTTTTTTTGATTATGGATAGTCTTTGATGTTTGGATGTGTTATCGCATTTTTTCGTTGAAGGCATAAAGTAAAGCAAAAAAAATAAAATGGAAAGTTAATAACCTGAAATTTCAAAATTTATTTGTTGTGTGACATGCTCAACCCGATGCACTTGGGTGCTAAAACTGCCATCTGCATTCAAATGTAACACACGGTAACCCGGTGCCTCAGGCCCAAGCGCAAAGTGCTGGCTATGTGGTTTAAATTGCACGCAGGTCGATGGAGTTGAGTAAAACTGAATCCCTTGCCATTCATTTAATGAGTCCTGATGCACATGCCCACACAGCACCAATTTGACATTGTTGTGGCGTGCCAATACATCAATTAAGGCTTCGGTATTTTTAAGTTTGTGCTGATCTATCCAGTGCGATTGCATATCAAAAGGATGGTGATGACAGGCAATAATCACCTGCTGCTGCGCATGTTGCTGTAAAAGCTGATCTAACTGCTGTAATTGTGCTGCGTCCATCCAGCCATCAATCCGACCTTTAACCGCAGTATTCAGTAAAATGACACTCCAATTGCCCAACTCAATTGCATGAACTTGATTGGACTGTAAATGGAATGGAAAAACCGCGGCATCATCATGATTGCCCGGAATCTGGAAATGCGGCGTATTCAAAGTCTGCATAAACTGCAAATAACGCTGATAGGTTTCAGCAACAGGGATTTGTGCTAAATCGCCTGTATGGAAAATAGCATCGAGCTGCGGATATTGCTGTTGAATATCGTGCATTACCGCGTGAAAGCTGCGTTCAGGATTCATGTGCACAAACTCTAAATCTTCCTGATTCATGAGGTGCGTATCTGAAATTTGTACAATTGTCCAGCGTTGCTGGTGATTGTTTGAGAATAAAGTCATGCCTGACCCCTTAGACATCCTTCACGGTTTTAATTTGTTGTTGTAACCATTGCAATGCCATGATGACAGGTGCGTTTTTTAGCCGACCATTGGTCAGCAAGTTTGGAATTTCCTGATAATCAAGAATGTGTAATTGAATATTCTCTCCTTCATCTGGCATACCAAACACGCCACCTTCCTGTGGTAACGTGGTGCTCGCACTATATAAGTGGAACAATTCTGCGCATGCACCCGCAGATGGATAAAAACTGAATAAATGTTGTAATTCTTTTAATTCACAGCCCGATTCTTCCAAAGCTTCACGACGAATGCAACTTTCAGGTGATTCATTGCCATCTAGCACGCCTGCAATCACTTCGAGTTGCCAAGGCGAGTCGCAATCATCAATTGCACCAATACGGAATTGTTCAATCAGGGCAAATTTTTGTTGTGGTGCATCATAAATGAGTACCCCAGCCGCTTCAGGGCGTTGAATGAGTTCACGCTGAAGGACTGGGGTATATGTAGTTTGATTAAACAAGCGATGGCTCAGGCTGACTTTTTCAACCTGAATAAAACCACGATACAGGTATTCACGTTGGTGAATCTGTGCATCGTGTTGTCCATAAGTTGCTTGTTGAATAATCTTCATAAATTCTCATCAGGATGAGCAAAGCATAATTTCATCCTAACTGAGATTTTATTGAATACAAACGCTTTTTAAACAAATTAGAGCTTATGGTATAATTTTTGACCATGTTCCTGATAAGCGGTTTTCATGGCTTTGAGACCTGATTCGACCTCTGCATCTACTTGCTCCGTTTTGTTCGCAGCATTTTGATTTTGTGCATAATCTCTCACGTTTTGCGTGATTTTCATCGAACAGAACTTTGGTCCGCACATTGAACAGAAGTGTGCAGATTTATGCGCTTCTTTTGGCATGGTTTCATCATGCATGCTGCGTGCGGTATCTGGGTCAAGGCTCAGGTTAAACTGATCTTCCCAGCGGAATTCAAAACGTGCTTTAGATAAGGCATTGTCACGTGCTTGCGCGCCCGGATGTCCTTTGGCAAGGTCAGCCGCATGTGCTGCAATTTTATAGGTGATGATGCCGTCTTTGACGTCTTTTTTGTTCGGTAAGCCTAAGTGCTCTTTAGGTGTCACATAGCACAACATTGCAGTACCGTACCAACCAATCATCGCTGCACCAATTGCAGAAGTAATATGGTCATAACCTGGTGCAATATCCGTGGTTAATGGGCCGAGTGTATAGAATGGTGCTTCTTTACAGACTTCAAGTTGCAAGTCCATATTTTCTTTGACCATGTGCATTGGTACGTGCCCCGGGCCTTCAATCATCACTTGCACATCATGTTCCCAAGCGCGGTGAGTCAATTCACCCAAAGTTCGCAGTTCGCTGAATTGTGCTTCATCGTTGGCATCTTGAATACAACCCGGACGTAAACCATCACCTAAGCTGAACGATACATCGTAAGCTTTCATGATTTCGCAGATTTCATCAAAGTGTGTGTAAAGGAAGTTTTCTTCATGATGCGCCAAACACCATTGCGCCATGATTGAACCGCCACGCGATACAATACCTGTTAAGCGATTGGCCGTGAGTGGTACATAACGCAATAACACGCCTGCGTGAATGGTGAAGTAATCCACACCTTGTTCAGCCTGTTCAATCAGCGTGTCTTTAAAGATTTCCCAAGTGAGGTCTTCGGCAATGCCGTTTACTTTTTCTAGTGCCTGATAAATAGGTACAGTACCAATTGGCACAGGCGAGTTGCGGATAATCCATTCACGGGTTTCATGGATGTTTTTACCTGTCGATAAATCCATGATGGTATCTGCGCCCCAACGGGTCGCCCAAGTCATTTTCGCGACTTCTTCATCAATACTTGAACCCAGTGCCGAGTTACCAATATTGGCATTAATTTTGACCAAGAAGTTGCGACCAATAATCATTGGCTCACATTCTGGGTGGTTAATGTTGGCAGGAATAATTGCACGGCCTTCAGCCACTTCCTGACGTACAAATTCAGGCGTGATTTCAGTTAAGTTTTTAGCCCCAAAGTTTTGCCCTGGATGCTGACGCATATCGACACCTTCGCGTTGGCGTTGGTTTTCACGAATGGCGATATATTCCATTTCAGGGGTAATGATGCCTTGTTTGGCATAGTGCATTTGGGTGACGTTTTTACCCGCTTTGGCACGACGCGGCTTTTGAATATGGGCAAAACGAATCTCTGCAGTACGAATATCGCGTAAACGCTCTTGACCAAATGCCGAGCTAAGGGTTTCTAGTTTTTCGGTGTCTTGGCGCTCTTCAATCCAGCTGTCGCGGATGTTCGGCAAGCCTTTATTCAGATCAATTTCAACATTTGGATCGGTATATACACCTGAAGTGTCATACACCATGAGCGGCGGATTGTGCTCACCGCCTAAACCTGTTGGAGTGTCAGTCAGTTCAATTTCACGCATTGGCACCTGAATGTCTGGGCGTGAGCCTTGGATATAGACTTTTTTCGATGCAGGTAAAATGCGGGTTAAATCTTTGGCATCTTGCTCGTGTTGAGCAGAAATATCAGCAGGGGATAGATTCGTTAATTGGTTCATTGCAATGATCCTGAAGAATGAAATCAACGAATCAAGCACGACCAAAAACAAGGGCAAACTGATCTGTTTTGAACAAGGGAACAATTTGGGTGCTATGTTTTTAGATGGGCTTGATTCCTACGCAGGTTTTAACCTGATCAGGTTCAACGGTACTTGGGTTTACAGCTTGGTTTGCAGATTTTAGGCTACAAACTCAGCATGGACACAATCTCAGCGAGGCATTACTCGCGCTCCGTCAAGCTGTATAAATAGTAGCACGTTGTTGGTATAAAAGCAGGCTTCGCGCGGCTTTTATTCTTTGATGCCTAATGACAAGTATTTGAGCTTTAAGCGACTTTGGATAATTAGCGAGTAATACAAACGGCATCACTAAAACAATCGCGTTTTGCATGGATGGAGATGTTCTTTAAATTTAAATATTGATGCAACTGTGCATGTACTAAAGCATCATCGCCATATTCACGCTGTTCACGTGCAGTGGGCTGTGCTGCAATTTCAGTGAGTCGTTGTTCACTGCTCATGTGTAAAAAGGCAAGGAATTTACGCGCTTGCTGTGCTAAGGGAGATTTTTGCAACTTTGCCAGTTTTTTAATTTCAAATAATACGGCAGGTTGGATACTGTATTCATCGACATAATCCTGAGAAACAGGACTGTTGACTGTGCCTTTAAACAGCAGCAAGGCATACACTTCGGCTAGATAACGTGCATCCCGTATAAAGTGACTTTTAGGATAACGCTGCACGTAATCTTCCCAAAATAAGGCGCGTTCTGCCAAATCGGCAGCATCAAGGGTGAGTCCACCATCACGCAAGCTGTGCTGCATATTGTCATTGGCCATTCTTTCAATAAAAATCTGCTCGGCATCGGGCATGTAAGGCGCAAAAATAATGGCTAAGTATTGTGGGCTACGACGATAAACCAACTGTGCTTCACCTGCATCGTATAGCTCTAAATAGGCTTGTCCCTTATGTTTCAATAAATATTGATCACGCAAGGCAAAGTTTTCAAAATGACTTTGCTGAATGGTCGGATGCTGCGCCATATCAAAAGCATGTTGATCAAAAGCAGCTTGTTCTGCAGCGCTGCGTTCTACATGCAAAAAGCGTTGATACATTTGGGTCGAAAGATTGAGCAAATTTAATTGCTCATTCAAAGGCAGCAAGGGTAGGCAGACTTTTAAATCCTGATTAATTTGTTCTAGCGCAAACGTGGTGCGGGTATTGTCAATTTGCTGCATATTGTGCTGAATATTTTCACACATTTGGGTCAAATCCACAGGCTCGCTGGCACTGGCCTGTACCTTTGGTGGTTCAGCTACGGGAGGTGTATCTGAATTTTGGCAGGCGAGCAAATACAGACAACTGCCAAGCAGTAGGGCAAGTTTACTGGCGCGAAGAAATTTAACCATTACAGCAATTCAACATGAGTATTCATTCATCATCTAGTGCCTTCATTTAGGCACTATGGATTCCAAAAATTCAAAATGAGTCATTCATACCAAAATTCTAAATTTAAAATATCCGCTGTGAGGCACACGGTTTTAGAAGCTTGGGTCGAAGGACGAGGGGAGAGCTTGCATTGTAAAGTCAAAGCCACGGAGTAAATTGTAGTATTCTGCTAGAGTTTGGTTACATGCCTGTGAGTAAGTGCCACTTTATGCAGCGATTGTTAGCACGTGTATGGCTTTGCTTAAGTATTGCAATGAATTGAAATAATATGAAAAATTATCAAAATTAATGAAAGTCATACGAAAAAAATGCAAATTCGCTTTAGTATGGGCGGTGTAAAAATACATTGCAGTAGGATTGACGAAATTACAGAGTGGGTTGATCGAAAAATAATGAAAAAAATGATGTTAGTGACATGCTTATGTTGGATGAGTTCAAGCGCTTTTGCTTTGGATTTAATGCAAGCCTATCAGCGTGCTCAAAATAGCGATCCGACTTGGCGCGCACAGCAATTACAATATCAGGCCGATCAATTAAATTTAGGGCTTGCGCAAGGCAATTTACTGCCAACTGTGACTCTGTCGGGCAATATCACCCGTAAAAGTCAGGAAATGAGTCGAGTCAATATTGCCAGTTCCTCGCCAGAGCTTTTAAGCAGTTCATCCTCAACTTCACGTCAAGTCGCGTTAACAGCACGTCAGCCTTTATTTCGTTGGGATGCTTGGCAAGCCCTGAAACAAGTCAAAACCTCGTTAAGCCTGAGTGAAGTCACCTTACGTTTACAACGACAGCAACATATTTTGAATGTATCAGAAGCGTATTTTAATGTGCTGAGACAGCAGTCTTTAACAACAGCATATTTACAAGAAGAAAAAGCTTTGTTGGAACAGCTCAATATGATGAATGCCAAACTGCGTGAAGGTTTGGTGGCTAAAAGTGAAGTCAGTGAAGCCAATGCGCAATATCAAAATGCACGAGCGAACAGAATTGGAACACATGTGCAGTTGGTTTTGGCACAAGAGCAGTTGGCACAATTGATTGGGCCATATCAAGAAAGTTTGGCAGTTTTGCGAGATGACTTTCAATTTCAAAAACCTGTGCCTGAAAGTTTAGAGGCATGGTCGCAATTGGCACAAACTCAAAATTTGGCTATTCAACAGGCACGTTTGCAGCGACAATATGCCGAAGATGCACGTCGGGTTGAACAAGCAGCACGTTATCCGCAGGTAGAAGCTGTGGGCAGTTATGGTTATGCCAAACAAAGCCCTGAAAGTATCATGTCGCCCGATGGTCAGTTCGACCAGGTCGGGATTGAAATGAACTGGAATGTGTTTAGCGGTGGGCGGGTCAATAAAAATGTGCAAAAAGCAGTGGTTTTGGTACAAAAATCTGAAGCCGAGCTAGATGCAGCAATCCATAAAGCCAATACCGATGTGAAACAGGCATATTTACAAGTCGAAACTGATCAAGCCAAATTGCAGGCGCGACAGGCTGCAATGAATTCAGCAGATTTAGTGGCACGAGCATCCAAAGCGCAATATCAGGAAGGTTTAAAAACCATGGTGGATGTACTGTTGGCACAGCGTAACGCCTTTTCTGCCAAGCAGGATTATCTCAATGCACAGTATGACTATTTGAAGCATGTGTTACAGTTGAAAGCAGCCGTTGGGCAATTGACTGAACAAGATGTACAGGAAATGAATGCTTGGTTGATTCAGAAAGCCTTATAAAATCATTTTGTCATCTGTATAAGGTATGTTGTATAAAGACAGAAACGATCAGACTTGAGAGTTTGGTGAGAAAATGTCATAAAAACGTCATCATTGCTGTGCTTTAATATTCAATCATTGCGTCAGTCTATCCTTTTGTTGTGGAGTGTATTCCTTGAGTACGAATAATCCTGTGTTAAGTCACCATATTTCTTCTCAGTTCAATGAAGATTTGCAGGATGTAAATACCAAATTTATGGCCATGGGTGGTTTGGTAGAGCAGCAGGTTGCCAACTCGATTCACGCACTCTTGGATACCGATGCAGCCTTGGCGGTAGAAGTTCAGTTCCAAGACAACGTTGTCAATCGCATGGAAACCGAAATTGATGAAGCCTTAACTTTGATTTTGGCGCGTCGTCATCCAGCCGCAATTGATTTGCGTATGGTGATTGCCATGTCTAAAGCCAATACTGACTTAGAGCGTATTGGTGATGAAGCTGCAAAAATTGCCCGTATTGCCCAAAACTTATGTGAAGAAGGTGGTTCGCCACGCGGCTATATGGAAACACGTCATATTGGTAACCAAGTGCGTGTCATGATTCACGATGCACTGGATGCTTTTGCACGTTTAGATGTCGATCAAGCACTGCGTGTTTTACTTGCCGATGCCGATATTGACCGTGAATATCAATCTGCAACACGTACTCTTATGACGTATATGATTGAAGATCCGCGTCATATTTCACGTGTGATTAATGTGATGTGGGTGTTACGTTCATTAGAGCGTATTGGTGACCACGCACGAAATATTTCAGAACAAGTGATTTATATGGTCAAAGGTTTTGACGTACGTCATACCAGCGTCAAAGAAATTGAAGAAAAAGTACAGGAACGCTAAGTTCAGCTTTTTTGAATATTCAGCCTCATCTAATGATGGGGCTTTTTTTATGGCTTGAAACAGCCGAAATTTTGGATAAAAAAAATCTCAGACTTTGGGGGAAATCTGAGATTGAAATCGGGGATATTTATTATAGTGAGAGATAATTGCTTATCTCCTTGAAAATAAGTATAGGAAAATCACACTCAAGAATCATGTGGTTTATTGTAGTGGAATGTAGCGTTTTATATACAAATGTATTTTTAAATTACATTATTTTTAGTGTGATTTTTTTTAAAACTATTGTCTTTAAAATCAATAATTAATATATTTTTGAGTGTTTTGTTGTGACTGTGTATTATACGTTTCAATCGAGAAATAAAAATAGGAAGTCAGCTTAACTTTTTGAATCTATTTTCATTTATTTAAAACATTGTTGCTGCAATCTATAATCAAAAATGGAATAAAAAAAGAGCCTTCGTAAAGACTCTTTTAATGATAATGCGAACAAGGTTTGAATTTTCTAAAATGAAAAACAGTACTTGGATTAGTTTTGAGGTTTTAAGCCTTCTGCGACTTCCAAGCTGGCATCATTGTTGAGAAACTTCTCGCGTTGTTCTTCCAAAAACTTTTTCGCTTCAGGTTCAAACACATTTAAACGCTTTTCATTAATGAGCGTAGTTTGGTGTTTTAGCCATTCCTGCCAAGCCTGTTTAGATACCGTTTCAAGTAATTCTTGACCTTTGGCACCCGGAAAAGGAGCGAAATCCATCGCTTCCATATCGGTTTGATATTTACGACAAAATACTTGTTTAGACATCTCTCACTTCCTGATTATGCATAAAGTTGAGCAAGACGTGTTTGAGCACGTTCAATTGCCGCTGCAACTTGTGCAGGCGCTGTACCGCCAATATGATCACGTGCATTTACAGAGGCTTCAAGGGTCAATGCTTTTTCAAATACATCGGCTTGAATCAAATCTGAGAATTGCTGTAATTGTTCTAGGCTAAGCTCAGACAAATCTTTGCCTTCTTGTACGCCTAATGCTACGGCTTTACCTACAATTTCATGCGCATCGCGGAATGCCACGCCATTTTTTACCAAGTAATCTGCAAGGTCAGTTGCTGTAGAGAAACCACGTAATGCAGCTTCACGCATTTCTGCAATATTTGGCACCAAAGCAGGAATCATATCGGCAAATGCCATGAGCGAGCCGCGTACAGTATCAATTGCATCAAACAATGGTTCTTTGTCTTCTTGGTTGTCTTTGTTGTAGGCAAGCGGTTGACCTTTCATCAGGGTCAATAGACTCATTAAATCGCCATAAACACGACCTGTTTTACCACGCACCAATTCAGGCACGTCTGGGTTTTTCTTCTGCGGCATAATAGATGAGCCAGTGCAGAAACGGTCGGGAATATTCACAAATTTAAACTGTGCCGATGTCCACAAAATCAATTCTTCAGACATGCGCGACAAGTGCATCATAATTAAAGATGCAGCAGCGTTAAACTCAATCCCGAAATCACGGTCTGATACAGCATCTAACGAGTTTTCAGATACAGCTTCAAAGCCCAACAATTCTGCGGTAAAAGCACGGTCAATTGGGTAAGTGGTACCTGCCAAAGCAGCAGAACCCAAAGGCATACGATTAACACGTTTGCGGCAGTCAATTAAACGCTCAGAGTCACGTACCAACATTTCGAACCATGCCATAAGGTGATGACCAAAAGTCACAGGCTGTGCGGTTTGCAAATGGGTAAAACCAGGCATAATGGTATGCGTGTTTTTGGCTGCCAAGCTCAAAATGCCGTGTTGTAATTTTTTTAATAATTCTAAAATGGCATCAATTTCGTCACGGACATACAAACGAATATCGGTTGCCACTTGGTCGTTACGGCTACGACCAGTGTGTAATTTTTTACCTGTAATGCCAATACGCTGAGTAAGGCGCGATTCGATGTTCATGTGGACATCTTCAAGGTCAATACGCCATTCAAATTGACCTGCTTCAATTTCAGCCTGAATGGTATTTAAACCTTGGATAATATCGTCACGCTCTTCAGTCGTAAGTACGCCTACTTTGGCAAGCATCGTTGCATGCGCAATTGAGCCAGCAATATCTTGTTTATAAAAGCGTTGGTCAAATTGAACAGATGCTGTAAATTCAGCAACAAAAGCATCAGTCGCTTCAGAGAAACGACCGCCCCACATACCCGAAGTTTGGGCTTGTGACGGATTTGAGGAATTAGAAGATGTGGTCATATCGGCTCAATAAAGTAAAAAGCGGTGATTTGGACAAGAGTATAACAAATTCAGATTCACTTGCCGAAGAACAAGCCAATCAAACTTATGCTGATACGCAGGCAGAGCAACATGAGCTGTATTTTTTTACGAAAATAGGGCGTTGGCAATATCTAATTGAATTATTTATTGGCAGTAATGCTTTGGCAATGGTCTTGGCATTGGCTGAAGCACAAGGCTGGCATGGCTTAAGTTTTGCTCGGGTGCTGCAATATATTTTGTATATCAACTGGGTGGTATTGTGTTTTGCGGCTTTGGTTGAATTTTTTCAGGCACGTTTTTTACGCATGGGCTTGGCGCTATCGTTTATGGTGAGTTTTATCTTGCTGCAAACCATCGTATTGGTCACGACACTCAGCTTAAATACCTTATTGCATTTTGGGCAAAATTTTCATTTACAGCAGTTTAGTCTGGCTGAACTCATGCATGGGATTGGACTGCATTTGAGTTATGGTGTGATTTTGGGTGCGTTTTGTTTTCGTTATATCTATGTCCGAGAACAAGCTATTCAGCAGCGGCATAGCGAATTGCAAGCGCGGGTGCATGCTATGCAGGCCCGTATTCATCCACACTTTTTGTTTAACAGCTTAAATAATGTGATCAGTCTAATTGCAATTGATCCCGATAAAGCCGAGCAGATGCTGCTCAATTTGTCGCGTTTATTTCGTGCCAGTTTGCAAGAATTAAAACTGGTTAGCCTGAAAGATGAGATTGAACTTTGCCAGCGATATTTAGACATAGAACAAATTCGTTTAGGCGAGCGTCTGACCGTGGAATGGAAAATTGAACAACCGCAACTGCTCAGTCAGGTACAAATTCCGTTATTAACTTTACAACCCTTGCTAGAAAATAGTATTTTTCATGGAGTTGAAAAAGTTTTAGCAAAGAGTACGATAAGTATATTGATCGAAATATTGCAAAACCAAGTCAATATTGTCATTACAAATCCGTATGTCAGCGATAAAATAAATTTAAGACAAGGACACGGTATCGCGCTACAAAACGTGAAACAGCGTTTACAGGCTTATTATGGGCGCAGTGTCGCTTTTCAAAGTTATGCGGGGAATGGTATGTACACGACGGTGTTGCAATATCGCTATAAATAAAAAAACTTGTGATTGTTCTGATTTTTCTTAACTTGATAAAAATAAAGTATTCAACTGAAAAGGAGGGGAAATGGACATCCTAATTTGTGATGATGAGCCTCTGGCAAGAGAGCGATTATCACGTTTGGTCACTCAATTGGGGCATCATGTGGTGGCAACGGCAGCTCATGGGCAACAGGCGATTGAACTGGCAGATGAACATCAGCCGGATGTCATATTATTAGATATTCAAATGCCGGGAATGGATGGTTTAAGTTGCGCTCAACATTTGCGTGAGCTTGACCCTATGCCAGCCATTGTGTTTTGTACCGCTTATGATGAACACGCACTTGATGCGTTTAAATCCAATGCGGAAGGCTATTTGTTAAAACCTATTATGCAACAGGAATTGCAACAGGTTTTAGATCATTTAACAAAACTCACGCAAGCGCAGATGAGTCATTTAAAACAAAAAGAAAATATGGACGAATTAAAAATAAAACGTCACCAAATTGCTGCGAAAACTTATCGTGGTGTAGAGTTGGTGCCTATAGAAAATATCTATTATTTTTTAGCCGATCAGAAATATGTCACGGTGCGTCATAAAAATGGCAGTGTCTTGATTGATGAAACGCTGAAAGATTTAGAAACCGAATTTGGTGATCAGTTTATTCGGATTCACCGAAATGCCTTGGTCTCGATTCAGTTTTTGGAGGGGCTAGAAGTGGTCAATTCAGGACAGTATCAGGTACGTTGCCGCGAGCTAGATGAGCGTTTGGCTGTTAGTCGACGACATTTGCCTTTATTGCGAGAACGCATCCAAAAACTCTAATTGATCAGCCTCATCGCAGATGAATACGCACAGATTGATAAATCGGCAAAGAAATAGACTTGCATTTTTAGGGGATCAGGTTAAGTTTAGATGAACTTATTTATCTTGCTTAGCCACTATGATGAAAACCCTGAAAATTGCAACTCGACAAAGCCCGCTTGCGTTATGGCAGGCTGAACACATTCGTGCCCGTTTAGAGGCGATGCATGCCGATTTAACTGTTGAGTTGGTGACCTTTGTCACACAGGGCGATAAAATTTTAGATACCCCATTGGCAAAAATTGGGGGGAAGGGCTTATTTGTCAAAGAATTAGAAGCCGCTTTAATGGATGGGCGTGCCGATTTAGCCGTACATTCTATGAAAGATGTACCCATGGCATTGCCTGAAGGTCTGAGCTTGGCGGTCATTTGTGAGCGTGAAGACCCACTCGATGCCTTTGTGTCGAATCACTATGCCAGTTTTGCAGATTTACCACAGGGTGCTAAAGTTGGAACCTCAAGCTTGCGCCGTAAATGCCAAATTTTAAAAGCACGTCCAGATTTAGAGATTATTGATTTACGTGGCAATGTGGGTACGCGCTTGTCTAAGCTAGATGATGGTCAGTATGACGCGATTATTTTAGCCAGTGCAGGATTAAAGCGTTTGGGCTTGGCAGAGCGTATTCGTCATACCATTCAGCCTGATGTGAGCTTACCTGCCGTTGGGCAAGGGGCTTTGGGTCTGGAATGTCGTAGCCAAGATCAGGCGGTGTTGGATTTAATTTTGCCGTTAATGCATGCCGAAACCAATGTCTGTGTACGTGCCGAACGTGCTTTTAATGCCTACTTGGAAGGCGGTTGTCAGGTGCCAATTGCAGGCTACGCAACTTTGCAGAATGGTCAGTTGCAGATTGAAGGTCGTGTTGGTAGTGTCGATGGGCAAACCATTCTTAAAGCTGTGCAATTTGGCGCACCTGAACAGGCTGAAATGCTAGGTGAAGAATTGGCAAAAGCTTTATTGGCACAGGGTGCGGGCGAATTACTCAAAGCCCTGTATCAATAATTCATATTGCACCAGAAGCCCATGCTCTTCATTAATACCCGACCTCAAGATCGTGCAGAGGCCTTAACTCAGGCTTTGCAACAACAGCATATTGAGGTCATTGATTTGCCCTTGTTGCAGCTTTCTGCACAGCCGTGGTCGGAGCAACTGGCTAATTTATATGCCCAGTTGCCTCACACGCATATTATTGTGGTGGTTAGTCCGACTGCTGTCGATATTGGGATGCAATATTTAGCCCGAAGCCAAATATCATTGCAGGATTTGCAGCATATACGTTGGGTGGCTGTGGGTGAGAAAACAGCAGAAGTTTTACGTGGATATGGTCTTTACAGCGAAGTCCCGCAGGTTGAAACTTCCGAAGGGATGCTGAGTTTGCCGTGTTTGCAAAATTTGAAAGTCGGCACACACATTGCCTTTTGGCGTGGCGAGGGCGGACGGCAATTTATGATGCAAACACTGCTTGATCAGGGGATGCAGATCCATAATTTTGTATTGTATCGGCGGGAGTGTCCTGCCAGTTCTATTGAAAAAATGCAGGCAGTACGCGCACGTTTAATACAATCTTCAGAATTTATCATGATGATCAGCAGTGAAGCCAGTTGGTTAAACTGGCTAAGCTTAATTCAGCGGGATTTCGATCTACTGAACAAAGGTCATTATTGGGTATTGGGTGATCGTTTAGAGAAAATTTTGCTCGATTATCAAACGCAGCATCATACAAAATATAACGTATTCAAGTTGACCCATTTAAAAACAGAATTAATATTGCAGCAAATGATGCGCATGCAAGGAAAACTATGAAAAAACTGGTTGTGATAGTGGTGTTGATCGCTTTGGTCTGGATCGTCAAATTAAGTTTTGATGTGATGCAAATTTCAGCGCAACAACAGCAACTCAGTCAAAGTTTGCATCTTGCAGAAAAAACCAATGCCAATTTAAATGATCAGTTGGTGGCTTTGCAGCGCCGTAATTATACCCAAGATGCACCAGAACAGCCCGCAGTATCCAGCGCTGTGCAGCAAGAAGATGCGATTCAACCAGTAGATATGGTGGCGCAGCAATTGGATTTGGTGGAATTTTCCTTACAGCAACAGCAATTTCACTATGCGACTGAAAAACTGGCAAATTTAGATCGTGAGTTGAACGAATATGCTTTAGCCCCTGCTTTGAAACAAAGTTTGCACCAAGTCATTCAGCAAGATCAGAAACAAATTCAACAATTCATAACAACACGTGATGCGCAATATCAACAAGTAAGTCAGTTGTTGCAACAGTTAGATCAACAATTAAAACAGCAAGCTCAACAGCCTGAGCTGAACCCTGCCGATGTCGATGATCGTTTTTTTTGGCAAAAATGGCTGAGTATTGAATCTGCCAAGCAACCTGCGACACAGTTGATGCAGCGTCAGATTATTTTAAAAGAAGCGCAATTGCGTCTATTGCTGGCTCGACAAGTCTTTATGCAAGGTCAATATGTGCAATATCAACAAGAAGTGAATGACATTATTCAGTTATTACAACAATTGCCTGATCAGAAAGCACAACAATTGGTTCAGCAATTAGAAAAAATTAAAAACTTAAATATCGTTCCAACGCCGAGTTTAAAAACACGTGCTTTATTGGGGGCGGTATAAATGAAACAGATTTTACTCGCCTATGTGGTGGTCAGTATTGTACTGGTCGCTTTGCTGAGCGTACTGAGTTATGGGTATGGTTCAGGCTATGTTTATGTGTATTGGCGCGAATGGCAATTACAAACCAATATTTGGTTGTTGTTGTTCTTTTTCTTGTCGATCAGTGTTTCGCTACAAATTTTATGGTTGTTGTTAAAGCGCTATTTTAGCCGTGAACAGCGTAAGGTTGAAACAGTATTTAACTTTAAAAATCTGCATCCATATGAGCAATTGGCGGTCATTTGGTTGCTAGATGCTGCAGAAGATCAACACCAGTTTATTCGACAGGTGTTTGCCCAGTCAGGTTTGCTCAAAGGAGTGATGGAAGCACGTATGCACTCCATCCAACAGCAATATCCGCAAGCGTTGGCTGCCTTAAATCAAAGCAGTGCCATGGCGTTTGAGTTGGCAGAAATACAGCGTATTGAAATTTATTTAGCGCAGCAACAACCTGAACAAGCTTTGACGCATTTAGAGTTTTTGAATCAGCACGAATTATCGCCGTGGTTATTTAAAGTCAAAACGGCTTATCAAAAACGTTTAATTGCCTTGTGGGGCGAATTTGCCACGCAATATCCTTGGCATTATTTACGTTCGACCAAATACGGGCATTTAGATGCAGACACCAAGCAAAAGTGGCTGACTGAGTTATTAACCCAATTTGAGCAGGCTGATGCAGAAAATTTACAGGCTTTGCAGCAGCGTTATAGTGATTTAAGTGAGCAGATTTTCAGTCAGTCTTATGCCATTCAGGTGTTGTGGTTGAAGTTATTGTCGCGTCTGCCTGATTTGGCCGCACAACATGAACGTCTTGCGGTACAGATGTTGAGTGAACAGTTTAATCAGGAAGTGTTTTATTTATGGTTCCAACAGCAGTTGTTAAAACAACAACCTGATTATGCCAAAATTGAACAGCAAATAAATCTGTGGGAACAGAAATACCCTGCATTACCTGTATTTAGTTTTGCCAAATGGCATATTTTTACAGCAACAGCGCGTTATTCAGAAGCCGAGCAATTACTGGATTTATATCCTGAACACGTATTAATGAGTTATTTAAGAGTTAAATCTAATTTAAAAGATCAGCCTGAATTATTAAAACAGTTAAATTTAATCTTTGAAAATAATTCTAATTTTGTCGAAATTAAAATTTAAGGGTGAGTTGTGTTAACACTAGCAGATTATCCAATTGTTTTTGAGCAGCGTGTTGCATGGGGAGATATGGATGCTTTTGGGCATGTCAATAATGTGATCTATTACCGTTATATTGAAAGTGCGCGTTTATATTATTTAGACCATTTAAAAATTTTACAGCAAGATGTTTTGACTGTGATTGCCTCAAATCAGTGCAAATATATACGTCCTGTGGTTTATCCTGATATTTTAAAAATTGGCGTTCGGGTAGAAGAATTGCGTAATAGTGCCATGCGTATGCATTATTTAATCCACAGTGAAGCACAGCAAATGGTGGTGGCAGAGGCAGATGCGGTGATTGTATGTGTAGATCGCGTCAATATGCAAAAAACCTTAATCCCTGAAAATGTACGCGCGGGTATTCATAAAATAGAAAAAACCGTACCGCATATTCTTGATTAAATCTTAATAATCAGTTCATAATATGTCCGACTGTTATTTATATGTAGAGTAGTAGATTTTTTATTGACGCTTCGGTTTGATAAAAATAGAATGAATCTGCTTAATTTAATAACTGAATATAAAAAGCATAGTTTTTGGAGTAAGTATGATGCCTGATATTAGCAATTTGTCTGTAGAACAGTTAAAGCGTTTACAAGCTGAAGCGGAAGCATTAATTGCCACGAAAAAAGATCAAGCAATTGAAGATGCCTATAATCAAATTTTAGCGATTGCAGACAATTTGGGTTTAAGCATTGAGCAGATTTTGGAAGTTGGCGAAAGCAAGCGTAAGAAAAGCCCGCGTAAAACAGTAGCGCCACGTTATCGTAGCAAAACAAATCCTACAGATACTTGGACTGGTCGTGGTAAAAAACCACGCTGGTTAGTCGCTGAATTAGAAAAAGGCGCAAAACTTGAAGATTTTCTAATCTAAGCTTCATCAATTTGTCATTGATTTGACTTAGAGTTCAAAAACCAAGCAATACGGCTTGGTTTTTTTATCTGTATCAATTGGCGACGCCGAAAAAGTGTGCATAATGTGTGAGTGTTATAAAAAGTCATTCATAGAAAAATTAGTAAGGTTGGTCGTGGTGGCATGATAAAGAAACCCAAATACATCACGTGGTGGATTTTCGCCCTCATTGCATTTTTGTTTTTTGTGTTATTACAAATTCCAGCAGCGTGGTTAATTTCAAAATTTTATAAAAATAATCAGACCTTACATAATGTGAGTGGCAATATCTGGAAGGGGCAAGCCGATTGGCATAAGGGACAGTTACGTGGTTCTTTAAGTTGGAATACACGTCCTTTAGATTTAGTTTTATTGCGTGTCGCTGCAGATGTTGAAGTGCATAGTGGCAATACTAAACTCGAAGGTATTGTTGGCTATCGTTTTGGTAGCGTCTTGGTGCAATCTTTAGATGGACAGGTTGCGCCAGAAACCTTAAAAAGTATCGTGGACTGGCAGTGGCCAAGTAATGCAATTCAACTCAAAGATATCCATTTGAATTTTAAAAAACAACAAGGCTTCACCAAAGCCAAAGGACAACTGCAGTGGGCGGGTGGTGAATTGCTGTATCGTTTTGCTCAGCGCCAAGACCGTATGAATATCCCCGCGTTAAAAGGCAGCTTGTCCGATGAAAATGGCAAACTGTTATTTGATATTCGCGATCAACGTGAACAAAAAATGCTGAATATTGCGCTTGATCAAAGCTTGATGCTAGATGTGCAACTCACGCAACGCTTATTGATGAATATCGCCTCTTATGAAGGCAAAGCGGGCTTAGATACCTATGTGATCAGCACTCGCCAACCTCTATTAAAAGGAGGTTTCTAATGCGTACACTCTCTGAACGATTAGGGAATTTGCACTGGAAGCAGTTTGATCGTGCTGCGCCAGTATTTTTAGCTTTTTTGATTTTGTATCTGTGTTGGAAACTGGCGAGTTTATTTTGGTGGGTTGTTGCGCCGCCCCAAGTCATGCAAATTGATCGGGTGGAGTTGGGTTCACAGCAACCACAAATCCCGAATATTACCTCCTTTGCATTGTTTCAAGAACTTGGGCGCAGCAACACTGCCGATGATCAACTAAATATGACTTTGCAAGGTGTGGTGGTTGGGCAGCCGAGTCAGTTTTCTTCTGCGGTCATTAAAGTGAATGAGGTGGCAGAGCGTTACCGTGTGGGTGATGTGATTGATTTGAGTCAGTACCAATTGGCAGAAGTCTACTGGGATCGGGTGATTTTACGTCATAGCAGTGGCGCGACGCGTGAAGTATTGTTTAAAGGTATTGAAAATGGTTTAAATCAACCTATCGCACCTTTAATTCCAAGTGGTAATCAAGCTCCTGTAACTGCACCTACGCAGTCCGCACAACCGAATAATGCCATTGGACAGGCAGTGCAGCGTATACAGGAAGATCGCGAACAATATTTAAAAGAGATGGGTGTTGAGGCAAATACGGGCAATGGTTATGAAGTGACCACACGTACGCCAGCCGCTTTAAGAAATAAACTGGGTTTACAGCCAGGTGACCGTATTTTGTCTTTAAATGGACAAAACGTCGGGCAAGGGCAAAACGATGCGCAGTTATTAGAACAAGCGCGTCGTGAAGGTCAGGTGAAATTAGAAATAAAACGTGGTGATCAGGTGATGACCATACAACAAAATTTTTAAATGAATCGGCATGTTGAATAATGCAGAGGCATATTTAGGGTTAGGAAACACAGTAGATTATGGCTTTATTGAATCATGAGCGTCCATTTTGGGCATTACTGGCTGCTGCACCGCTTGTTGCAATGGTGAGTACTGCAAGTCATGCGCAAACCTGGAAAATTAATTTACGTGATGCGGACTTAACTGCATTTATTAATGAAGTGGCCGATATTACAGGCAAGAACTTTGCAGTCGATCCGCGTGTGCGTGGCAATGTCACGGTGATTTCCAACAAAGCCCTGAATAAAAATGAAGTCTATGACCTATTTCTAGGGGTGTTGAATGTGAATGGTGTGGTGGCTATTCCATCAGGAAATACCATTCGCCTTGTACCTGACAGTAATGTTAAAAGCTCAGGCATTCCTTATGACAGTCGTCAAAATGCGCGTGGTGATCAAATTGTAACGCGAGTGATATGGCTGGAAAATACCAATGCCAATGACCTGATTCCTGCTTTACGTCCGCTTATGCCACAATTTGCACACTTATCAGCGGTAGGGGGCACCAATGCCTTAATCGTGTCAGATCGTGCCAGTAATATTTACCAGTTAGAAAGCATTATCCGTAACCTAGATGGTACGGGGCAGAATGATATTGAGGCGATTAGCCTGCAATCCAGTCAGGCCGAAGAAGTGATTGGCTTGCTTGAGTCGATGAGTTCGACAGGGGCTGCGAAAGATGTTAAAGGTTCGCGTGTGCGTATTGTGGCGGACAACCGTACCAATCGTATTATCATCAAAGGCGATACCGCAACACGTAAACGCATTCGTCAAATGATTGAAATGATGGATGTGCCTGCGGCAGATCGTTTGGGTGGTTTGAAGGTTTTTCGCTTGAAATATGCCAGTGCACAGAATTTAGCAGAAATATTGCAAGGTCTGGTTTCAGGACAGGCGGTGAGCAGCAGCTCTAATGCAAATAGCAACAGTAACAACAACAGTGCTAGTAATTTAAGCAGCACAAATAACAACACAGGTAATTCATCGACTATTTCCACCCCAAGTATTAATTTGGGTGGCAGCTCGAATAGCAACAATCAAAACAACATCACCAGTTTTAATGGTAATGGTGTCAGTATTATTGCCGATGGCTCGCAAAATGCTTTGGTGGTCAAAGCCGATCCGCAGTTGATGCGTGAAATTGAATCGGCCATTCAGCAACTAGATACCCGTCGTCAACAAGTGTTGATTGAAGCTGCGATTATAGAAGTGGAAGGTACCGATGCCGACCAATTGGGTGTGCAGTGGGCATTGGGCGATTTAAGCAGCGGTATCGGTCTAATTAATTTTGACAATATTGGTGCAAGTTTAAAAAATGTTGCTGCAGGCTATTTAACTGGTGGTGCAGCAGGCGCAGGCAGTGCGATTGGTGCAGGTACGTCATTGGTGTTGGGTGATTATCGTGAAGGTCGTGATGGTTCACGCAAGCTATATGGTGCGATGATTCAGGCCTTGAAGGAAAAAACCAAATCCAATTTATTGTCTACGCCATCTATTGTGACCATGGACAATGAAGAAGCCTATATTGTGGTTGGTGAAAACGTTCCTTTTGTAACAGGTTCATTATCTACCAATGGTGGTGTGGCAAATCCGTATACCACTATTGAACGTAAAGATGTCGGGGTTACTTTAAAAGTCGTGCCACATATTGGTGAAGGCGGAACACTACGCTTGGAAGTTGAACAAGAAGTGTCAGATGTCAAAGCCAATAAAGGTCAGGCGCAGGATTTAGTCACCAGCAAACGCGCAATTAAAACTTCTATTTTGGCCGAGCACGGACAAACCATTGTCTTAGGTGGCTTAATTTCTGATAACTCGGTTTATAGTCGTCAGGCTGTGCCAGGTTTGGGTGCTATTCCAGGGTTGGGACGTTTATTCCGTTCCGATGGTCAATCTAATCAAAAACGTAATTTATTGATTTTTATTCACCCAACCATTGTGGGAGATAGTCAGGATATTCGCCGTATTTCGCAGCAGCGTTATAGCCAATTGTATAGCCTTCAGTTGGCAATGGATGCCGATGGTAGCTTTGCTAAACTGCCTGAGAATGTTAGCGATGTTTATCAGCAGCGTTTGCCTGTATCTCGAGTTGCGCCGCAAACAGGAACTTATCAAACCTTACCATCAGCAGTGTCTGCAAACCGCACAGCAACGGTGGTGAGCACCCCTGTTGCGATTGAGCCTGCGGTACAGCGCCAAAACGTAGTTTTGCCGCAGCAGGAAGTCAGCAAAACTAAAAATACAGTCACTACGACCACAATTCGCGCTACACCTTAAACGTATCCTGCGCAGATTGTGGTTGAGGGCATGTTATGATGTCGCCAAATCACACGAGAGAAGTTATTTATGACTTGGAAAATACAAGCAATTAGCGGTGAATTTACTGGCCAAGAAATTAGTATCGACCGTGATATGTTGGTGGGGCGTCATCAAAGTGCAGATTTGATGCTGCAATCGGCAGAAATTTCACGTAAACATGCGGCTTTTTTACTTAAAGAACAAGCGCTGTATGTGCAAGATTTAAATTCTTCCAACGGCACTTTTGTAAATGATTTACGCATTGCCGATGAAACCTTACTTAAAGAAGGTGATATCGTCCAATTTGCCAGCTTAAAGTTTTCAGTATTTGCGCCTGCGGTTGAATTGGAACATGCGGCAGATGTCGCCGAAACTGCTGAAAAAGTCACAGCACAAACAGAAAAAACACCTGCACAGCAAATGAACGAGCAGGGAATGCCTGAATTGAATCAACGTGACAGTTCTGTGCAATTAAACCGTGATGGTATGCCGCAAGGCGTGGCAGTACCAAAACCAGCACCTATTCCAGAAGGCGTGGATATTCATGCAGTTCCAGCAGAGCCAACACCTGTGTCTGTCGAGCAGCCTGTTTCTCGTGTGGAACAAGAGAAAGAACAGCAAAAAAATGCTTCTGTTGGCTTGATTTCACTGATTGTCTTGGTGGTTTTGGCAGTTTTGGCTTGGCTATTGTTTAAATAAGCAGCCTTTGCTTTACAATCAAGGCATGCGATCGCATGCCTTTGTTCATTTAGGGGGAAGAATGTCTATTGCTCAGCTTGATACACGTCAAGTCATTTTATTTGATTTAGATGGCACTTTGGTCGATTCTGCGACAGATTTATACCGCGCCATGAACATGAGTTTAAATGCACTGCAACTGCCTTTGGTAACACTGGAACAAGTGCGAACTTGGGTGGGGAAGGGAACTGCGGTATTTTGCAATAGTGTCTTATCGCACTTAATGGGCGAAGTTCATCCTGAACAGCAACAACAGCTACTGAACACCTTCTTAGAAGTTTATAATGCCGATCCGTGTATCGACACACAACCATTCCCGGGCATTATTGAATTTTTGGACTGGGCAAAAGCACAACAAAAAACCTTAGTTTGTGTGACCAATAAACCTGAACTACCTGCTCGTGCCATTGTTGAAGCATTAGAGATGCAACACTATTTTGCTGATGTGATTGGTGGAGATCGCTTTGAGGAGCGTAAACCACACCCGCGTCAATTGCTGCATTGTGTTGAACATTATCAAGTGGAGAAGTCTCAAGTCTTGATGATTGGTGATTCTTCTAATGATGTTGAAGCCGCGCGTCGAGCGGGGATTGATTGTATTGTGGTCAGCTACGGCTATAATCATGGTGAGCCGATTGCCAATTGTCAGCCGCAACAAATTGTGGATAATTTAACTGAATTGTTAAATATTTAAGATTCAAAAATCAAATAATTTTACGCTAATTGCTATAAAGGATATCAATATGAGTCAGGCTGTAATGCCCATATTTCGATGGCGACGCTAGTCAATCTACAACCGTCCTTCACTTCGTCTTATCGAAAACATTGCTACATCGAAATATAGAGAGCTTCACATGACCACTCTGACTCAATTTGAACAACTTAAAGCAGCAGGCTACAACCTCATTCCTGTATATCGCCAGCGTTTGGCCGATACCGAAACTCCATTGTCGGTATTTGCACGTTTGAAGCAGCATCAACAAGCCTATTTGTTTGAGTCTGTAGAAGGTGGTGAAAACTGGGCACGTTATTCAATTATTGGTTTGGGTGAATCTACAGTTTTCTCCTGTAATGCGGGTGAACTCACCATCCAACATGCTGACGGTTCAATCGAAAAACAAACTTGTGCACAGCCGTTTCAGTATATCCGCGATTTTCAAGCGCAATTTAAAGTGCCTACGCAAGCTGACTTGCCTGAATTGCCAAGCTTTACAGGTGGTTTGGTGGGTTATTTTGGTTACGATGCAGTGCGTTATATCGAACCGCGTTTAAAAAACGTGCCTGCAGCAGATCCAGTCGGTTTGCCTGATATTTGGATGATGTTGTCTAAAACAGTCATCGTGTTTGATAACTTAAAAGATACCTTGTTCTTAATTGTGCATGCCGATGCAGCGCAGGCAGATGCTTATGACAAGGCACAACAACAACTCGATGCACTAGAAGAAATTTTAGCAACCCCGATTAGTCTAAAAGCAGAAAAACATACGCCACCACATTTTGAATCGCTTACAGGCAAAGAAAAATTCTTGGCGACCATTGATACCGTCAAAGAATACATTCGTGCAGGCGATGTTATGCAAGTGGTGCCTGGACATCGCATGGTGTCAGATTTTGATGGTGAGCCGTTACAGGTTTATCGTGCTTTGCGCCATCTCAACCCATCGCCGTACTTATTCTTGGTACAAGGCAAAACTTTGGGCGATGATCAGCCGTTTCATATTGTCGGCTCATCACCTGAAATTTTATCGCGTTTGGAAAATGGTATTGCCACTGTGCGTCCTTTAGCAGGTACACGCCCGCGCGGTAAAACCAAAGAAGAAGATTTGGCACTTGAGCAAGATTTGTTGTCGGATGAAAAAGAAATTGCCGAACACTTAATGCTGATTGACTTGGGGCGTAATGATGTCGGGCGTATCGCCAAAATTGGTAAAGTACAAGTGACTGATCAAATGGTGATCGAGCGTTATTCGCATGTCATGCATATTGTGTCCAATGTGCAAGGTGAAGTGCGTGACGATGTCGATGCTTTGGATGTTTTTCAGGCAACTTTCCCTGCAGGGACACTTTCGGGTGCACCAAAAATTCGTGCCATGGAAATTATTGATGAAGTTGAGCCTGTAAAACGTGGTGTTTTTGGTGGTGCTGTTGGTTATTTAGGCTGGCATGGCGAAATGGACATGTCGATTGCGATTCGTACCTGTGTTATTCGTCAAAATAAGGTCTATGTGCAGGCAGGCGCAGGTCTAGTTGCGGACTCAAATCCTGAATCTGAATGGAATGAAACCCAAATAAAAGCTCGCGCAGTGATCAAAGCGGTTGAATTATCATCAAATGGATTGATTTTATGAGTTTTTAGCGTTTTTTTTGAAAAAAACACTTGCACGGATTTCAAGTTTTGCTAAACTGCACACCGTTCCGATACGAAACGTACGAAACACTAAGAAACGCCGGCATAGCTCAGTTGGTAGAGCAACTGACTTGTAATCAGTAGGTCCACAGTTCGAATCCGTGTGCCGGCACCATCTTAGGGAGTTTGAGTTGTTAAGTAAAGAACGAACACTGAGTAAGTGTGAAAATGGTGGGATTCCCGAGCGGTCAAAGGGAGCAGACTGTAACTCTGCCGCGTAAGCTTCGAAGGTTCGAATCCTTCTCCCACCACCATTAACTTCGATAGAAGTGGTAATTACCAACATAGATGCGGGAGTAGCTCAGTTGGTAGAGCGGCAGCCTTCCAAGCTGCATGTCGCGAGTTCGATCCTCGTCTCCCGCTCCATCGAAGGATTTGTCGCTCTTATAGCTCAGTGGTAGAGCACTCCCTTGGTAAGGGAGAGGTCTCGAGTTCAAATCTCGATAAGAGCTCCAGATACAGTTTAGCGATTATTCGCACAAGATTTTCAAAAAGCAGGCTTATTAGTCTGCTTTTCAAGTATTAGGTGTCTAGTTTTTTAGGCGATATGTCGGGGCAGAGTTTTACTCAGCATTGTGTTCGACGTAAACGAGGAAGATGAACATGGCTAAGGCTAAGTTTGAACGTAATAAGCCACACGTTAACGTGGGCACAATCGGTCACGTTGACCATGGTAAAACAACTTTAACAGCTGCGATTGCTACAGTATGTGCACGTAAGTTTGGTGGTGAAGCGAAAGATTACGCTGCTATCGACTCTGCACCAGAAGAAAAAGCACGTGGTATTACAATTAATACTTCTCACGTAGAATACGACTCTCCAACTCGTCACTACGCGCACGTAGACTGCCCAGGTCACGCCGACTATGTTAAAAACATGATCACTGGTGCTGCTCAGATGGATGGTGCGATCCTTGTTTGTTCAGCGACTGATGGTCCAATGCCACAAACTCGTGAACACATCCTTCTTTCTCGTCAGGTAGGTGTACCTTACATCATCGTATTCTTAAACAAATGCGATATCGTAGACGACGAAGAGTTAATCGAATTGGTTGAAATGGAAGTTCGTGAACTTCTTTCTACTTACGACTTCCCAGGCGACGACACTCCAGTAATCCGTGGTTCAGCACTTGCTGCACTTAACGGTGAATCAGGTCAATATGGCGAAGATGCTGTAGTTGCTCTTGTTGAAGCGCTTGATACTTACATCCCAGAGCCAGTACGTGCAATCGATCAAGCATTCTTAATGCCAATCGAAGACGTATTCTCTATTTCTGGTCGTGGTACAGTAGTAACTGGCCGTGTAGAAACTGGTATCGTGAAAGTAGGCGAAGAAGTTGAAATCGTTGGTATCAAAGACACAGTTAAAACAACTGTAACTGGCGTAGAAATGTTCCGTAAACTTCTTGACGAAGGTCGTGCGGGCGAGAACTGTGGTGTTCTTTTACGTGGTACTAAGCGTGAAGACGTACAACGTGGTCAAGTACTTGCTAAGCCAGGTACAATCAAGCCACACACTAAATTCGATGCGGAAGTATACGTACTTTCTAAAGAAGAGGGTGGTCGTCACACTCCATTCCTTAACGGTTACCGTCCACAATTCTATTTCCGTACAACTGATGTAACTGGTGCAATCCAGTTGAAAGAAGGCGTTGAAATGGTAATGCCAGGTGACAACGTTGAAATGTCAGTAGAATTAATCCACCCAATCGCAATGGACCCAGGTCTACGTTTTGCGATCCGTGAAGGTGGTCGTACTGTAGGTGCGGGTGTTGTTGCTAAAGTAACAGCATAATTATAGAATGTGTTAAACAGGTCGAGAGCTTTGGCTCTCGTTCTGTTTTGTAGGTCAGTAGTTCAATTGGTAGAGCGTCGGTCTCCAAAACCGAATGTTGGGGGTTCGAGTCCCTCCTGGCCTGCCACTTTTTTTAAAAAAGCTTGATGTCGGCTAATCTAGTCATATAATAAGTCGCGAATTCTACGACGAGTACAAAAATGTCGAATGATAAATCGCGTGACGCATTAAGCGACGCGCCAATCCCTCAAAGAAATAATTCTGCTGAAGTTGTTCAATCGAGTTCTCCATTAGACTACGTGTTGTGGGGTATCGCTTTGATTTTATTCATCGCTTCGATGATGGTGAATCAGCATCTTCCTGCGTATTGGGCATCAGCCAATGATATTTGGGTGCGTGTTGGGGTAATTTTGGCTTGTATCGTTGTGGCTTTAGGTTTATTATACGCCACCCATCAAGGCAAAGGCTTTGTTCGTTTGCTTAAAGATTCACGTATTGAGTTACGTCGAGTCACTTGGCCTACTAAACAGGAAACTGTAACAACGTCATGGCATGTATTGATTGTTGTTGTAGTCACTTCAATTGTATTGTGGTGTTTTGACTATTTGTTAGGCTGGGCAATCAAGTTAATTATCGGGTAAAAGAGCTATGAAACGTTGGTACATTATTCATGCCTACTCAGGTTATGAAAAACAAGTGATGCGTTCGCTTAATGATCGAATCCAGCGTAGCGCTGTTGCCGATAGCTTTGGTGAAGTCCTTGTTCCTACCGAAGAAGTGGTAGAAATGAAGGATGGTAAGAAACGTAAGTCAGAGCGTAAGTTCTTTCCAGGCTATGTATTGGTTGAAATGGAAATGAACGATGAAACTTGGCACATTGTTAAAGAGTGTCCAAAAGTTTTAGGTTTTATTGGTGGTACAGCAGAAAAGCCTGCCCCAATTACGCAAAAAGAAGCTGACGCGATTCTTGCACGTGTACGCAATACTGGTGAAGCACCTCGTCCGAAGACGATGTTTGAACCAGGCGAAGAATTACTTGTGATTGATGGTCCATTCACCGACTTTAAAGGCGTGGTGGAAGAAGTTCAATACGAGAAGTCACGTTTAACGTTGACAATTAATGTATTTAATCGACCTACTCAGGTTGAGCTGGAATTTCGTCAAGTCGAAAAATCCGTTTAAGTTTGAGTGGTTGGAAAACGCCCGATTTATGATGAATCGGGCATTGTTGTTGTAACGGTATCGTTACTTAAAATATTGGGGAGCCTAGCGGCGTTTGTACCCAGAGGTAATTTGAAATGGCTAAGAAGATTGACGGCTATATCAAGCTGCAAGTTCCAGCTGGTAAAGCGAATCCATCTCCACCAATTGGTCCTGCATTAGGTCAACGTGGTGTTAACATCATGGCATTCTGTAAAGAATTCAATGCTGCTACACAAAAAGTTGAACCAGGTTTGCCAATTCCTGTAGTGATCACTGTGTACAACGACAAGTCGTTCACATTCATCATGAAAACTCCTCCTGCTGCAATTCTTCTTAAGAAAGCTGCAGGCATTCAAAAGGGTTCAGCTGTACCTAACAAAAACAAAGTTGGTAAGTTGACTCGTGCTCAATTAGAAGAAATCGCGACTACTAAAGAACCAGATTTAACTGGTGCTGATTTAGAAGCACGTGTGCGTACCATTGCTGGTTCTGCACGTTCTATGGGCTTGGATGTGGAGCTATAAGACATGGCAAAGTTAACTAAACGTCAAAAAGCCATTGCTGCTGCTGTAGAAGCAAACAAAGTTTACACTTTGGAAGAAGCAGTTGAAGTTCTAAACAACCTTCCTGCTGCTAAATTCAAAGAATCTTTGGATGTTGCGGTAAACCTAGGTGTTGACCCACGTAAATCTGATCAGGTTGTTCGTGGTGCGACTACACTTCCTGCAGGTACTGGTAAAACTGTACGTGTAGCTGTTTTCGCTCAAGGTGCTGCTGCAGAAGCTGCTAAAGCTGAAGGCGCAGACGTAGTTGGTTTCGACGACTTAGCTGAAAGCATTCAAGCGGGTAACCTTGACTTTGACGTTGTGATTGCAGCTCCGGATGCAATGCGCGTAGTAGGTAAGTTGGGTACGATTCTTGGTCCACGTGGCTTAATGCCAAACCCTAAAGTGGGTACTGTAACTCCTGACGTTGCGACTGCAGTTAAAAATGCAAAAGCAGGTCAAGCGCGTTACCGTGTAGACAAAGCGGGTATTATCCACGCTGCGATTGGTCAAGTTGGCTTTACTGCTGAAGCAGTTCGTTCAAACGTTGAAACCTTAGTTGCTGACTTGAAAAAGTTAAAGCCTGCAACTTCTAAAGGCGTATACATCAAAAAGATCACTTTGAGCTCTACTATGGGTCCTGGTCTTGTTATTGATGTACAGAACGTTTCTAACTAAGTCTGACTTAGAAAGAATTTTAAAGTCCTGAAAAGTCTCCTTCTCCCTCTGGGAGAAGGTCGGGATGAGGGTTAAACCTCTCCCTAACCCTCTCCTAGCAGGAGAGGGGGATATTCAGGCGGACTTTGAATTGGTAAATGAGAATTTATCAGCGTCAAAGACCTCAGGCGAGAGTAGTTTTATGCTGCTTTCTTAATCTTCCAGCCTGGGTAGACGCGGTGGTGTGATTTATTCCTCCTCCGCGTGTAAGTTCAGCAATGAATTTACGAATTGGGAGTGTGCTTCACGTAAGCACATAAATCACCGTTAGGAGGTTTTACAATGGCTCTTCTTATCGAAGACAAAAAACAGATCGTAGCAGAAGTTAACGAAGTTGCTTCTAAAGCGTTCTCTGCTGTTGTTGCTGACTATCAAGGTATGAGCGTTGAGCAATTAACGGCTCTACGTGTTGAAGCGCGTAAATTAGGTGTTACTACACGTGTTGTACGTAATACTTTGGCTAAACGTGCTTTTCAAGATACGCAATTCACGATCTTGAACGACAACCTTGTTGGCCCAACAATTTTAGCTTTCTCAACTTCTGAAGACGACATGGGTGCAGCTGCACGCTTGTTCGAAGAATTCGCTAAAACGAATAAAGCATTTGAACTTAAAGCTGCTGCATTTGACGGCAAACTTTATCAAGGTGCTGAAGTTAGCGTAATTGCGAATCTTCCGAACCAAGAAAAAGCGCTTACTATGCTTGCAAACGTTCTTCAAGCTCCTATTTCGAAATTGGGTCGCCTTATTACTGCGCTCAAAGAGAAAAACGAGTCAGAAGCTGCATAAGCTTAAATTTATTTCCACACCATTCAATTTCCATTTGGAGTTATTCTCATGGCTTTAACTAACGAAGAAATCTTAAACGCAGTTGCTGAAAAAACTGTTCTTGAACTTGTTGAACTTATCTCTGCTTTTGAAGAGAAATTCAATGTATCAGCTGCTGCTGTTGCTGTTGCTGCTGCTCCAGGCGCTGGCGCTGCTGCTGCAGAAGAGCAATCTGAATTCAACGTTGAGTTGACTTCTTTCGGTGCGAACAAAGTTGCTGTAATTAAAGCAGTTCGTGAAGCTACTGGCCTTGGTCTTAAAGAAGCTAAAGACATCGTTGAAGGCGCTCCTTCAGTGATCAAAGAAGCTGTTTCTAAAGAAGAAGGTGAAGAGCTTAAGAAGAAACTTGAAGAAGCTGGTGCTACAGTTACACTTAAGTAATCTTAAGGGGAGTCGATTTTTTTATAATCGACTCCAAAAAATGGCTGATGGCTCTTGGGTCATCAGCCTTTTTGCGTTACAATTATCGGCTCGATTTTTGTTTGAATGATGGGAAAACCATCGAAAACAATATAAATCAATAAAATCAAACGCTTACCAATATTTTTCCACATTTAAAAATATTGTTAAGCGTTTTAATACCACTAAAAATTGCAGCATTTGTAAAGAGTGGTGGCCATATCGGCCTGCGTAATTCCTTCTAAACCCGTTCTGCAGGCGGGTTTAGTTTACTTTCCGAGGACTCCAGATGGCATACTCATATACCGAAAAGAAACGGATCCGTAAGAATTTTGGTAAATTGCCCCAAGTAATGGATGCACCGTACTTGCTTTCGATTCAAGTCGACTCGTACCGTACTTTCCTTCAAGATGGCAAAACTCCAAAAAGCCGCGAAGATATCGGTCTCCAAGCCGCATTTCGTTCAGTTTTTCCTATAGAAAGTTATTCTGGCAATGCTGCTTTAGAATTTGTTGAGTATAGTCTTGGTAAGCCTGAGTTTGATGTACGTGAGTGTATTCTTCGCGGCTCAACTTATGCGGCACCAATGCGCGTAAAAATTCGTTTGATCATTAAAGATCGTGAAACGAAATCAATCAAAGATGTGCGTGAGCAAGAAGTCTACATGGGCGAAATGCCATTGATGACGGATAACGGTACCTTTGTGATTAACGGTACTGAGCGTGTAATTGTTTCTCAATTACACCGTTCACCAGGCGTGTTCTTTGACCATGATAAAGGTAAGACCCACTCGAGCGGTAAAGTGTTGTATTCAGCACGCATTATTCCTTACCGTGGCTCATGGTTAGACTTTGAATTCGATGCCAAAGACCTCGTTTATGTGCGTATTGACCGTCGTCGTAAATTGCTTGCGACTGTAGTGTTGCGTGCATTGGGCTATAGCAATGAACAAATCCTAGACTTGTTCTTTGAGAAAGTACCTGTCTATTTAGACATGGGTAGCTACCAAATTGACCTTGTCCCAGAACGCTTACGTGGCGAAATGGCACAATTTGACATCACTGATACTGACGGCAAAGTGATTGTTGAGCAAGGTAAACGCATTAATGCGCGTCACGTACGTCAAATGGAAGCAGCTGGTCTTGAGAAGCTTTCAGTTCCTGATGAGTACTTGTACGAACGTATTACTGCAGAAGACATCCAGCTAAAAGATGGCGATGTGATTGCTGCAAACACCTTGTTAAGCCATGAAATCATGGTGAAACTTGCAGAAGGTGGTGTTAAACAATTTAACATCCTATTCACCAATGACATCGACCGTGGTTCGTTCATTGCGGACACCTTACGTGCAGATACAACTGTTGGTCGTGAAGATGCTTTGGTAGAAATCTACAAAGTGATGCGTCCAGGTGAGCCACCGACGAAAGAAGCCGCTGAAAATCTGTTCAATAACTTGTTCTTCTCTTCTGAGCGTTATGATTTATCGCCAGTAGGTCGTATGAAGTTCAACCGTCGTTTGGGTCGTCCTTACGAAGTGGGTACAGATCAGAAATCACGTGAAGTTGAAGGTATTTTGTCTAACGAAGACATTACCGATGTACTGAAAACCTTAATTGAAATCCGTAACGGTAAAGGTGAAGTCGACGATATCGACCACTTAGGTAACCGTCGCGTACGTTCAGTGGGCGAGATGACTGAAAACCAATTCCGTGTTGGTTTGGTACGTGTTGAGCGTGCTGTAAAAGAGCGTTTGTCACAAGCTGAAACAGACAACCTGTCTCCGCAAGATTTAATCAATGCGAAGCCAGTGGCTGCTGCAATCAAAGAATTCTTTGGTTCAAGCCAATTGTCTCAGTTCATGGACCAAAACAACCCGTTGTCTGAAATTACCCACAAGCGTCGCGTATCTGCGCTTGGTCCAGGTGGTTTGACACGTGAACGTGCAGGCTTTGAGGTACGTGACGTACACCAAACTCACTATGGTCGTGTGTGTCCAATTGAAACGCCTGAAGGTCCAAACATTGGTTTGATCAACTCGCTTTCTGTTTATGCAAAATGTAATAATTTTGGCTTCTTGGAAACGCCATACCGTAAAGTGGTTGATGGTCGTGTAACCGATGAAGTTGAGTATTTATCTGCAATTGAAGAAGTAGGCACGATCATTGCGCAAGCGGACTCAAGCGTAGACCAAGATGGCAATTTAACAGAAGAATTCGTATCTGTACGTCACCAAGGTGACTTCGTGCGTATGCCGCCAGAGCGCGTGACGCACATGGACGTTTCTGCACAGCAGGTTGTATCTGTAGCAGCATCACTGATTCCATTCCTTGAGCACGATGACGCCAACCGTGCCTTGATGGGATCGAACATGCAACGTCAGGCTGTTCCGACGCTTATCGCTGATAAACCACTTGTGGGTACAGGGATGGAAGCGAACGTAGCACATGACTCAGGTGTATGTGTGATTGCAAACCGTGGTGGTCGTATTGAATATGTCGATGCTTCACGTGTAGTCATTCGTGTGAACGAAGAAGAAATGATCGCGGGTGAAGCAGGTGTAGATATCTACAACCTGATCAAATACACACGTTCAAACCAAAACACTTGTATTAACCAAAAAGTTTTGGTGAAGATGGGTGATAAGGTAGGTCGTGGTGATGTATTAGCTGACGGTCCATCTACAGATGGCGGTGAGCTTGCACTCGGTCAGAACATGCGTGTCGCGTTCATGACTTGGAATGGCTATAACTACGAAGACTCGATCTTGCTTTCTGAGCGTGTACTTCAAGAAGACCGTTTAACTTCGATTCACATTCAAGAATTGTCATGTGTTGCACGTGATACCAAATTGGGTGCGGAAGAAATCACAGCTGATATTCCAAACGTGGGCGAAGCTGCACTGTCTAAACTAGACGAGTCTGGTATCGTTTACATTGGTGCTGAAGTGACTGCAGGCGACATTCTTGTTGGTAAAGTAACGCCTAAGGGTGAAACTCAGTTAACCCCTGAAGAAAAATTGCTTCGTGCAATCTTCGGTGAAAAAGCAGCAGATGTGAAAGATTCATCATTGCGCGTTCCATCAGGTACTAAAGGTACTGTGATTGACGTTCAAGTCTTTACCCGTGATGGTCTAGAAAAAGACGAACGTGCACAAGCGATTGAAAAAGCACAACTTGATGCATACCGCAAAGACTTGAAAGAAGAATACAAAATCTTTGAAGAAGCAGCGCGTGAACGTATTATCCGCTTATTAAAAGGTCAAGAATCTAACGGTGGCGGTACAACTAAACGTGGCGACAAACTTTCTGAAGATGTGTTGTCTGGTTTAGAGTTAGTTGATCTACTTGAAATTCAACCAAGTGATGAAGCAATTGCTGAGCGTTTAACTCAAATTCAAACTTTCTTGAAAGAGAAGAGCTTTGAAATTGATGAGAAATTCGCTGAGAAGAAACGTAAGCTTTCTACAGGCGATGAACTCACTACGGGCGTGTTGAAAGTTGTTAAAGTTTATCTTGCTGTTAAGCGTCGCATCCAACCGGGTGACAAGATGGCGGGTCGTCACGGTAACAAAGGTGTTGTATCAAACATCTTGCCTGTAGAAGACATGCCGCACGATGCTAACGGTGTACCAGTAGATATCGTATTGAACCCACTAGGCGTACCATCGCGTATGAACGTGGGTCAGATTCTTGAAACACACTTGGGTATGGCAGCCAAAGGTTTGGGTGAGCAAATTGATAAAATGCTCAAACAACAACGTGAAATTGCTGAACTACGTGAGTTCCTAGACAAGATTTATAACAAAGTTGGTGGCGAGCAAGAAGATCTTGACAGCTTAACTGATGATGAAATCTTGGTATTGGCTGGCAACTTACGTGCAGGTGTTCCGTTGGCTACTCCTGTATTTGATGGTGCAGAAGAAGGTCAAATTAAAGAATTACTTGAACTGGCTGAATTACCACGTTCTGGTCAAACCGTGTTGTACGATGGTCGTACAGGCGAGAAATTTGACCGTCCAGTGACTGTAGGTTATATGTACATGCTCAAACTCAACCACTTGGTGGATGACAAGATGCACGCACGTTCTACAGGTTCTTACTCACTTGTAACGCAACAGCCGTTGGGTGGTAAGGCACAATTCGGTGGTCAGCGTTTCGGTGAGATGGAAGTCTGGGCACTTGAAGCATACGGTGCTGCATACACGCTTCAAGAAATGCTCACTGTGAAGTCGGATGACGTTGAAGGTCGTACCCGTATCTATAAGAACATTGTAGATGGTAACCATTATATGGACCCAGGTATGCCTGAATCGTTTAACGTATTGACCAAAGAGATCCGTTCTTTAGGTATCAACATTGAACTGAAAAATGGTGACTAAGCATCTCCATTAAATCTCCCTAAATCCCTCTTTATAAAAGAGGGACTTTTCCCCCTTTGAAAAAGGGGGATTAAGGGGGATTAAAACTCAGTTAAAAAACAATATTTGTGACCCAGTTGGGATGTGAAAACAGCCTCCCAGCACACGGAGAAAAAAATTGAAAGACTTGCTCGATATCATGCGCAAAAAGACGGATTCAGACGGTCATGCTCCAGTAGAGTTTGACCGCATCCGTATTGGTCTTGCGTCACCAGAAATGATTAAGTCATGGTCTCACGGTGAAGTTAAAAAGCCAGAAACCATTAACTATCGTACGTTTAAGCCTGAACGTGATGGTTTATTCTGTGCCAAAATTTTTGGTCCAGTAAAAGATTACGAATGCTTGTGTGGTAAATACAAGCGTATGAAATACAAAGGCGTCATTTGTGAAAAATGTGGCGTTGAAGTAACGACTGCAAAAGTTCGTCGTGAGCGTATGGGTCACATCGAACTTGCTTCTCCAGTTGCACACATTTGGTTCTTGAAATCATTACCAAGCCGTATTGGTTTATTACTTGATATGACTTTACGTGATATCGAGCGCGTATTATATTTCGAATCCTATGTGGTTACTGACCCAGGTATGACGCCATTTGAGAAATATCAACTTCTCAATGACGAAGAATACTTCAATGCGCTAGAAGAGCATGGTGATGAATTCACTGCGAAAATGGGTGCTGAAGCAGTTCAAGACTTGTTAAAAGACATCGATCTTGAAGCTGAAATTGCTCGTTTACGTGAAGAAATTCCACAAACAACTTCAGAAACTAAGCTGAAAAAAGCCTCTAAGCGTTTGAAGTTGATGGAAGCGTTCAAAGAGTCGAACAACAAGCCTGAATGGATGGTGATGAATGTACTGCCTGTACTTCCACCAGATCTTCGCCCGTTGGTTCCACTTGAAGGTGGTCGTTTTGCGACTTCTGACTTGAACGATCTTTATCGTCGTGTGATTAACCGTAACAACCGTTTGAAGCGTCTTCTTGACCTTGCAGCGCCAGATATCATCGTACGTAACGAAAAACGTATGTTACAAGAGTCTGTTGATGCCTTGTTAGATAACGGTCGTCGTGGTCGTGCAATCACAGGTTCAAACAAGCGTCCGCTTAAATCTTTGGCAGATATGATCAAAGGTAAGCAAGGTCGTTTCCGTCAAAACTTACTTGGTAAGCGTGTTGACTATTCAGGTCGTTCGGTGATTACCGTTGGTCCAAACCTACGTTTACACCAGTGTGGTCTTCCGAAGAAAATGGCACTTGAACTGTTCAAGCCATTCATCTTTGCAAAATTACAAGCTTCAGGTCAAGCAACCACCATTAAAGCTGCGAAGAAAATGGTTGAGCGCGAAACCCCAGAAGTTTGGGATGTACTTGCATCTGTCATTCGTCAACACCCAGTGATGTTGAACCGTGCGCCTACACTTCACCGTTTAGGTCTTCAAGCATTTGAACCGATCCTGATTGAAGGTAAAGCCATCCGTTTACACCCACTCGTTTGTGCTGCGTTCAACGCTGACTTCGACGGTGACCAAATGGCGGTACACGTACCATTAACACTTGAAGCGCAATTAGAAGCGCGTGCGTTAATGATGTCGACCAACAACATCTTGTCTCCTGCGAACGGTGAGCCAATCATCGTACCATCTCAGGACGTTGTCTTGGGCTTGTATTACATCACGCGTGATGCAATCAATGCCAAAGGTGAAGGCATGGTGTTTGCAGATACGCACGAAGTAAACCGTGCACTTGCAACGGGTCAAGTTGACTTACACGCTCGCGTAAAAGCACGTGTACACCAAACCGTAATCAATGAAAATGGTGAGCGTGAGCAACAAACTATTGTTGTAGATACGACACCAGGTCGCTGCTTGCTTTGGGAAGTTGTGCCTGAAGGTTTAAGCTTCGAGCAAATTAACCTAGAGATGAACAAAAAGAACATCTCAAAGTTAATCAACTCTTGCTACCGTAAATTAGGTCTAAAAGACACGGTTATTTTTGCAGACCAATTGATGTACTTGGGCTTCCGTCAAGCGACACGTTCAGGTGTTTCTGTGGGTATGGAAGACATGGTTATTCCACCACAAAAACAAGCAATTATTGAAAAAGCAGAAACTGAAGTTCGTGAAATTGAACAACAGTTCGAGCAAGGCTTCGTAACTGCGGGTGAGCGTTATAATAAAGTGGTCGATATTTGGGCACGTACCAACGACCAAGTTGCTAAAGCGATGATGGACAACTTGTCATTCACAACTGTGAAAAACAAACAGGGTGAAGACGAGAAGCAAAAATCATTCAACTCGATCTACATGATGTCGGATTCAGGTGCGCGTGGTAGTGCGGCACAGATTCGTCAGTTGGCGGGTATGCGTGGTTTGATGGCGAAACCAGATGGTTCGATCATTGAAACGCCAATTAAAGCGAACTTCCGTGAAGGTTTGACGGTACTTCAGTACTTCATTTCAACTCACGGTGCGCGTAAAGGTTTGGCCGATACCGCATTGAAAACAGCGAACTCAGGTTACTTGACACGTCGTTTGGTTGACGTTGCACAAGACTTGGTAATTACTGAGCCAGATTGCGGTACTTATGGCGGTTTAGTGATGACACCATTCATTCAAGGTGGTGATGTCATTGAAAACCTTGGTACGCGTGTATTAGGTCGTGTAACTGCAGAAGATGTGAAGAAAGCGGGTTCAGACGAAGTTATTCTGCCACGTAACACACTCATTGATGAAAAACTTGCTAACTTCTTAGAAGAGCAAGGTGTCGATGAAGTAAAAGTACGTTCAGTGGTATCTTGTGAATCGACCTTTGGTGTATGTGCGAAGTGTTATGGTCGTGACCTAGCACGTGGTCACTTGGTGAATCCAGGTGAATCTGTGGGTGTAATGGCTGCTCAATCGATTGGTGAGCCAGGTACACAGTTAACCATGCGTACATTCCACGTGGGTGGTGCGGCAAGCCGAACTTCTGCAGCCAATAGCGTACAAGTGCGTAACAAAGGTTCAGTACGTTTCCATAACGTGAAAACTGTACAACACGCTAAAGGTCACTTGGTATCTGTTTCACGTTCAGGTGAAATTGGTATTGCCGATGAGTTAGGTCGTGAGCGTGAGCGTTATAAACTGCCATACGGTGCGTCAATCTTGCTCAAAGATGGCGAAGCGGTAGAAGCTGGCGGTATTGTGGCGACTTGGGATCCACACACGCATCCACTTGTGACCGAAGTTGCGGGTAAAATCCGTTTCAGCCAAATTGCTGATGGCGTGACTGCAACCTCGAAAACTGATGATGCAACAGGTATGACCACAGTTGAAATCTTGCCAGTGACTTCACGTCCTGCGTCAGGTAAAGACTTACGTCCTGCTGTGGTATTAGACACTGTGGATGGTGGCGAACAGTTCTACTTCTTGCCACAGAACACGATTCTTTCTGTCCGTGATGGCGAAAATATCGGTGTGGGTGACGTTATTGGTCGTGTACCACAAGAATCTTCACGTACTCGTGATATTACTGGTGGTTTACCACGCGTTGCAGACTTATTTGAAGCACGTAAACCAAAAGAGCATGCGATTCTTGCAGAAGTGTCAGGTATCGTGAGCTTTGGTAAAGAAACCAAAGGTAAGAACCGTTTAGTGATTACACCAGATGATGGCTCTGAGATTTACGAAGAGTTGATTCCAAAATGGCGTAACATCAACGTGTTTGAAGGTGAGCATGTGAACCGTGGTGAAACCATTTCTGATGGTCCACAAAACCCACATGACATCTTACGCTTGAAAGGTGAAGTGGCATTAACCAACTACATCGTGAACGAAGTTCAAGACGTTTACCGCTTACAAGGTGTAAAAATTAACGATAAGCACATTGAAGTCATCGTGCGTCAAATGTTGCGTAAAGTTGAAATCACCGATGGTGGCGATACGAGCTTCATCAAAGGCGAACAAGTGGATTACATTCGCGTGGTACAAGAAAACCAAGCTGTAGTTGCACAAAACAAGTTCCCAGCGAAGTTTGAACGTCAATTGATGGGTATCACCAAAGCATCGCTTTCAACAGACTCGTTCATTTCTGCTGCATCGTTCCAGGAAACTACACGTGTGTTAACTGAAGCGGCTGTAACAGGTAAAGAAGATGATTTACGTGGCTTGAAAGAGAACGTTGTTGTGGGTCGTTTGATCCCAGCAGGTACGGGTCTTGCTTACCACTTAGAGCGTCGTCGTCAAGAAGCTGAAGCTGCTGAATTGGCATTAGTGAATGATTTCTCTGATGTAGATCAAGCATTAAGCCAAGCATTTAGCGATGAATTTAACGATCTCTAATTCGTTTTAAAGCATCATTTAAAGACGCCTTTCGAGGCGTCTTTTTTTTGCCAACGTTTTAGTTGCATATTTTGCTTTAATAAAGCCGCAATATTGCATATAGTGAATTAAGAACAATTTAAAAATATCAAGAAAACTAAGGGGATAGCTTATGCAATTTAGAGGACTGACACTGTGTTTATCGGCAATGCTACTGAGTGTGTCTGTTTCGGCTGCACCAATGCCAAACAGCATTGTGGTGAAAGACAAAGCCATTGTGCCTATTCTAAAAACTGAAGTGATTCGTACAGTGACAGGTGAAAAGCCTATACGCCATGTAGAAGCCACGATTTTTGAAGTGAGCAATCAGGGTAAAGATATTGTGGCAAAGGAAGTTGTTTTTGATGATGATCAAGCACAGTTTTCAGAGAAACAATTGGGTATTCCTGTGATTCAAAAAGGTGGGGTGATTGTACCAACCTCAAAAATTGAGTTGAATAAAACCCTAAAGCAGGATGGTAAAGTCATTTCTGAAGTGAAAACGATTGATGCAGAAGGCATGGAATATAAGCAGGGGCAGGCGCCAATTCATCGCACATTAAAACTGGATCGGGTCAAAACGCCTGAAAGCAAAGAAACAGTTTCTCATGCTGTGTTTACTGAAGATGGTAAAACCACACGTGATGTGGTGGTACTTGAAGAAGAGGGTACAGAATCCTTTATGATGCCTTAAGCATTTTACAGAAATACTCATATCTTACTGTGCTTGGTAACAGATTTTTCAAAGTTGTTACCGCAATATGCACTAAGCTGAGAGCGAATAGACCGAGGGGGAGTGATCACCATGAAAAAAGTATTGAGTGTATTGGCAATTGCCACAGTATCGACCATGCTTATGGCGGGTTGTGAAAGCATGAGTTCTAATGACCAACGTATTGGTGCTGCAGCATTAGGCGGTGCCGTTGGTGGCGCAGCGGGTAACAGCGTAGGTGGTAGTGTTGGTGCAGCAGCCGGCGCAGGTGCAGGTGCGGCAGTTGGAAGTAAAACCCAAGATGGTTCTAACCGTAACGCAACCTATAGTGGAATTGGCGGTGCGATTGGTTCAATTTTAGGTAAAGAAGTGATAGGTGGTAATGCAGGCGCTGCAATCGGTGGTGCTGTTGGTGGTGGTGCTGGTGCAGCCATCGAGCAAAAGCGTTAATCTGAATACGAACAGCCATGCCATCCTACTGAAGTACTTATATTTCAGTACATCCAACGCAGAATCTTATGATTCTGCGTTTTTTATACGCAAGCTGAAAAATTAATGCGTTTGGATAAATTGATTGACTGCTTGAGTATAAGCATTATTTTGTCCCAATGACTTGTTGATTTCAGCATGTGAAAGTCGGACAGGCAATAACTGGGTTTGAGTTCCGAATTTCTGTGCTTGTTGAATAAATTGTCGAGCTTGAGTACAGGGTTGGTCTGCACGGATGGTTGAACACACCGCGAGGAATGCAGGTAAAGCTTGATGTAGCTGAGCTATCGGAGAAAGGGCTTTCCATTTGGAAGGTTGATCACCAAAGGCTTGATCATAAAAACGTGCATGACGTGTTTGCATTATCTTTTCTATATCATAAGCCGCGCTATCTAAAGCAACAGTAGCACGCCAAGGCTGTGGCTGGGGTGCTAGCCAATGGGGGCGAACGGTTAATAGACTGACCAGGTGTGCGCCCGCGGAATGCCCCATAAGTACCAAGTGTTTTGAGTCAGCATGCCAATGCGGTGCCTGATTTTGGATATAAATAAGCGCTTGGGCGATATCCTGAGTTTGCTGCTGTACGGTCACATCCGGAACTAATCTATAGTTGATAGACACAAAAATCCAGTTTTGCTTGGTCCAGTAACTCAGCTTATTTTTGACCACAGCAGCATGATTTTTATCACCCATTTTCCAAGCACCGCCATGGACCATCATCATGAGCGGGGCTGGTGTTTGATCTGTGAGTACTTTGGCAGGGAAATAGACATCCATCACTTGTTGAGGATGAGATCCATAAGCCACATTTTTCAAAGTCTGGACTTTGGTAAATGTATTCGGCACCAAAGCATGGAGGGATGTCGATGAATAGAAACAAAGTAGGGAAAAGATTGGCACAAGATTTTTTTTCATTTTAATGATCCTTTAATTTTAAATACTATCAATGTTTATAATTTTTATGATCCACTGATGTATCAACAGTAATACGTTAATTAATTCATACCTGCTCAAAAAGAGTAGAGAAGTTTGTCGGTGACATTGATCTTTTTGTCTTTTGATTAAAATAATATTACCAACAACGCAGAATCATTAGATTCTGCGTTTTTATGTCAGCTAAAAATTACGTTGCTACGGCTTTGGGCTTTTTACGTCGGATATATAACGTTTTATGCACTTCTGCAATTCGTACACCTGATTCATCGATAATATTGAGCGTATATTGACGTGTCAGAGGAGCATAGTCTTCTGCGATCTGTTTGATTTCCTCGACTTCAGCGGCACTCAGGCGAATATCGGCATACACCGTACTGCGTCCTGGGGCGAGGAAATGAATCGTTGCCGCTTTATCCCAAACAATATATGTTGAACCCAAGTGATGCATCAGAATTAACATATAAAATGGATCTACCATGGAATAGAGGCTGCCGCCAAAATGTACGCCGACAATATTTTGATTTTTGCGAGTGAGTGGCATTTTGACACGGACATGGTGGTTGGCTAAATCGATTTGATCAATTTCAATACCTGCACCCCGATAGGGTGGGTACCGATTTAAAAAGTATTTAGAAACGATAGGAAGTTGCTGCAATTTTTTGATGAGGTTCATGGGAAATTTTATAGAGCCTTAAGTAGATTTTTCTTATATTAGTATGAAATTTGAGCAAGCCAATGGCATATTTTGTTATTCTCAAGAGCAATCATGTCAACAATAAACAACAGGATGTCTATGCAAGCACAAACGCAATGGATTGAAACCTCAGATTATCAACAGCTTTATGTCAAAACTTGGGGGGAAAAAACGGCACCTGCATTGATTTTGCTGCATGGCTATCCAGATAACCAAGAAGTCTGGGAACGAGTGATTGCCGTGTTGGTACAAGATTTTTATGTGGTGAGTTACGATGTACGTGGTGCGGGACAATCCTCCATTCCCAAATCCATTCGTGCCTATAGCTTGGCTCAATTGGCTGCAGATTTAATGGCTGTTGCTAATGCCGTTTTGGGGCAGCGTGCATTTCACTTGGCAGCTCATGACTGGGGTTCAATTCAGTCTTGGGAAGCAGTGACGGATCCAGAATTAAAGGGACGAATTTTATCGTACAGCAGTATTTCAGGCCCATGTTTGGATCATGCAGCGTTCTGGATGCGTAAGCAGTTTTCTGAAAATAAAATTAAATTTTTCAAACAAATGCGTAAATCTTGGTATATTGCTGCCTTTCAACTTCCTGCACTTGCGCCTACAGTTTGGCAGTTCTTTCAACCTGAACAATGGCGTCAGGTAGTGATGCGCTTAGAACGCGATCAAGATATTGCGATCAATCCTAATATCCGCAAAGATGGGCGCTATGGCGTCAATTTATATCGTGCCAATTTTATCCCACGTTTATTAAAGCCGCGTCAACGTTATGCAATTTGTCCTGTGCAAGCTATTGTCTTGAAATATGATCAATTTGTGGGTGCTGAATTGATTGATGAAATGTCGCTTTGGGTAGATGATTTTCAACGTGTGGAATTGGCAGCTAATCACTGGGCGATTCTTAGTCAGCCGCAAGCGGTTGCTACTGCCATCCGTGATTTTGCTTTAGGTCATGCAAATTCACATGCTGCAGTAATTTAAATCAGAAACGCTTGTCGGAGTTGAATGTTTGGTCAACTCCAATCTGCATAATCTCTGATAAAATAGCTTCTTTTTTGAATTTTCATCTCTTATGTTCGCAATTCTTGCTGCCATTGCAATCATGTTCGGATTGTCGTTGGCTCGTGTGCCTGTGGTTTTTGCCTTGGTTATTGGTGCAGTTTCAGGTGGTTTACTGGCTGGTTTAGGCTTACAAGGCACTTTAGATGCGTTTAATAATGGCTTAGGTGGTGGTGCAAAAATTGCCCTTGCTTACGGTATTTTAGGTGCATTTGCTTTGGCTTTGGCACGTTCAGGTTTGCCTGACTTATTGGCCTACAAACTGATTCGCACTTTAACAGGTAGCAGTAATACTAAGGTACAGAACCGCGTTAAATATCTGATTTATTTTACTGTGGCTTTGGCAGCGGTCTTCTCACAAAACTTAATCCCTGTACATATTGCATTTATTCCTGTATTGATTCCACCTTTATTAAGTGTTTTCAATCATTTAAACCTAGACCGTCGTGCAGTGGTTTGTTTGCTGACTTTTGGTTTGGTTGCCACTTATATGTTTGTTCCTGTGGGTTTCGGTGCAATCTTTCTGAATGATATTTTGGCGCACAATATCAATACCTTTGGTGCTCCGTATGGTTTTGCCATTCAAAATGAAGATATTCCTGCTGCCATGTTTATTCCTGTGTTTGGGATGTTTATTGGGCTATTGATCGCGTTATTTGTAAGTTATCGCAAGCCACGACACTATCTAGATGTGCAGGTAGCACGTACTCAAAGCATTTCGAGTGAGCTCAATGCAAATACCGCCGCGCCAACCCTACAAGCGCCTCAGATTGCAAAATTTACCTTGTGGATGGCAGTGTTTGCGATTATTGCAACCTTGGCGGTGCAATTGTATTCAGATTCGATGATTCTGGCAGGTTTGGTGGGTGTTGCCATTTTAAGCTGTGCGGGAATTTTCAAATGGAAAGAAGCAGATGATGTGATCATTACAGGTATGCGTATGATGGCACTCATCGGCTTTATTATGATTGCTGCACAAGGTTTCGCTTCAGTGATTGAAGCGACTAATCAAGTGCCTGCTTTGGTAGAAGCGTCGGTGGAATGGATTGGCAATAGCAAAGCTTTGGCTGCATTTTTAATGTTATTGATTGGTTTGTTAATCACCTTGGGGATTGGCTCATCTTTCTCTACCGTGCCTATTTTAGCAATTATTTATGTGCCTTTATGTTTGCAGTTCGGTTTTAGCCCTGCAGCAACCATTGCGATTATTGGTACAGCAGCAGCCTTAGGAGATGCGGGTTCTCCAGCATCGGATTCAACCTTGGGGCCAACTTCGGGTTTAAATATGGATGGGCAGCACGACCACATGAAGGACAGTGTGGTACCGACTTTTATTCACTTTAATATTCCATTGATCATTTTTGGTTGGATTGCTGCGATGGTGCTGTAAATCATCACCAAAATGTGTAAGCACACGTGTTCAGAATAGGTTGGGCACGTTGCAGCATCGTGCTAAAACGACAAGAAGAATCTTCCTCAAGTTCATCCTTACATCTGCCGATTGAATCTCAATACACGATTTAAAATCTTCAAACAGAATGATTCATTTTCGTTGTAATTAACTTCTAATATTAGAATGAAGATGATTTTAATTCTCTTTATTTAATTTAAATAATTTTTATTGGTTTTTTGTTTTTTGAAAATATAAAACCCGAGTGAATTAATCTATTTAAAATAAATTTGTTTTAATTTTTAAATAAATATAAGATGTATTTTAAATAAACCTTTTAATATATTTTTTAAATAAAATTGAGTAATATAGTCGGGAAATAATAATATAAACTCTATTAATTAACTCGGGTTTTAAAACCAAGTAATTTAGTCTATTTAAAATAAATTTATATAATAATGAATAGCTTATAAAATAATTAAAATATTATGTTTAATATGTGTTGCATATTAATAGTGGTCATGTTTAATATTAATTAAGCGTTAAGATTTTTATTCTAAAGGTGGTTTTGAAATGTTAAAGCAAGTTGCTCTAATTGCATTAATGGGAATGTCTGCTTCTGCTATGGCAGGTCAATGGCAAGTTAAAGTTGGTGGTTCTGTAATTTCTCCAACAGCTGATACATCACTAAATACTTTAATTGGCCCTGTGAATGTTGAAGCTGATCATGAATATGCATTTACACCATCTGTAGAGTATTTCTTTAACGACAATATCTCTGCGGAACTATTGTTGGCTACACCAATTAGTCATGATGTACTAGTGAATGGTGATAATGGTGCGAAGATTAAGCATTTACCGCCAACATTAACTGCTAAATACCACTTTAAAAATTCAACCCGTTTTACACCATACATTGGTGTCGGTGGTACGGCATTTATCGCATGGGATGAAGAAGGTGTTGTTAAAGATGTAAAAGAAGACTTTGGTTTTGCAGGTCAAATCGGTTTTAACTTCCAGCCAGCTGATGCGAAAAATTGGGGTGTATTCTTTGATGCACGTTATGCACAATTGAGTCCTGAAGTTACTTTAACAGCAGATACTGCTGCTGCATTAGGAGCTGAAAAGTTTGATCTGGACATCGACCCAATGGTGTACACCATCGGTTATAGCTACAAATTTTAATTATAAAAAGTAGCTCTTTATAATAATAAAAATCAGCGCAACCCCATCTTTATGATGGGGTTTTTTATCGCAAAAAATAACAAATGTATCGAATGAAAAAATTGAGTGCATGTGCCATGTTCATTTACAGTCTGAAAGATAAAGTAAAGAACGATAAAGAAGGAATTAATTCATGTTGATAAAATACGGTTGGCCTATATGTGTTGGTTTAATGCTGAGTGTCGCGGGGCATGCGGCGAGTTTTTCTTGTGAGAAAGCCAGAACACCAACAGAACATGCCATTTGTGAACATCGTGCGGTCAATGATGCCGATGTGAAAATGGCAACCACCTATCGTATTGTTAGCCGTTTGGTCGCTATGGGGACGCGTTCACAAATTCGTGATGAACAATTTCGTTGGTTAGAATTGCGTGATCGTTGTGGCGCTTCCGTCGATTGTTTAACCCAAGTGTATAATTTGCGTCAGCAGAAATTAGAGGATCATTTAAATCAGGTCTATCAACGTGCACCTTTTTAAATTTTTCTGGGTTTAGGCTTGAAAAATTAGGCAATCACTCCAATTCATAAACACATCCAACAATAACCATGTTTATGAATTTAAGGAGTGATGAATGAGCGAGCACAGCCAAAAACACAGTTTCCAAGCCGAAGTGGCGCAGTTATTACATTTGGTGACCCATTCTCTTTATTCCAACCCTGAAATTTTCTTGCGTGAACTGATTTCTAACGCATCGGATGCCTGCGACAAATTACGTTTTGAAGGCATCAACCATCCTGAATATTATGAAAATGATCCAGATTTACGTGTGCGTATCCGCTTAGATCAAGACAAGAAAACCCTGACCATTTCAGACAATGGCATTGGTTTAAGTCAGCAGGATGCGATTGAGCATTTGGGTACCATTGCCAAATCGGGCACCAAAGACTTTATGTCAAAATTGACGGGCGATCAAAAAGCCGATGCGCAATTGATTGGTCAATTTGGTGTGGGTTTCTATTCAGGTTTTATCGTGGCAGATAAAATTACTGTGGAATCACGCCGTGCAGGATTGGCTGCAGATGAAGCCGTGCGTTGGAGCAGTGCGGGTACTGGCGAGTTTGATGTCGAGCAAATTCACAAAGCAGAACGGGGTACCGATATTATTCTGCACTTGCGTGAAGATGCGCTGGATTATTTAGAAAGCTACAAAGTTAAGCAGATCATCAATAAATACTCTGATCACATCAGTTTGCCAATTCAAATGCAGAAAGAAGTATGGCAGCAAGAAGAAGCAGCTGAAGGTGAAACACCGAAAGCAGGTCAGTATGTGAAAACTGATGAGTGGGAAGCAATTAACTCGGCCAGTGCGTTGTGGACGCGCAATAAAAACGAAATTAGTGCAGAACAGTACATTGAGTTTTATAAAAACCTTAGCCACGATTTTGACGCACCATTGGCATGGGCGCATAACCGCGTTGAAGGCAGTACTGAATACACCCAGTTGTTGTATGTGCCAAGTAAAGCACCGCACAACATTTTTACTCGTGAAGCCAAAGCGGGAATTAAATTGTATGTGAAACGCGTTTTTATTATGGATGAGGCAGACAACCTGATTCCTAATTATCTGCGCTTTGTGCAAGGTGTGGTGGATAGCGCCGATTTGCCGTTGAACGTGAGCCGTGAGTTATTGCAAGAAAGCCGTGATGTGAAAACCATCCGCGAAGGCAATACCCGTCGTGTGTTGACCATGTTGGATAATCTGGCCAAGTCTGAAGATGAAAAAGACCAAGAAAAATTTAAGCAATTCTATCAAGAATTTGGTTCAGTCTTAAAAGAAGGCTTAGGCGAAGACTTTGGTAACCGTGAGCGTATCCTGAAATTATTACGCTATGCCACTTCAAGCAATGATGACATCAGTACCTCATTGGCGGACTATAAAGCGCGAATGAAAGAAGGTCAGAAAGCCATTTACTACGTTACTGCAGACAACTTGAACGCAGCAAAGCATTCTCCACAGTTGGAGTTGTTTAAGAAAAAAGGCATTGAAGTGTTGTTGATGGCAGAACGCGTAGACGAGTGGGCGATGAACTTTGTGCAGGAGTTTGATGGCACGCCAATGCAAAACGTGTCTAAAGGTGCAGTTGATTTAGGCGACCTACAAGATGCCGAAGAGAAGAAAGCTTTAGACGCGGCTGCAGAACAATTTAAACCTGTGGTTGAGCAATTGTCTGCATCTTTAAGCGGTAAAACCAAAGAAGTGCGTGTGACTACACGTTTGGTTGATTCCCCTGCTTGTTTGGTAACAGGTGAAGGTGAACTGTCACCACAATTGATTCGTATGTTGAAGGATGCAGGGCAAGCTGTACCTGATATGAAGCCAATTTTGGAAATCAACCCAGAGCATCCTTTGGTGAAAAAATTACAGGACTCCAATCAATTTGATGATTTGGCGCATGTGATTTTTGATCAAGCTGTGATTGCTGAAGGTGGCTTGCCTGAAGACCCAGCGGAATATGTGAAACGTATTAATAGCTTACTGTTAAAGTAAGTCTGCTTTCGCATGAACATGATCGATGATGCGTTGTACAAATAATGCATCGTCATCTTGCAAGATCATCTTGCAAAAAAACCAAGTCCTGTTCGCAAGACTTGGTTTTTTAATTTGGCTTGATTGTAGATGTTACCTGTTTAGAAAATGGCTTCTAAACGCACTAAAGCACCGAGATAATGATTACGATCTGCGCGATCATCATTTAAATAATTGACATCGCCCTGAATAAAGAACCATTCACGTAAAAATGGTTGACGCCAAGAGACAAATGGCCCCCAACGATTTAAACGTAAGTCATCATCGTGATAATAACCGCCTGTATAAATGCCATAGTTAAAGCGGTTGCCTGCAAAGAATTGATGTTGTCTAAAGGTGTAGTTGTCCCAAACCAAATCATCATCTTGTTCATCGGCATAGGTCAGGCTAAATTGATTGGACAAGAAAGCCTGATTGGGGCGTGCGTGCGTGAGCTCCAAGTTGGTTCTGAGATAATTTTCACTGTCGATGCCATAACGATAAATTTGTTCGGCATGAAAAGAGAAATCATTTTCCAAAGTCCAGTCTTTAGAGGCTTTTAAACGCAGATAAATATCATCGCCAGAACGTACCCCTAAATCGACATCTGTTTCAAAAGGTAGACGCTCGGCAAAGTTCGACCAACGTAATGCCAGAGAACTGTTGTCTTCACGGCTACGTTTGCTGTCTACAGTTTTGTCTGCATCATGCGCTGGGTTTTCGTTGGTAATGGCGACGTTATTTTGCAATTCGTTATCGAGCGAGTCATCACCAAAGACCACACTGAGTTTATTTTCAAGCGTAGGCAGTTTGATTTTCCCGCGAATACGAGGTTTGACTTCATATTCATTATGCTTATCCCAACTGCTATCGACCAAAACCCGCAAAGTGGCTGAGGCAGGCTGTTCAGGACTTGGTTCACCAAACCAGTTATCCAGTTTATGTGCTGTTTTATCTGCCCAGTTGCGAATATTTTTTTGACGTTGATCGAACCAAGTTAAATGTTCCGTTTCTGCGGTGGCAGGTACAATGGATTCATTGGATTGTTCGGGTAACACCGTCGGTGTGGCATCAATCCAACGTGGAATCGTGTAATAAAAACCGTTTTTATCTGCTGCACTTGGCGGAGCGACAGGCAATTCATAAGGTGGCAGTGGCGTATGGGCTTGATCCACTGCTTGAGTTGATTCTTGTGCAAAAGTGATGCCTGCGACCCCACTTAAGAGACAGCTTAATATAAAAGGCGATGTGTGCTTTATTCTTGACATTATTTACTGATCTTTAAGCCATTTTTGTTAGTGTTGAAAATCTATGAGATAAAAGCAAGACTTGGCTACAAAATCATAATATAAACGGCAGTTTTTAGGCAGAAACCTCTTTTTCTTGATACATTTGAAGTGCTTGGCATAACTGCAAAGCATCAATCGGTTGCTGTAATTGGGAGATGACTTTTTGAATCATTTGCCAACTAATACCTTGTTGTCGATCTAATAAAATGTGCGGTATAGCTTGTTCAGTACGGGACAGTTGTAAGCGCTTTTGACCATGAATCACACGAATTTTTTGTCGTTCTTTCAGTAAAATCAAAGGGGTATGACTCTGTGCTTCACTTTCTTCAAACTGAATAAACTTAGTAGTTTGAATGTGCTGTATTGGAATGAAAGGAAAATAATGCTCTTGCTGCCACACGATTTGAGCATCATGACTATAGCATTGAAAAAGCTGATCGAAATCAAATAAATGTTCTTGTAATTTTTCCCAAGAAATTTCACGTATTGCTGCAATTTCATGTTCAAACTGTTGGCAAAAGTTTTGAGTCAAACGAATCGCTTGCATTTGATCTAATGCGCCAAGCAGTACCACATATTTAATAAAGCGTCCTTGCGTATTGGTTTGTTCTGCCAAATATACCGCACGCGCCAACACCTGTTGCTGATCTTCTTCGGGATCAGACAAATGCACCAATACATCGGCATATTGCGTGACTTCTGGCGCTTCAGGCAAAAAGACCCGATACAACTGTGCTGACTCATTTTGGCTAAGATTGAGCGCAGACATGGGGCAACTATATTGGCTTAACAATAGATTATAAGCTGGGTTGACGCTTGGTTTTTGCGTGCCAGCCGTCATCTGGGCAGTATCTATTGTCGTTGCATCAGGCTGAGTTATATCCAATGTTGCATTGGAAATGATCGTTTGGTCTGCTGTCGGTTCAATTGTAAGTTCATCTTTAGCCACGTCCACAACTTGAGTATCAGACGAGGCAACTTCTTCTGTAGCGATGTGGTCTGTAATGAATTCAAATTGAATTGGCGGATCTGCAGCTTTATTTTCTTCTGGGTCTACAGTGGCAAAAATTGGTTGAGTTTGTGCTGCTTCTATCGTTACAGTTTGAGCAGCTTCTAGCACAGCAGCTTGCTTGAGTTCTGCATCGGTTTGAAGGCAGTGATATTGTTGCTGCTGTTCCAACATCCAGCGATAGACCTGCTCTAAATCTTGAAACTCACTTAGTAAAGCAGTGCGGTCAGCGGCAGGAATTAACCAAATTTGCCAACCTGCTCTCGGTTGATACAAAATCGCCCAACCTGCTTCAGGCTGTTGATAAAGTACTGTTTCAAGTGCTTCAAGTTGTGTAAATACGCCACGAAAAGATTGTGCATATAAACTTTGTTCTGCAAAAGTTACCGCAGTTTGAATTGGATTTTGTGAGGCTTTAAATGTGAGCAACTGTTTTTGAAAAATCGGTTTATCGCACAGCATAAAAATTTCTTTAATGCGTGCTTTGGCTTTGGCTGTTTCATACAGACTGAGTCTTTTATGCGTTAAAGCATCAATCAAGTCGTGTAATTCTTTAATCAACAGTGATTTTTCTAGTGTATTCATTGATGCATACTTAAATATGTTGTTGTGCTTTTTCCAAATAATCTGCCAAGACAATATTCAGAGCCAATTCAATCAATTTATATTCTGCCGATTGTGGTTGAGGATAGTGTTTGGCTAATTCTATTAAATGGTTGACCTCAATCGCTTGAGGTGGAATTTTTCTTTGTATAAGTGCTTGAAGTTGTTGCATAGGCATCTGCTATAGCAATGAAAAAAAATCACTTTAATTATATGGATTTAATTAAAAAATACATGCTAAAAATTGTCAGCTTTTGTGCTTTTTTAGACATTATTGACAAAAAATGCGCTTTTTATATGAAAAATAATCAAAAAAATTTAAATCGCAGTGCCAAAAAAGTATTAGCAATTGGGTAGAACACAGTTTTTAGATGTTGCATGGACGATTTAAAGCAAATTTAGCATTAGAAAAACAAACAGCAGCCTGCTTTAGACTGCTGTTTGGGGAGAGAAATGGGAGAGATTAATACAGCTAAAATTAGTGGATAAAACGCGTAACTTAAGCTGCCTTTTGCGAAGTTGGTTCATTTACAACAGCTTCAGATGCAGCCGATTCTGTATTCACTTTTTGAGTTGGAAAATCAGGTACATGCACAATTTGAGCAGATACATTTGCAGCAATTGCTAAAAGTGAAACCATCAAAACAGATTTAAACATATTCATGGGAATATCCATCCAAAGTGTTAATGTCTAGGCAGAAGAATAGACATCGTAGGGAGATCAAACGAAATAAAAAATTCACATGAATCATAACAAAGTTTAAAATTTACAAAATGATCATTTCGGCAATTATTTTAAAAATAGCAATATAAAACAATATATTAGAGTTTTAGCTCTAGTTTTTTTTGTAGGCTTAAATGGTTGAGATGTCTGCAAAATTTGTATTTAGATAAGTCTGAAATGCGGGTGAATGGTGACAGTTTTTGACAGTGTGAAATCATGTAATGTTTTGGCTGTGATTGGTTAAACAGTCTAAAAATGCGGTTTTTTTAATCTATGATGGAATTCCAATAACGATAAAGGACAGTGAGAAAATCATGGCAATTGCAAAAGTAGTTGAAGTTAATTCAAGCAGTACAAAAAGTTTTGAAGACGCGATTCAGACTGGAATCGCTAAAGTGACAGAAACAATTAAAAATGTCCAAGGGGCGTGGATTAACGAACAAAAAGTGGTGGTTAAAGACAATCAAATCACGGAGTATCGGGTCAATTTAAAAATCAGTTTCTTGGTTGAATAACACCTCGCTTCGTTAACGAAGCATAGTAAGATGACAACTAACCGAAGCATGGTTGCGGGCCAAAGCTGGAACTTTGACCCATTTTAAAAGCACAAAAAATCCCGTAATGGGATTTTTTTGTGCGTCTAATCAGCCGGAAGAACACTATTCAGCCTTGTCTGTATTTCAATCTTAAGCTTTGGGTTCAGACACATCGCATTGTTCTGCATCGCAGCTTGCTGCATCTTCAAGCTCTAGCTCGCTTGCTGTTTCAAAGGCTTTTTGCAGAACTTGCACAAAGACTTCACGTGGCTGCGCACCTGCTAAAGCAATACGCTGATCAAATACGAAGAACGGTACGCCAGTGACGTTTAATTGTTCACGTGCAACTTCTTGGTCAAATTTTACAAAGTCGGCATATTCGTCAGAATCTAGAACATCATCCACTTCTACAGGATTCAGCCCAATACGTGATGCAACATCTTCCAGTGTTTCACGCTCGCCAATTGCCAAACCTTGAGTCATATAGCTATAGAAAAAAGCCTCTTTGGCTTCGCTGCCCAAGCCTTTGCTTTGCGCTAAATGCACCAAGCGATGGGCATTAAAGGTATTGCCAGAGTTGGCATTTTCCCATTGAAAGTCAATGCCTTCAGCTTTTGCCATTTCGGCAATATTACGCTGCATGTCTTCTACTTCGGCAACGCTGCGCCCATATTTTTGTGCCAAACGCTCTGAATTGGACACTTCCTGACGCGGTGGCGCATCTGGATCAAGTTCAAAGCTGTGCCAATGCACTTCTAATTCTACACCTGCTTCTTCAGCAGCAGCCTCTAAACGTTTTTTGCCGATATAGCAAAACGGGCAAACAATATCTGACCAAATATCAACGCGCATGAACAATCTCAAATTCTGTTTTTTACTAAGATGGGGATGTTACATAAAATTTAAAGCATAAAGCGATGCTAAACTTATTTTTGAGCATCTGATCAAATAGCGTCATGGATACAGAATCATATAAAGGCATAAATGAATTGATTTATTTCACTATATTCTAATGGCTGCATTAGAAAATAAGCATAAAATGCTATACAAATGTGACAGGCTTCACGCTAAGATATTGCAAATACTAAAAAATAAGAGGGCACGCATGCGACGTATAGTGCTAATTATAGGATGTGCAACGCTGCTGATTTTTGGCGGGATGTTTTATCAATATCAACAGCAGCAAAAACAAGTCACTCAATTGCATGCTTATCAAAATGTGATTTATGAAAAAGCCGAACAAATTTTTGTACAGGCACAGGATTGGTCTAAGCCGATTCAAATTGACTTAAAAGATAATCGTTTAGATGGCGACTATCAAATTATGGCGAGTTTTGTCTTGAGTCACATGGTGCAAAGTGCCGAAGCGCGCAATAGCTATTTACGTGAATTAAAAGCCTTGAATTGGGATCAGTTTTTAGATCCTCAACGACTTGCTGCAGATAAAAAACAAGACTATGCCGATACCGAAGCCATGTTGGTGCAAGTACGTGCCATGGTAGAGCTGTATCAGGAACATTTAGAACAGCATGAAGCGATGGCTTTGGAGCAGATTGAGAATCTTGAAATCAATCATAATTTGCGCCGTCATTTAGCAGAATCTTTGCTAGAAAGCCGCCATAATGACCAAGGACACGCATTATTTGAATTGGAAAAGAAAAATTTGGGTAAGGCGTATGTGTTGTTTGCAATTTTAAAAAACAATAAATGGGAGCTCAAAAACAATACCTTCATGTTCTATGAAGATGCAGCCTTGAAAGAATTTAATGCGGTATATCAAGAGATGGTGCAGCTCAATACGCAAATGCAAGAGATCACTCAGCAGCATCAGCGGGCACTGGAAAGCAAGTTGTAAGGTCTGGCAAATCCTTACATCAAATTGTCAAAAGAATGTCATCTGCCGTTCAAATCTCTTGCCTAAACTGTGCCTGTTGATTTAATTGCTCAGCTAGGCAGGTCCAATATGAACAGCATTCAAGTCTTTGATGATATTCAACAACTGTATTTGCAATTCTTAGAAAATAAAAACTACCCGAAACTCGAAAATTTAAATAATTGGGGCAAGAACCGTTACTTCTTTAATCAGCACTTTCGTTTGGTTGAAGATTGGCATCAGACTGAACAAATTGTGATTGAATTTAATCAACAATATTATTGCTTGGATACAGGCAGCGCCCCAGACTTTATGGATAAAGAACGCTATATGACATGGTTGATGGGGGAGTTGTTGGTTTAAGCCGTGCAGGTAAATCACAACTGATCAGCCATCTAGTCTTCAAGATAACAATGCAAAAGAATAAAATTTAAAAATTAGAACAGCTCAAAACAACAAAATAAAAAATCCCCGCATGATGCGAGGATTTTTTTATTACGAAGACTTTTTACACACGCTCAATAATTGTCGCGATACCTTGACCAAGACCGATACACATGGTCGCAAGACCAATTTGCGTGTCTTGTTGTTCCATCACGTTCAATAACGTGGTGGTGATACGCGCACCTGAACAACCCAATGGGTGACCGAGTGCAATTGCACCACCGTTCAAGTTCACACGATCTTGCTGATCATAAATGCCTAAGCCTTTCAGTACAGACAAACCTTGTGCAGCAAATGCTTCGTTTAATTCAAAAGTTTGAATGTCTGCAATTGACAAGCCAGCGCGTTTAAGCGCTTTTTGTGTTGCAGGTACTGGACCATAACCCATGATTGCTGCATCACAGCCTGCAACTGCCATAGAGCGAATCACCGCACGTGGTTTCAAACCCAATGCTTGTGCACGTTCAGCAGACATGAGCAACATCGCAGAAGCACCATCAGACAATGCTGAAGATGTTGCCGCAGTGACTGTACCGCCTTTCGGGTCAAATACAGGACGTAAAGCTTGGAACGATTCAAGATTAGCATCTGGACGAATCACTTCGTCGATGTCGCACAGCTGTTTAAAGCCATTTGCATCATGACCTTCAATGCCAATGATTTCGTTCTTAAAACGACCTTCTTGCGTTGCAGCCCATGCACGACGGTGTGATTCCACACCAAAAGCATCTTGCTCTTCACGAGAAATACCGTTCATGCGACCCAACATTTCAGCAGTTAAGCCCATCATGTTTGATGCTTTGGCATAGTGCTTAGATGCAGCAGGGTTGATGTCGATGCCGTGCATCATGCCCACATGGCCCATGTGCTCTACACCACCAATGATGAAAATATCACCCTGATTGGTTGCAATTTGTGCCGCAGCCGTGTGGATAGCTTGCATTGAAGAACCACACAGACGGTTTACAGTTTGACCTGCAACTGTTTTTGGAAGATCAGCCAATAATGCAATATTACGACCAATGTTCATGCCTTGTTCTAGGGTTTGATTCACACAGCCCCAGATCACATCTTCAACTTCGTTGACATCGAACTGGTTACGAGCAACTAAAGCACGAACCAATTCAGCCGATAGACTGTCAGCACGTACATTGCGGAACATACCGTTTTTGGTTTTACCCATTGCAGAACGTACGCCATCAACGATGACAACGTCACGTGGATTTAAAGTAGCCATTCACGTTGCTCCTTAACCGTAGAATTTTTTGTTGTTAGCAGCCATGTCACGCAACATTTGTGGCGCTTCATAAGCTTTTCCTAAATGTGCATATTTGTCGCAAAGCGCAACGTATTCAGCAACACCTGTTTGGTCGATGTAACGGCATGGACCACCACGGAATGGAGGGAAGCCTACACCCATAATCATCGCCATATCTGCTTCAGATGGTGTTGCCACAATGTTGTCTTCTAAGCAACGAACAGTTTCGTTACAGAAAGCAAGCATCATACGGTCAATGATTTCTTGCGCATCAAACTCGCGTTTTTCAGCAGTTGCAACAGATGCCACAAGCTCGTATGCAGTTGGATCAACCACTTTGGCTTTTTTGCCTTTACGATCCAATTCATATTTGTAGAAACCGACGTCATTCTTTTGACCAAGACGTTTGTTTTCGTACATGACTTGGATTGAGCCTTTATAGTCTGGCTTCATGCGGTCTGGGAAACCTTCTGCCATGACTTCTGCACCGTGAACGCCCGTGTCGATACCAACAACGTCGATTAGGTAAGCAGGACCCATAGGCCAGCCGAATTTTTCCATGACTTTGTCGACTTGTTGGAAGTCAGCACCGTCTTTCAATAGAAGGTCAAATGCACCAAAGTAAGGGAACAATACGCGGTTCACCAAGAAGCCTGGGCAGTCGTTCACTACGATTGGTGTTTTACCCATTTTCTGAGCAAGCACCACAGTGGTCGCAATTGCTTCAGGTGAAGTTTTTTCACCACGAATCACTTCCACCAATGGCATCATGTGCACTGGGTTAAAGAAGTGCATGCCGACAAAGTTTTCTGGACGTTGTAGGTTTTCTGCCAAACGCGTGATTGAAATGGTCGATGTATTCGATGCAATAATCGTGTTTTCACGTACTTTAGATTCAGTTTCTTTCAGTACGATACCTTTGATTTTTGGATTTTCCGTCACGGCTTCAATCACGATATCCACTTCTTTAAACTCGTCGTAGCTTAAAGTTGGGCGGATGCGTGCCAAAGTTTCACCCATTTTCGCAGGGGTTAACTTTTTGCGTTCAACTTGTTTGGTCAATAAGCCATTGGCTTCTTTCATACCCAAAGCAAGTTGCGGATTACCAATGTCTTTCATGATGATTGGTGTGCCTTTGCTTGCCGCTTGGTAAGCAATACCACCACCCATGATACCTGCGCCTAGAACAGCCGCTTGGTTGACAGGGTGTGCACCTTTTTCATATTTCTTAGAAGTTTTCTTCACCACTTGGTCGTTGATGAATAAACCAATCAACGCACCTGCTTGTGGCGTTACTGCAGCTTTTGCAAAACCAGCCGCTTCAGCTTGAAGTGCTTCATTACGTGACAAGCTTGCACCTGCTTGTAAAGAATCAAGCATGAGTTTTGGCGCAGGGTATTGTGCAGGGTTTGCTTTTGCTAGTACCGCACCTTTTGCTGTGTTGAACGCCATCATTTGTTCAAGTGGGTTCAATTTAACAGGGTCTAACTTTTCCTGACGTTTTGCTTTCCAGTCCAAACGGCCTGCAATGGCTTGTTTAACCAAGTCCAGCGCAGCATCTTGCAATTTGTCTGCAGCAACTACGGCATCTACAGCGCCATCTTTGAGTGCAGCATCAGGACGTTTAGGGTTGGCCATTGCCATCCATTCAACCGCATTGTCGATACCAATAACGCGGCTTAAACGAACCGTACCACCAAAGCCTGGGAAAATACCCAGTTTGATTTCTGGTAAGCCCACCTGTGCCTGATCTGACATCACACGGTAGTCACATACCAAACACATTTCAAAGCCACCGCCCAATGCCATACCATTGATTGCAGCAACTTTAGGAATGTCTAAATCTTCAAAAGCATTGAAGATGTCGTGAACAGGCAATGCCCAATCCACAATGGCTTGTTCACCTTGAGCGAAGTTTGCGCCAAATTCGGTGATGTCTGCACCCACGATAAAGGTTGATTTCGCAGAAGTGACGATTAAACCTTTCACTTCATTGTTTGCTTTAACAGCCTCAATCGCAGCTTTAAAGTCTTCAATCGTTGCACGGTTAAATTTGTTGACCGACTCACCTTGTAAGTCAAAGCGGAATTCTGCAATTCCGTCCGAAATCATTTGGACGGTAATGGCATTGCCAGCGTGGATCATGCCTGATCTCCTTTATTTTGGAGGACTTTTAAGTTGATGTTATGAAGCGTGTGCGATACTTCTGCACATATATATGCCTCGCTAATCTTACGATAACTATATCGAAAAAAAATATAGCAAGTTGTATCAAGCCGTGACGCAATGGTCATGATTTTTCTCACAACGCGGAATTGCTTTTTGACCCGATCTTAAAATCCTATGTTTAAAGCAAGATGAAAGTGATTGTTTTCTCTTTTATTTTTAATCAGGTTGTATTGTGTTTTTGATTTAGAAAAGCTTGATAAATAGATGTTATCAGTGGGTTGTTGTGGGCAGAAAAGTCAATCCCTTGTTTTGATTATAAGTTTTAAAGCATGAAGTCGGTAGATATGGGTAGTTTAGGCAGTGACTTGCAATGTGGTCTTTTATTTTTTGCTTAGCTCTACAGGCATTGGAAATGTAAGTCAGCAAGTTAAAGAAATAAACGAGCCTAAAAAGAATTATGGAATGAGATTTGGTAGGTAACAATCAAATTTCATTTATTAAAGGAAATGTTAAATAAAAACTTTAATATTTAATGAGCAAAATTAAATAAGTGATAAAAAATGAAAAAACTATTCGCATTGAGTTTACTAGTATCATCGACATCCGTCTTAGCAGCTTTGCCTCCGTTTACATCCCAAAATCTAGAAGGATACAAGGGCATTCAAAGAGATAGTATGTCTCGCTTGAGGGTTAATCTAACAGTTTCTAGTAATAATGATGCTGGGGAGATTAATATTTCTAATTTCACTTTGTGTTCAGCAACTGCTTGTTGGAAAGCCGATGTTAATAAGTATGTACCTGTTGTAAATAGTAGTACCACGAGAGGGCAACTAGTCGCAGACGTATTAATTCCAAATAATGAACAAATTAGAGAAGTTTTCTTTGAACCGACTACAGGTAAACAATCAATTGAAGGGAATTTAAAGTTTAAAGAAACTGTAAAAATTGATCCTGAATATCAAGGACAGAACTTATATATTGTTTTAGATAAAACCAGTAAAGGAAATGGTGTATTGCGCTACTTTCCAGTAGCCAGTACTGCGTTACCTTTTAACCCTGAACTAAAATATTATCTAATTGATCCAAAGTTTAATCAGTCGATTAATCTGAATAGTAAAAGTACGATTACTTTTCCATCTAAATTCTTGGCTCAACCTCAACTATTTACTATTGCTGAGCATAACGTAGGTAAGAAATTTCCAATGCTTGATATATATCCTTATATCAAGGGAAGGAATAACCTTAAGATTAAGTTAGCCGAAGTAGATAAAGGTGCTAATACTAAAACAGGAAATCGGATAATAAAATTATTAAATTTTTCGGAGATAACTTCTACTGAAACTCGTTTAATTGAGGGATCTGATACTCCCAGTAGTGCCGCGCAATAAGTCTCTATGGCTGCGGCTGCTGCAACTTGTGCATCTACAATAGGCTCTAATTTAGCGAGTTATCGAAGCCTTGCGACAAGTACAGGGGTAGTAAAGATTTCAGCATGTGAACATATAGCCCCTAATATTTATACCGCTTTTATTAATTCAAAAGATAGTCGTATTAAGTATGACTTACCTGTATCTGTGGCTACTGAGTGCGTTTAAAAGCATCACAACGCCTTTCGGGGCGTTTTTTATGACATTTTTGAGAAATTTCAGCAACGTGCTTTAATTCCCGCCTACTTTTATGTATAGAATGAAGCAAATAGGGGAATTTTTATGCAAACGTTTCGTTCTAAAAAAGATTGGTGGGTTTTGGCTTTTGTGATTTGTATGTCTGGTCTATTGATTCAGTTATTGCTGACCATGTACGCCAAAGGCACGATGCCAGCATTTCCTGTGCACACAGGGGTGTATTTCATTACCATTTTTGTGTTGTGGTGGCCTGTGTTCAATACGCGCTATCAGGTCGATGCAGAACGCTTGCAGATCCGTTGCATGTTTTTAAAATGGGACATTCCACGCGACAGTATTCAAAAAATATCTAAAACCAATAATTCGGTAGCGTCACCTGCTTTGTCGCTGAAGCGTTTAAAAATTGATTATCTTCTAGCGGGGCAGCCAAAATTTGTATTGGTTTCACCTAAAGATCAGACCAAATTTAGTCAAGCCTTGGGAATGGAAATTACCGACTAATCCCTAGGGTCTGTTGACATTTCATAAATGGCTTGCGCTGTAGGCTAAAACTGAGCAGATCAGGCATGAAACGCAGGGAATAGCGAGACTATTGCCAAGTTTCATAACGCAATCTGAGAAAGTTTTAGCCACATGAGCAAGAACAAAGCACTGCTTTGTTTGCTGCGCAAGGGGACGAGCATATTTTTTGCTGCTATTGCGTTATGAGTCAGTCATTTAGAATGACTAAATTTCCTGCCTCATGCTTTATATCAGCTAAAAAACCTTGCGAGATATACTCTCACGTTGCAAACATAGACGAATTGTCAACAGACCCTAGGCTTTTTAAGCAAAAATAAGCATCAAAACTTTGAGGATGAGCAGAGCGGCATTCTCAAGATTCACGCAGCATAAGTCGCGGGCTTATTCTATTTTGAGGTGCAATTGATTTGCACTGCAATCTACACATATTTCCGATTTTTCAGGATACTTTAAAAAATATAAAGCTAAAATGGGTTCAAGTTCAGTACGAATTTTACGCCCCAAATGCCGCGCGCCGTAACGAATATCATGCCCCTGATAAAAATAGGCTTTAGCTGCTGCAGTGAGTTCGACTTGGCGCTGTTGATGCTGCAGGCGATGGTTTAACTTTTCCAATTCAATTTCAACCAATTGCGGCAGGGCATCAGCAGATACCGCTTGATAATGCAAACTACGGTCAATCCGATTTAAAAATTCAGGGTCAAATTTACGCTGCATGACTTTTTCAATGATCCGTTGTGTGGGCATGCGTTTTAAGCACAGTTGTTGTACTTTTTGCGGCAACAGATTCAATTTATCTAAGTATTGTTGTGCGGCTTGAGCACCCACATTGCTGGTCATAAAAATCATGCAATTGCGAAAGTCGATGGTTTTGGTGCCTGCAGTCAGGGTCAGTTTGCCTGTATCTAGCACATTCATTAAGCCACGTATCACTTCGCTTGAGGCTTTTTCCAGTTCATCAAACAGCATAATGCCTGGGCGGGTGTGCGAACCTGCAATCGCAGTTTCATCAAATAAACTATGGCCTTCTTTAGAGCCGACATAGCCAGGAGGCGCGCCTGTGAGTGCAGCCGCATAGTGTTCCTGCGCCAAGGTATTCATATCAATGCGGCAGAAGGCATCGGGGCGACCATAAATGGCTTCGGCAATCAGGCGCACCGTTTCGGTCTTGCCAACACCTGTCGGGCCAAGCATTAAAGTCACTGAAAGTGGTCGCTCTGTGCTGGAGAAATCGGCCTTGACCACATACAGCATTTTTTCGATTTCATTCAGCGCTGCATCTTGTCCAATAATCCGTTGACGTAACAATTGCATGACTTGTGTAGGTTCAAAATGAAAGCGCGGCTTGCCAATCAAACGGTCTTTGGCGGATACATACTGATGTGTACTGATCGGCTGGGACGTTGCGGATTGAATGGTCGGTATGCCGTGTGGTGCGGTCGTCATCCTGCACTTTCCTTCTGCTGACAAGATGCCTGAGCATAGCAAATCTTGTGTTGCCGACTGATCGTTTTTAGCACTGAGCTGATCGTTTTAGTGGATAGATCATGCGCTATGCCACAGGATAAAGCTTGAAAAAATCAGATAAAGCAGCACATCATGTAAAGAATGTAGCAAGAATAGGATGACTCGTGAACCCAAACGCAGGTGAGCATATCGAGAAAATTTTGGCAAATATGACCCAATTGCCAGGGGTTTACCGTATGTTGGGTAAAGACGGGGAGTTGTTATATGTCGGCAAAGCCAAAAATTTAAAAAACCGAGTGTCGAGTTATTTTGTCAAAACCATCGAGCATCCTAAAACGCAGGCTTTAGTGGCGCGTATTTATGATATTGAAACTTTGGTGGTGCGTTCCGAAACTGAAGCGTTATTGCTTGAACAAAATCTGATTAAGCTGCATCGTCCACCGTACAATATTATGCTGCGCGATGATAAGTCCTATGTTTATATTTTTGTGTCGGCAGATCAGCCTTATCCGCGTATTGCCAGTGGACGCGGCAAAGGCAAGCATCAGATAGGCAAGTTTTTTGGGCCTTATCCGAGTGCGTACAATGCCCGCGATACTTTGGTGGTGTTACAAAAACTGTTTAATGTGCGGCAGTGTGAAAACAGTTATTTTGCTCAACGGCAGCGTCCGTGTTTGCAATATCAGATCAAACGCTGTTCGGCACCGTGTGTAGGATTGATTTCGCCCGAAGAATATAAAGAAGATGTTAATAATTCGATTCGATTTTTACAGGGCGATAGTAAAGAACTGAATCAGCAATTGATTGCTAAAATGGAAGCTGCAGCCGAAGCGTTGGAATTTGAAAAAGCAGTCTTTTACCGTGACCGTATGGCTTTGTTGCGTGATGTGCAGGCACAGCAAGCCATTTATAAACTCAAAGGCGAAGCCGATATTATCGCAATTGCTTATCAGGCAGGTGTGACCTGTGTGCAAATTATGCATGTGCGCAATGGCAAAATGCTGGGCGGTAAAAGCTATTTTCCTGATATGTTGGGCGATGATTTGGGGCAAATGTTGGCCGATTTTATTGCCAACTTTTACTTTCAGGTGGCCGATGAAATTCCAGCGGAATTGATTGTTAATGTGGAAGTGGCAGATTGCAAAGAGTTGGAACAAGCCTTACAGCAACACTTCGATAAAAAAATTCAAATTAAACATAAAGTGCGTGAAACCCGTGCCGAGTGGCAAGAATTGGCACAAATGAATGTGCAGCATGCCATTAAAGGTAAACTCGCCAATCACTTTGAATTAAATGAGCGTTTTCATCAGTTAGAGCAAGTGGTTGGACGCCCGATTGATCGGATTGAATGTTTTGATATTTCGCACACTATGGGCGAAGACACTGTGGCATCTTGCGTGGTATTTGACAGTGGTGGTATTCGCAAACGTGATTATCGACAATTTTCAATTCAGGATATTCAGGCTGGAGATGACTATGCTGCCATGCGCCAAGCTTTAACGCGCCGTTATAAAAAAGCCATGCTGCCCGATTTATTGCTGATTGATGGCGGTAAAGGGCAGTTGAATATGGCGATGGAGGTCATGCAGGAGTTAGGATTGGATGCCTTTATGATTGGGGTGTCCAAAGGCGAAGGACGCAAACCTGGTCTAGAAACGCTACATTTTACCGATGGCAGCAAAATTCAGCTGCCTGAAGATCATAAGGCGCTGCATTTGATTCAGCAGGTACGTGATGAAGCACACCGATTTGCAATTACCAAGCACCGTGCCAAGCGCGATAAAAAACGTGGCTCATCAATACTTGAAGTGATTCCGGGCTTAGGGCCAAAACGTCGTCGTGATTTACTCACCCATTTTGGTGGTATACAAGGCGTACTCAAAGCTTCAGAAAAAGAGTTGACTTTAGTACCCGGACTGGGTGAAGTAATGGCGCGTACGATTTATAAAGTGCTGCATGAATGACTAAATTTCCTGCCTCATGCCTTATATTAGCTAAAAATCTTGCGAGATATATCTCTCACGTCGCAAACATAGACGAATTGTCAACAGACCCTATTTACTGCATAAAAAGCAGTATTTTCTACAAAGGTAAATAGCAAAAAAGTGCATTGACTCTGTCGTCATTGAACATTCACATCAGATCGAAACCCTGTAATATCAACCACAACATTGTTTAAGGAAAAGCTATGTCGTTGCTACAGACCTATCAAGCCATTGCCGAACAAGAATGGATCGATATTCCGCAGGGTTGGTTACAAGGACGCACCATTTATGGTGGGTTGGTGGCAGGCTTGATGATGCAAAAAGCTCAGTATTGTATTGCTGATCCTGAAAAGCGCTTACTCAGTAGCAGCGTGACTTTTGTTGGACCTGTACAACAAGGTCGGGCACGTCTTACAGCTGAAATTCTGCGGCAGGGTAAGTCAGTCACTAGCATTGAGGTGCGTTTGTGGCAGGATGATGCAGTACAAAGCATTTTAATTGCCAGTTTTGGTGCGGCACGTGAATCCAGCATTGTGGTGCAACAAGAACGTACTGCGCCCAATTTTCCACCTGCAACGGAATTGCCTGTTACACAGCATCATCCTTTAGCACCTGAATGTTTTCAGCAGATGGATTTGGTTTGGTCTGAAGGACAATATCCGTTTACTGCTAGTCATAAACCTGATTTTGCAGGCTGGATGCGTTTTAACCCAAAACAGCATACGAATCGTGCCATGACCATTGCCGATTTGATGGTGGCTTTTGATATGTGGCCGCCTGGAGTACTGCCGATGTTTGAGCAGCTCGCTCCTGCCAGTTCACTGACTTGGCATGTGACCTATGTCAATCCTTTGCAAAATCAGCTGCAAGATTGGATGAAATATAAAGTTTTTACCGATCATGCTAGCGGTGGTTATGCCACAGAATATGCGCACTTATGGGATGATCAGGATCGGCTAATAGCGATTGCCCGACAGACCATCACCGTGTTTGCCTAGTGACACCTACTAGCATTTCGTATAAAGTGAAGCCTATTCACGATGACAAATCCTCAAAAAACTTGTGAATATGCAGCGTAAAGAGGGGAAACATTGGCGGTGTCTATGACAACAGGTCGTATCCTGAACATTCCAAATATATTAACTTTGGCTCGAATCGCCTTGATTCCTGTTTTTTTGTTGGTGGCGTATTGGCCGCCTGCAATGGGCGTAAATGGTTATGATGGTGGCATGACGCGTCATATTATTTTGACGTCTATTTTTGTGATTGCTGCTGTGACCGACTGGTTTGATGGCTATTTGGCACGTACTTTGAATCAGACCTCTGCATTTGGGCGCTTTTTAGACCCTGTGGCCGATAAACTTATGGTCGCTGCGGCATTGATTGTTTTAGTGCAATGGCAACCGACTATTTCTATGGCTTTTGCCGCGATTGTAATTATTTCCCGTGAAATTACCGTATCTGCCTTACGAGAGTGGATGGCTGAACTCGGCGCACGTACCAGTGTGGCGGTGTCTACAGTGGGGAAATATAAAACAGCATTCCAAATGATTGCGATTTCAGTGTTCTTATTGAACTGGCAACCATTGGAAATGGTGGCTTATTTGTTGCTCTATACTGCTGTAATTCTAACGCTTTGGTCGATGTTTATTTATTTAAAAGCGGCATGGCCATATTTGAAACAACCTTAAATATCGTGATTCTTCATTAAAAAGTGCTTCTGATTGAAGCACTTTTTGATTAACTATGGGTTTCTTCCTCGGCATCATCCTCATAAGTTTTGGCAATTTTTTCAATATTTAAACTTTTTGCCATCGCATCAAAAATTTCTTTATAAACCCCATTTTGATGATAAAGCGCATCATGTTCACCGTGTTCCGCAATCCTGCCATCTTTCATGACATAGGTGTAATCGGCATCAATAATTTGCGATAAGCTATGTGAAATGATGATCACGGTACGGCCTTGTTTAATTTCATCCAGACTTTGCTTAATTTGTTCGGTTGCAATAGCGTCTAGACTAGCGGTAGGTTCATCTAAAAAAATAATAGGTGGATTTTTCAGGAACATACGTGCAAGGGCAATGCGTTGTTGTTGGCCGCCTGAAAGCATGAGAGCATCTGCGTCATAAGCCTCAGGCAAATGCAAAATTTGTTCATGAATGGAGGCTTTTTTTGCGGCCAGAATCACATCTTCTAAGCTTGCATCAGTTTTGCCATAACGAATATTTTCAAAAATAGAGCCTTGGAAAATATGATTTTTTTGCAAAACCAAGCCGATATGGTCACGCAAATATTGAGTGTCGATGTGGTTAATATCAATCCCATCGAGCTGAATTGTTCCCTGTTGTGGTTCATAGAATTTATCTAATAAACTGATCAGGGTAGATTTTCCTGCTCCCGACAATCCCACCAATGCGGTAATTTTATTGGGCTGAATCTGCATTTGAATGTCTTTGAGTGCATGATGTCCATTCGGATAAAAAAAGTTTACCTGTTGCAGATCAAACTGCCCTCGAATAACTGGTTTAAGCGTACCACTTGGCTCAATTTCATGCTCGGCTTCCAAAATTTGAAAGAAGCTTTCTGAATAGATCATTGCATCATTGACTTCATCATAAATACGATGCAATGAGCGAATTGGGGCAGAAACATTGCCAAACAGCAACACGTGATACATGATCATGCCGATGCTCATTTGTCTATCTAACACAAAATAAGCAGTTAAAATAATAATCAGCACCACGCCAATTTGTTCAATAAAGCTTTTTAAACCATCAAATAAAAAACTGGTTTGGCGGGTCTGCATTTGATTGTGGGTCAGTTTTTTCTGCAGGGTGAGTTGTTTTTCTGCTTCGATGCTTTCTCTGTTAAATGATTTAATCACGGTAATTGAGTTGATGATGCTGAGAATCCCTTGGCTTTTTTTCTCACGTCCATCACGTAAATTACGTCGCCAGCTTCCTAGTTTTTGTGCCTGCTGATAGGTCAGCCAAAAATAAATAGGCACAATGAGTGTCGCGACCAAGCCCACATAAAAATTGGCATAATACATTAAGCCCAAAGCCACAATTGCACTGGTAAAGAGTGGCAAAATATCAATAAAGAAAATTTGCACTAAGCGGGTGAGCGAACCAATGCCACGATCTATACGTGTTTGTAATTTACCTGCTTGGTTGTTGTCCTGATTAAAAAAGGCCAGTCGATAACGCAAAAATTTCTCAATAATGCCCTGTGCCAAATCTTGTGACACAAAAATGCGTAGTTTTTCACCATAAAACTTCTGTCCAAACTGCACAAAGGCATTGATGATTTCTTTACCCAGCAAAATGGCTGAAATGGTGATTAAAATGTGCCAGCCTGCAGACAGACCTTGTCCTGCCTCAATTAAGGCGTTAATACGGTCAACAGCGTATTGTAAAGTTAGTGCATTGACTTGAGCTGTTAATGAGCCGATGAGCGTTAAAACTAAGGTAGCAATCACCAAGAGCTGATAAGGTCGAACGAAGGGACGCAATTTTTGAAATAAATGCCATAAATTCATAAGCTATTATTGTTATAAGAACGATGATTTTAAGTCTAAGGATGAACTTCACGACTCACAAGCCAAAAAGCTGTGTCATTTTGTGAGCAGTCCTGATCCTTGTTTTAGATTAAACAATAAGCTATTCAGCATAGGAATGACCATGAATCTAGAATTGTTTGCACCTGAGCGTTGTGACAACGTACTGCCTTATGACGGCATTGTGCAGGACTATGGTTTGGTGCTGAGTGCGGAGCATAGTGAGCGTTATTTGCAGTATTTTCTGCAACATTTGGCATGGCAGCCTGATGAAGGTCTGCTCTTTGGTCAGTATTATCGGACACAGCGCCAAGTGGCATGGTATGGCGATGAGCAGTATCAATATCGTTATTCGGGAGCAGTTAAGCAGGCACTGCTATGGCAGCCTGCTTTGTGGCGATTGAAACAGCAAATTGAACAATGGGTCGGGCATCCCTTTAATTCATGTTTGGCCAATTTATATCAAGATGGTACGCAGGGCTTGGGTTGGCACAGTGATGATGAGCCGAATTTAGGCAGACAGGCTGTCATTGCATCTTTGAGTTTGGGGGCAACCCGTAAATTTTGTTTTCAGCATAAACACCGCGCCAACAAGGTTGAGCTACTGTTGCACAGCGGTCAGTTGTTGGTCATGCGTGGCACGACACAACACTATTGGAAACATGCCTTAATGAAGTCCAATAGAATTATACAACCCAGAATTAATCTGACCTTTCGCTATTTTCACACGGCTATTGAATAAAACTTGATTTAGCACTCTAAATCCTTATTCAGGAATAAATTTTAATTGTATTTAAATTCAGTGCTTTAAGGTATCAATAACCTAAATCTTTAAGTGAGTTCTATACTAAAACTGGTATTCAGTACTTCCACCTGTTTTTCAATTTGTTCTGCATTATCCTGCAAAATTTCAATCAGTTTTTGCAAATTGACAAATTCAAAACGGTTTTTAGATGCCAGCAGCGTCAATGCATAAGGTGCATCTTTAGATGAAAAACGAATCGGTACAGATAAGCCTGCAATTTCTGCATCGAGTTCACCGTTAGAAAAATAATAGCCTTGTTTTTTGATTTTGCGCATTTGCTGCAAAAAGTCATCTTCATCTTGTGCAAAATTGACTTGTGCCAATTCGTTAGAAAAACGTTGGTAATAGTCTAAAATTTTAGCTTTAGGCAGATGTGCCATAATAATTTTTGGCGATGAGCCGACATAAACAGGACGTGGGCAGCCGCGACCATAAGACAGCAAAGGCGTATCTTTAAAGATTTCGTGATGCACATCAATGCAGGAATCTTGATTGAGTTGGGTCAGCAAACAGCAAAATTCAGTACGTTCCGCAATTTTTTTCATAAACGGAATACTGATGGTGACCAATGGATCGGTCGTGCGAGAGATAAAATCCAATACCGCAATTTTTGGCCCTAGGGTGTAATCTCCCGATGTGCCACTCATGCGCTGCAACAACTCTGCTGAAACCAACTCTTTTAAATAGCGGTAACTGGTGGGCTTAGATAAACCGAGTTCCTCACTAATGGTATCTACATTAATGACAGGACGTGCGGTTGAAAATAAGTCTAAGACTGTGAGAATCTTGCCAAAGCTAGACAGTGCCATGCGGATTTACCCATTCACACCAAAAGGATGGTGTCACTTTATATCAAAAAATCGCCAGACCAATAGACTTTTTACAGATGGTCTTAGGCATTCTAACGATCAATGTCCCAATTCTTTTGCATTTGTCGATGTTATCTATTCAGAAATAGGATTTAAGGCTGAACGCCGTGAGGGTCACGATACCAGCTTTCAATCAATAGTGCTGCGGCAAGACTGTCGGCTGCGAGTTTTTTACCACGCCCTTGGGCTTGATAATGATCAAGCTCATCACGTGCTTCACGTGTGGTTAGGCGTTCATCGACCATTAGGGTGTTGATATTGCTTTGATGGCGTAAGCGTCTGGCAAACTTACGTGCACGGGTAGACAGTTCCGACTCGCTATCATCCATATTTAAAGGTAAGCCCACTAGAAATAATTGTGGCTGATGTTGCTTGATGATTTTCAGCAAGTTTTCCCATTGTGGAATGCCATCTTTCATGGGGAAGAGGGCGAGTGGGGTCGCACTTTCAATTAGTGCCTGCCCCACAGCCATGCCCATTTTTTGCGTACCGAAGTCAAATGCCATGATAGTTTGGGCTTGTGTTGTTTCAGGCATGACCAATCTCTGAAGATAACCATGTTGGATCTACGCCCATTTTACGATAAGCGGCATCCCAACGGTCGTCATAAGGTAAATTGAAAATCAAGTCCATGTCCGATTCACAAATGAGCCAATCGCCACGGGCAATTTCTTGTTCCAGTTGCTGTTTGCCCCAACTGGCATAGCCCAAGGCAATTTGGTAACGTCCAACGCCTTCGTTGTGGGCAATCGCATCTAAAATATCTTTAGAGGTGGTGATACAGACATTTTCACCAACAGCGATAGATGAATGCCAAGTTGGCTGCCCTGTGTGTAAAACAAAACCTGCCTCAGGTCGTAATGGACCACCTTGTAGAACTTCGTGAGGATGCACATTATCTGCGTCTATATCTAAATCATTGAGTAATTCTTTGATTTGGATACCCGATGGACGGTTGATAATAATGCCTTGCGCACCGTCTTCATCATGACGTGCCAAATAGATGACGGTGTTTGCAAAAAACTCATCATTCATATCGGGCGGGGCTATGAGACAGCGATGCGTCAGATATTGTTTAGTCACCTAAGCAATTCTCCTTAATCTGAGGTGGTGGCAAACAGAACTGTAAACCGACTTGGAAACGTAAACGAGTTACAGCCAAATCATGCAAATATACATTTCTTAGCTGTACTTATCCCATAAAACCACTGTGATGACAACTTTGCTTTGGTAAAAGTGAGACAAAGGATAAATAAAAGAATAAATTTAAAATTTAGAAAAAATGATGTCATTAAATTTATCTATTTAGTTACAAAGTTGAAGATATAGGAACATAATAATTGATTGCTTTATTATCTTTGTGATGTGGGTTTGTTTAAATGTTTTAGTGTATATTTTTTAATCTACTTTTAATTTTAACGAATGTGATTTCTGTTTTTTAATTGCAAAATAGGCGGTTTTACTACATTTAGATTCTCTTTTATTAAATATTAAGTTTGTCTAATGAGTAGTGGTTTTTTAATATAAAAAATCTATAAGTTTGTTTATCTCTTTTGTAAGTTTTGTACTTTAGTGTAAAATTTGTGTTTTTTATAGCTTGATATGTTTCAATAAATATACATAAAATACATATTGAAACAAAAAATGATTGTTTGTAAGATGGTGAAATTTTCATCTTTTATAGCTTTTTTTGATGGTTTAATATGAATTATTTAATAAAGGGAAGTTTGTTTGCTGCTGTTTTTTCAGCTTCAGTTTTTTCTCAAGCAGCAATTTTTGGAACTTATAATGATGAAGGTAATTTATTTCGCAGTCATTTGAATAATCATTTATCTGAAGATTTAGTTGCTAAATTTAAAGATAAAGTAGATTCAAAAGACGGCGTACTATATTTACTGGAGCAGGCACGTCTATTACAAGTCAATCATCAGTATGAAGAAAGTTTGAATCATTATAAGCAGGCTTTTGAATTGCTAGATAAACAAAAAAGTCGTGCAAAAATTAGTCTGAGTCGGGTCGGATTTAAAGCACTTTCTATGGTGAGTAATGATTCGGTGGTGCCTTATTTGGTACCACCTCATGAACAGGTATTGGCACATATTTCTCAAGCCAAAAATTATATTTTTTTAAAAAATCTTGAGGCTGCTGCAGTAGAAATGCGTGTTGCACAGGGCATTCAGCGTGAAATTGAACTGGCACATCAGGCTGAGTTTGAAAAGAAAAAAGAGAAAAATACAAAAGCAAATACATCTTCAAATGCCGCATTGCATGTTTTAGATGAGGCATTTGTTGGCTTAGATCCAATTGCGGGCAAGATTAAGAATACTTATCAAAATGCTTATGCTTTTTATATGGCAGCTAACTTGTGGGAAACCTTAGGCGAATACAACGATGCTTTGGTGGATTACAAAAAAGCTTATGAGTTACAGCCTGATGAGCAGATTGCTAAAGATGTAAAGCGTTTAGATCAATTGGTTGCAAAACAAAGTAATAGTAGTGTGCCTGTTATTGTATTTATTGAACAAGGTATCGTTCCACAGAAAATTGAAAATAAGTTAGATATTCCGACTCCAGGCGGCATTATCAACATTGCTTTTGCGACTTATGAACCTAGCACTTATGTTGCACCCAAAAGCCTGAAAGTGAAGCTGAATAACCGAGTTTTGCAAGACAGTTATGTGATTAGTGATATTGGTGCATTGGCTGTTAAAGACTTAAAAGAAAAAGTCGTTGGAACTTTAACAACCCAAGTGATTCGTGCCACAGCCAAATATGCTGCTCAAAAAGAGCTTGGTAACCAATTTGGTGTTTTAGGGCAATTGGCAGGTAACGTGCTCAATATGGCAACCGAGCGAGCAGATTTACGAGCTTGGACAACTTTGCCAAGTAATACGCAAATTGCACGTCTGAACTTAACGCCAGGGATACACAACTTACAGTTATCGTCAGGTAATTTGTCAAGCTCCTCTGTGAAGTTAGATGTAAAAGCCAATGAGACAGTATTTGTTTATGCACATCATGTAAATGACAAAATTACAGCAAGTGTAAGTAGTATTCCACGCCAATAATTTTGAAGAGAACTTTATGAAAAATCAGTTAAAACTCGCATTACTCGGTCTTAGTGCTGCGGCGATGGTTGGATGTACAGCCCCTAATGCTTTGTCTACACAGACAGATGCGAATAACGAAGTAAGTATTCGCACCATTACCAATAACCCAGTCTTAACCACTGAGGTATTTGTTGAGCGTGTGGGAATGTCTATGGCAGGCGACTTAAAAAAGGCATCAATTGCCATTAAAAACCGCCGTTTCAATAACAAAGATTTTAGCTACAAAATCGTATGGGTCGATGCACATGGGGCAGAAGTGAACCCTGAAGGTGCGATTTGGAAACCAATTCAGTTAACGGGTCGAGAGGTGAAGGGCGTGCAATCTTTAGCACCAAATCCATCGGCTGTAGATGTTGTTGTGTATTTAAAGAAATAAGCGAGATAGAGCAATGAATGCAAAGTTAATCATGGCTGTGGTAGCAACTTCTGTTTTGGCAACAGGTTGTGCAACAACGGGTAGTGCAGTGAGTTATGGTGATGCTCAAGCTGTAGAAACTTTAACGAAAGATTTTGGATCGACAGATCTACAAATGATTGCTGCAAAGATGGTGGATGATATGCTGACCTTCCCACCTGTGGTGCAAATGACGCAAACTCGTCGTCCAGTCATTGTGCTTGATCGTATTCATAACAAGACACAAGAACATATCGATACAGAATCTATTACAGATACGATTCAGAACAAATTAATTAATTCAGGGAAGTTTCGTTTTGTAGATATGAAATCTGTCAATGCGATGGCGCAGCAACTTGCCTATCAAAAGCAAAGCGGCATGGTCAATCAAGCGACTGCAGTGCGTACTGGTGGACATATCGGTGCTGAATATATGCTCAATGGCAATCTATCTAGTATTGTAAAAAATGCAGGTGGTAAGAGCGATGTGTATTACAAGTTCACATTTAAATTGCAGAACTTACAAACTGGCATTGTAGAGTGGACAGGCGAAAAAGAAATCCGTAAGGCAGCAAAGCGCTCAACTTTTGGTCTTTAATTTAATCTGAAAGCAACTGCGCTGTGATAAGCGCAGTTGCTGTTGAAGAATAGAACATGAAAAAAATATTATTTGCAGGCTTATTATCTGGATTACTGTGCAGTCCTGCTTTTGCTGCGATTAAAGAAGTGATTAAAGAGGCAACGGGTAGTGGTCCAACACAACACCAAGCTATTTCTGAAGCATTATTGATTGCAGTTCAATCGGTGAATGGTGCTTCGGTATCGTCACAAATGAATTATGAAGAAACAGTTTCTTTATCTGTAAATAATCAGGGCTGGACATATACGGGTAAAGTTTCACCTGTATTTAGTGTAGCCAATCAAGGTTCGGGTTCTGTCACCAAGTTTCAGGTCTTGAGTGTTTCTGGTGCTAAAAATAATTATCGCGCTAAAGTTCGCGCACATGTGGTGAAGTTTGAATCTACTGTACAAGATCAACACATGCGCCGTATTGCAGTCTTGCCATTTCAAATGGCAGAAAAAAATAACCGCTTAGCCAGCGGTGCTTCTGCTTCTGAGTTTAGTCAAGAATTATCAGATACTTTAGGTACTTATTTGGCACAGTCAGGGCAGTTAAGTGTTGTTGATCGTCATTACATAGATGAAATGCAATTTGAAAATGACTTCCTGTATTGGGATGGTGCACCGCATGAGTTAGCGCGTATTGGTCAAAAAGTAGGTGCTGATTATTTACTCGTGGGGCGTATTAACGATTTGTCAGTTGCTAGCGGTCAACAAATGTATGGGTTAAATGCTGGTGCAGAGCAGGTGCGTTTAACGTGGCGAGTGATTGAAGCGAATACCAGTAAGGTAGTTGCGGCAGGGACTTTTAATCGTACCTTATCGAACTTGATGACACAGAATCTTTTAAATAATAGTTTAAATGATAGTACTGCAGATAAGATTGCCCAAAGTTTAAATCCTGAAATTTTACAGGGTCTTAAACTACAACCTGTGCAATCTTCTAGCAGTCAATTTTATGATACCTCTCCAGGTTATGAAATGACACCTGGTTCAAGTGACCAACCTGTGAAATGGTAAATAATGATTAAGCTTGTTTTAGACCTAAATAAATCCCCCTGAAAATCAGGGGATTTATTTTTTAAGCCTGTTGAAACTTCAATTGGCGTAATTGTTTGGCGTGTTGCAAGGTAGTGTCATTAATTTCAACACCGCCTGTCATGCGTGCCAATTCTAAAATACGCGCATCTTCTTCTAATTCAACAATGGTACTGCTGGCAGGATCGGTCTGACGCTTTTTCACCAAAAGGTGCTGATCAGACTGTGCAGCTACTTGTGCTTGGTGGGTAATACATAAAATTTGAACGTGTTGCGCCAAACCTGCGAGCAAACGCCCCACAATTTCAGCAGTACCACCACTAATCCCGACATCAATTTCATCAAAAACCAAAACTTCAGCTTCGGTTTTTTCGGCATTCATGACTTGCATGACCAAGGCAATCCGCGATAATTCGCCACCAGAAGCCACACGTGCTAATGGCTGAGCAGGAATACCTTTGTTGGCAGTAAACAGTAGTTGAATAAAACTTAACCCCTCCGCAGAAACCTGCTCTAAAGGTTCAAACTTAAATTCAAAATGTGCCTCAGGCAGTGCCAACTGTTTGACTTGCTCGGTCAGTTGTTTGGCAAGTGGTGCGGCTGCTTCACGACGGATGTCATCTAAATGTTGTGCTTTGGCTAAAAAGTCCTGATGTGCCACTTCGACTTGTTCTGCCAAAGTTTCAGGGTCTTCAAGTTCATGTAAAGCAGTGAGCTCAGTTTGCCAAGTATCAAATTCTTGTTTTAATAATTCAGGTTGTGTGCGGTATTTACGCGCTAAACGATGAAAGACTTCTAATTTTTGATTCAGTTCTTCCATGCGTTCAGGGTCAAAGCTTTGACGATCAATAAACTGACGTAAATTGGCTGTCGCATCATCTAATTCACTTTGCGCATTTAACAATGAGTTATAAATTTCTGATAATTGTTCACTTCGTCCCGCATGCGATTCCAAGCGGCGAATAATCGAAGCAATTTCCTGAGTGATGTTTTGCTCGGCTTCGTCTAAGGCATTTAAGCTATAACTGCAGTCCTGCATGATATGTTCATGATGGCTTAGGCGATCAAACTCTTGTTCAATCTCCTTATAATCTATTTGTACCAGTTCTTCGAGTTCTTCGAGCTGTAAGTTTAGGGTTTCGATGCGTTGCTTGCGAGTTGCCTGTGCATCCAGCGCTGCCTGATGCTGTCGGATATTTTTTTGCCATGTACTGTAAGCATCACGTACTGCTTGGGCAGGGGCATAAAAATTATAATAACGATCAAGCCAGTGTTTTGGATAAGGCGGTTCGAGCAATTGTTGCTGACTGTGCTGACTGTATAACTGTACCAGTAAGCGTCCAATTTCTTTCAGCTCTGCCAAACTGCTTGGACGACCATTAATCCATGCTTTGCTGCGCCCTGTGGCAAAAATTACCCGACGTAAATGGATTTCACCAGACTCATCATCTAATTCATGTTCTTTTAGCCATTGTGCTTCAGGGCTATTGTCCTGATAACTGAAACTCGCGGTCACATCGGCTTTATCTGAGCCAAAACGTACATAATTGGTATCGGTACGTTCACCTAAACAGGCAGAGAGTGCATCTAATAGTAAGGATTTACCGGCACCTGTTTCCCCTGTTAGAACGTTAAAACCTGTTTCAATATCCAGTGCTAAGTGGTCGGCAAGGGCAAAGTTAATCAGTGTTAAATGAGTCAGCATAAACGCATCCAAGCTGCGAAAAGTGTCAGTGAAAGAGAGTTAAGTTTTGGAAATGCCATAACAAGGCTGTTATTTTCGTCTGTTTAATTCTAGCTTAAATTGCAGCACAAACAACAAAAAATGTACCCGATAAGCATCCTATATAAAACGCAAGACTCGTTGACCATTTCATTTGATAGTCATCAAATTGCAGTATATTCACTTGGGGAGTTTTCGGTGCTGCTTGATATGGTGGAACTTAAATGATACACATACTATTTGTGATCTGTTTCACATTCAGATTTAGCACTTTAGTGGGGAAGAATCTAGAGCAGAGTACTTTGCATGCCTCTGGCATTGGCTTAGACTGTGCTGTCAGCGTGTTGCATGCTGCGTATTGAAACATTGTTCAATTTACGCAAAGCCCACTGTAAACACAGATTGATTAGTTCTGAGGACAGAATTAAACTACATCAGTCAAAAATATAAAAACGCGTTACCTGGAGAATACGCATGTCAGCTCAGTTTGATCATGTATCAGTTGTGAAAAAGTCGAATGTCTATTTTGGTGGGCAATGCATCAGTCACACGGTGCAATTTGAAGACGGTACCAAAAAAACCTTAGGGGTAATTTTACCGACTGAACAAGCCTTGACTTTCGAAACGCATGTACCTGAACGTATGGAAATTATTTCAGGTGAATGTCGTGTCAAAATTGCCGATAGCGAAGAAAGTGAATTATTCCGCGCGGGTCAATCGTTCTATGTGCCTGGCAATAGCCGTTTCAGCATCGAAACCGATGAAGTGCTCGATTACGTGTGCCACTTAGAAGGCTAATCAAGCGATCAATAGGGTATTGAATTAAGATTTCATTTTTCTCCTGCTTGAGCACCCAATCAAGCGGAATTGAATCAAGAAATTTTCACCCGAATCGGTTAAACTAGATCTTATTGAAATCCTGTAAAGTCAGCTTTGCAGGATTTTTCGTTTTCGCTGGTTTATTGGTGCATTAATTAGAGGTCGTTCATGGCAAAACCTGAATATTATTATGGCGTTCACTCGGTGGAGTCATTATTGGAGCTTGAGCCAGAGCGCGTCTTAACTCTTTTTACCTTAAAAGGGCGTGATGATCAGCGTTTACAAAAGATTTTAGAACTTGCCGAACCATTTGGCATTAGTGTGCAAAAAGCCAGCCGTGACAGCTTGGAAAAGCTGGCAGGTTTGCCTTTTCACCAAGGAGTGGTGGCTGCAGTACGCCCACATCCAACTCTGAATGAAAAAGACTTGGATGCCTTGTTGCAGGCTGATAGCAAGCCTTTACTTTTGGCGCTCGACCAAGTCACCGACCCGCATAACTTGGGTGCGTGTATCCGTACTGCCGCTGCGATGGGGGTTACTGCCGTGATTGTGCCGCGTGATCGTTCAGCAAGTTTGACCCCAACTGCACGCAAAGTAGCTGCAGGTGGTGCAGAAAAAGTCAAATTTATCCAAGTGACCAATTTGGCACGTACTTTGGCGCATTTGAAACAAGAGTTTAATGTGCGCGTGGTGGGTACGATGCTGGATGAAAAAGCTTTGCCAATTCAGCAATTTGACTTTACAGGCACAGCAGTATGCGTGGTGATGGGCGCAGAAGATACAGGTTTACGCCCAATTACCCAGTCACAATGTGATCAAACCGTATTTATTCCAATGGCAGGAAATCTGCAAAGTCTGAATGTCAGTGTTGCAACAGGTATGGCCTTGTATGAAGCTTGTCGTCAGCGTCAGGCTTAATTGCTGATTTTGTATTTGCTATTTTATTGATGCTTTCAACACCGTGATTCGTCTATCTCCCCAAAAGCAAGGTTATGCTTTGGTGCTTGTTACCATGTGCATTTGGGGTGGTTTTACCCTAACTGCTCGGCTGAATGCACAATGGCAGATCAGTGCTTGGGATATTACCGCCTTACGCTTTGCTTTGGCTTTTTGTATTTTAATGCCGATTCTTATCTGGAAAAAAGATACGGCATTTTTATGGAAAAAAGAGCCTTTTATTTTGGCAATGATTGGTGGAGTGGGCTATTGCCTGACTGCGTATAGTGCTTTTCATTATGTACCTGCTGCGCATGCTGCCATTTTTTTGAATGGCTGTATTCCTGTTTGTACCGCCATTGCTGCTTGGATGTTATTTCGAGTGCCTTTTGACCGCCATACATGGATCAGTATTGTAATTATGCTGACCGCCATTGCGGGTATGAGTGCGCTGATGTATCAAGAAACAGGTGTTGCCTTTGGACTTGGGGATGGACTGTTTTTTATCAGCGCTATTTGGTGGGGTGTGTTTACGGTTTTATTAAGACAATGGAAGCTTTCCGCTTGGCATGCTATGGCGGGTGTCGCAATTTGGTCGGCAATCGTCTATGTCCCGATTTACGTACTGTTTTTCCCGAAACAACTCAGCACACCTGAACCGATTCATTTATTGCTGCAAACTATTTTTCATGGAGTGTTTGTGGTGATCATCGCAACACTTAGCTATGTCGAGGCAATTAAGCGTTTGGGAGCATTCAAAACTGGCAGTATTGTGACCTTGGCGCCGTTTATCGCTGCGATTCTTGCTGTCCCTTTATTGGGTGAACCTTTGAGTTTAGCAATTTTATGTGGCTTGGTGGGTATGGGGATTGGTGCTTTGCAACCTTGGCGTTGGTGGGCCCGACCTGATAGCTTAAAAGCTCAACTTGAACAGCAAAAACAACAGTCAGATTAATTTGCTTACTGCATCGCTCGCTTTAAATACTGCTGATGCAATACTTCAAGTTTGCTATACAAATGATCTAAATGCCCATCATTTAGCACAATGTCATCGGCTAGGCGTTGTTTTTCAGCACGTGGCATTTGTGCTTGAATAATTTTATGAATTTGCTCAACCGTTTGACCATCACGTTGTGAAGCACGGTGAATTTGTAGGGCTTCAGTAGCATCAATCAATAATGTATGTCGGGTCAATTGATGTTGATTGGTTTCAAACAAGAGTGGTGAAACCAAAACCACGTAGGGGCTATTGGCAGTATCTAATTGTTGAATAATCGATTCACGAATTGCAGGGTGGGTGATTTTTTCAAGTGCTTGTCGTGCACTTGGTTCTTTGAAAATGTGTTCACGTAATGCGCGACGATCTAGCTCACCATTTTCAAGTAAAACCCAATCGCCAAAGTGTTGTTGAATTTGCTTTAAGGTAGGCTGTCCTTTTTCAACCACTTCACGTGCAACAACATCCGCATCGACCACAACAATGCCTTGGGTCTCGAACCACGCACTGGCTGCAGACTTGCCACTGCCAATTCCTCCTGTTAGACCCAAAACAAAACGCATGTGCTGTCCTTATTGTCCCAAATATACTTTCATGATTTGCTCGCCCCATAAAAAGGCAATCCAGCCCGCAATGGCGATATACGGACCAAATGCAAAGGGTTGGTTTTCTTTACGCACTTTTAACAGAATAATGCCAATAATAGCCCCAACTAAGGACGATAGCAGCACAATCAGGGGTAACATCATCGGCCCCATCCATGCACCTAAAGCGGCAAGGAGCTTGAAGTCACCATAGCCCATGCCTTCTTTGCCTGTGACGATTTTAAACAGGTAATACACCACCCATAGACATAGGAAGCCAATCACATAGCCCCAAATTGCCGAGGTTGGTGAGGTATAGATGGCATAGCTGTTGACGGCCAAACCCAGTGCAGCCAAAGGCAGGGTATAACGGTCTGGCAAGAGTTGTGTATCGAAATCAATGAAGGTGAGCGCAATCAAGGTATAAGTGAGCAGCAAACCAAACAGCATTTGTACGGTTGGGCCAAATACCGCAAGCACAATCAGGGCGCAAACAGCGGTTAATACCTCAATCAGTGGATAACGTATACTGATCGGGTTTTGGCAGTTGCCACATTTACCGCGTAATACCAACCAACTCAGCACAGGAATATTTTGATACCAACGAATTGGGTTGTGACATTTGGGGCAGGTTGATGCAGGTTTGCTCAGGGTGATTTTACTTTCATCAATAATGGCTTGTTCAGGATGTAACAACATTTGGCAGTCGTTACGCCACTCCTGTTCCATCATTTTTGGGGTGCGATAAATCACCACATTCAAAAAACTGCCAATACATAAACTAAAAAGTCCAACTGCGATATAGAGCGCAGTTGGATTTTGGATAAAGTACGCGATTAATTCTTGCATTAAACCACAGAACCCATTTGGAAGATTGGAAGGTACATGGCGACAACTAAACCACCCACTAAAATACCCAAGACAGACATAATCAACGGCTCCATCATTGAGGTTAAGCCATCTACTGCGTTGTCGACTTCGTTTTCATAGTGGGTTGCGACTTTATCCAGCATGGCATCTAGCGCACCTGATTCTTCACCAATGGCTACCATTTGCACTGCCATAGACGGGAATTTATTGGTGACACGCATGGCGAATTGTAGCTGTTGACCTGTCGCAACATCATCACGAATTTTCATCACGGCTTCTTCATAGACCACATTATTGGTTGCCCCAGCGGTAGATTCCAAGGCATCAATTAAGGGTACACCAGCAGCAAAAGTAGTGGCTAAAGTACGGCTATAACGTGCAATAATCGCTTTATAGACCAAGTCACCAAAAATAGGCGCTTTCAGTGCCGCTTTGTCTAAGAAGTCACGGAATTTTTTACTGCGTTTTTTAGTTTCCAAGAAACCTGCAATGATGACCCCAATCACAATAATCAGAATAAACCAGTATTTCTGCATCCATTGTGACATGTTCACCACCATTTTAGTGAAGGCAGGCAAGTCCGCACCAAAAGAGCTAAACAACTCTTCAAACACAGGTACGACTTTCACCATCAAAATAATGGTCACAATCACGGCCACCACAATGACCGTTGCAGGGTATTTCATGGCTTTTTTAATTTTTTGTTTGAGTAACTCACTCTTTTCTTTATAGATCGCGACACGATCTAGCATGGTTTCTAGGGCACCCGATTGTTCACCAGATTCGACCAAAGAACAAAATAGGTTGTCAAAATATTGAGGATATTTACGCAATGCGCCAGCAAAGGTATTCCCGCCTTCCACTTCACCTTTAATGCCTAAAACCACTTCACGCATGGCGGGGTTTTCAAGACCTTCGGCAACAATCTCAAAGCTTTGTACCAAAGGCACACCTGCTTTCATCATAGTGGCAAGCTGACGCGTGAAAATAGTGATGTCTAAGGTCGACACCCGTTTTTTCATTAAGCCTTCAAGAATATTCTTTTTCTTTTGGCGAATCGTCTTGATGGTAATCCCTTGTTTACGCAATGTGACCTTTGCCAAGGCCATATTACGCGCTGGAATTTCCCCTTTTAACTTAGCCCCTTTGCGGTCAATCCCTTCATAAACGAAGGTGGGCATCATCTGTGCTTTTTTGACAGCCATGCGTATTTATCCTTATTTTAAATTTTACAACTATTCACTGGTCACACGATTGACTTCTTGCAATGAAGTCACCCCCTGCATGACCTTAAGTAACCCCGAACGACGCAGATTGTTAAACCCCGATTTTGCTGACGCATCAGCAATTTGGATGGCATTACCATCCTCCATAATAATTCTAGAAATTTCTGGTGTGACTTTCATCACTTCATAAACACCAACACGTCCTTTATAACCTTCACGGCATTCAGAACAGCCTACAGGTTGATAGACCTGAAATTCTGGATTGCTCAAATCGGCTTCAGTAAAGCCCATTTCCAATAAGCTTTGTTTTGGAATATCGGAAGGAGCTTTGCAATGCGGGCATAGGCGTCGTGCCAAACGCTGTGCAATGACGAGGTTTACCGAAGTTGCGATGTTAAAGGAAGGAACGCCCATATTGCGTAAACGCGTTAAAGTTTCTGGCGCACTGTTGGTGTGGAGGGTAGATAAAACCATGTGACCTGTTTGGGCTGCTTTAATTGCAATTTCTGCAGTTTCAAGGTCACGAATCTCACCCACCATGACAATATCAGGGTCTTGACGTAAGAAAGATTTCAGAGCGGCAGCGAAGGTTAAGCCCACTTTATTGTTGACGTTAACCTGGTTGATGCCTTCTAAGTTAATTTCCACAGGGTCTTCGGCAGTGGAAATGTTGGTATCTTCTCTGTTTAAGATATTTAAGCCTGTATATAGCGATACCGTTTTACCCGAACCCGTTGGACCTGTAATCAGTAACATGCCTTGCGGTTTTTCTAAGGCTTCCATGAACAATTCTTTTTGTTCTGGTTCATAGCCCAAAGCGTCAATCCCAAGCATCGCGCTAGATGGGTCAAGAATACGCAGTACGATTTTTTCACCGAACAATGTTGGCAACGAGTTCACACGGAAGTCGATGGATTTATTCTTAGACAGTTTAAGTTTAATACGACCATCTTGCGGGACACGCTTTTCAGAAATGTCCATTTGGGACATCACTTTTAAACGTGATGCCAAGCGGTTAGCTAACTGTAAGGGTGGGGTGGCAATTTGACGTAACACCCCATCGACACGGTAACGCACTCGATAGGTTTTTTCATACGGTTCAAAGTGTAAGTCCGAAGCACCCATGCGAATTGCATCAATCAGTAATTTGTTGATGTATTTAACAATTGGGGATTCATCACCCTGCGGTTCATCTTCTGCAGCTTGTTCTGGTTCGCTGTTACCCTCTTCAAAGTTGAGATCGAAGTCATCATCTTCAAATTCAAAAGCAGACTCACTCGCAAAGTTTTGTTCAATCAGTTTTACCAATTTATCGTGTTCGACCACAATGGCTTCAATATTCATTTTACTGTTGAAACGAATGGCATCCATTGCTTCGATATTGGTCGGGTTACTGGTTGCAACATAAAGCAGATGATTGCGTTTAAAAATAGGCAATATGCAATATTTGCTGAACAGTTTTTCATCAATGCCTTCACGCACGATGAGCGCAGAGTCATACACGCTTAAATCAAAAATAGGTTCGCCAAACTCATTAGAAATTTTTTCAGCAATGATTAAAGGCGCGATATTTAGGTTTTGAATGAGATAGGGAACAATATCAACATTATCTTTTTGTGCGGCTTTAATGGCAGTTTGCATATTTTCAGCAGAAACGAGCCCATCTTCGACCAAACGTCGAATAAAACCTGTAAATCTAGGTGTAGCTTGTTGTACTGACATTCCCCAACGTCCTCAAAATCAAGATTGTTTATAATTGGTATCTTAAAATTATACTTTTGTTGCACAAAAATACCATATCTGAAAGTGCTGTCACCACCTAAGTATCGCCTAAAAGCATGAACCAGTTACATTAATCTGCTAAAAAAATTGTAAGTCCTGCCATGAAAAGATACTTCATGCAGCAGTTTGATGCAAAGCTTGTACAAAAAACTCAGCAGAAATGTGATTTGCGTGTAGAATGTGCGCGATTAAATGAATTGTTTTTGCAGGTTATTCTATGTCGGCTACGACGATTAAGCCTTGGGTGGTTGGCAATTGGAAGATGAATCCGATACATGCCGATGCTCAGCAACTTATTTCTGAATTTAAAACATTATTACAAGACAGCCCTGTAGAGGCTGAAAAGTGTCATTTGGGGATTGCACCTGTCACTTTGGCTTTAACTCAAATTCAAGCTGCATTGAGCGAAGCAGTACGTCCTGTCTATACCGTTGCACAAGACCTTTCCCGTATTGCGGGTTTGGGTGCATATACAGGCGAAGTCAGTGCAGAATTGCTAAAAGACAGTCAAATTGATTATGTATTGGTTGGGCATTCAGAACGTCGTGAACTTTTTGCAGACACACCAAGCATTTTGAATGAAAAAGTTAAAAATGCCTTGCAGGCAGGTTTGACAGTTATTTATTGTGTGGGTGAAAGTCTGCAACAACGTGAAAGCGGTCAGGCAGAGCAAGTTGTTTTGCAACAAATTTGTGATATTGCTGCTGTGGTTGACGCTGAGCAATGGCAACAGATAGTGATTGCGTATGAACCTATTTGGGCAATTGGTACAGGCAAGACCGCATCACCTGAAGATGCGCAAACCATGCATGCAAAAATCCGTGAAGGTTTAAGCCAAATCACCGCTTATGCGGTGACTCTACCGATTTTATATGGTGGTAGTGTAAAACCAGAAAATGCCGTAGAGTTAGCAGCCTGCCCAGACATTAATGGTGCTTTGGTCGGTGGTGCATCCTTAAATGCGGCATCGTTCCATCAAATTGCGCAAGCCTTTGCAAATACACAATAATGAGGAGTTCAGCATGCAAACATTTGTGCTGGTAGTACATATTATCTTAGCCATTTTAATGATTGGACTAATTTTGGTTCAGCATGGTAAAGGTGCAGATGCAGGCGCTTCTTTTGGTGGCGGTGGTGCGGCAACCGTATTTGGTGCGTCAGGCTCAGGTAACTTTTTAACCCGTTTAACGGCAATTTTAACAGCATTGTTTTTTGCAACCAGTTTAACTTTAGCGGTGTTTGCCAAGAAACAAACCACAGGTGCATATAGTTTGCAGACTGTACAAACGACTGCACCTGCACAGCCAGTATCGCCTGAAACTTCACCAACTGCGCCTAAAAGCGCTGAATAATTTTATTTAGCACTTTCTTTTTTCGCATGATGCGACTAGAATGCGTCACAGCTGCGGTGGTGGTGGAATTGGTAGACACGCTACCTTGAGGTGGTAGTGCTTTCGGGCGTGGGGGTTCAAGTCCCCCCTTCCGCACCAACTTATAATCCAGAAAACATAAGTTGGTGTTAAGCAGCAAATCTGTTGATGCGGGATGGAGCAGTCTGGTAGCTCGTCGGGCTCATAACCCGAAGGTCGTTGGTTCAAATCCAGCTCCCGCTACCAATCAATCCTAAGCTTATCGTGAATTAAGCGTAGGCAACTTAAATTATTTTAGGTTGAGATAAGTATTTACATGTTGTTGCGGGATGGAGCAGTCTGGTAGCTCGTCGGGCTCATAACCCGAAGGTCGTTGGTTCAAATCCAGCTCCCGCTACCAATATTTTAAAAGTGTGATTATGCTCTAATATGAGTTTTACGCTTTATACTGACTAAGGTGCAACTTAAGTCAGGCAAAAATGCTAAGTTTGATTGAAAACTTATTCATATTTGTATATAATTTTTGCACGTTGATGCGGGATGGAGCAGTCTGGTAGCTCGTCGGGCTCATAACCCGAAGGTCGTTGGTTCAAATCCAGCTCCCGCTACCAAGTTTCTAATGGTGTGGTACGTTAGTTTTAGTTGATTGAATTCAGCATAATAAACTAGCAAAGATGGTTAGATTTAGTCTAATCCCCGCAACCAAGTTTCTAAAGAGGCTCACAACTAGGTGGGCCTTTTTGCACAGTGGATATTGGTTTTACTGTGCAAGAATAGGGGCGATTACGCCCTTTTTTATTGGCTATCGTGTAGTGTCGATACAAGCCGTGCGCGGCCTAAAGTCAAAGTGTCATGTTTCACTACTACTATAGTTTGTATGAATGTGTAGTGGTCAAATAAGACCATTGAACCGCAGCAGAATGACGAGAGTAAATGAAGCTATCAAATAAAACTCAAGCACTTCAGGACTTAATTGCGCCAGCAGTGCAAGCATGTGATGTGGATCTTTGGGGAATCGAGTTTATTCCACAAGGTAAGCGTTCTTTGTTACGTATTTATATCGACAAAGCTGTCGATGAAAATGCAGAACCTGTCTTAAATGAAGATGGCGAATTAGAGCAAGGTCGTGGTATTGGTGTACAAGATTGTGTACGTGTAACCCAGCAAGTTGGTGCAATGCTTGATGTGCATGATCCAATTTCAGGTGAATATGCGCTTGAAGTGTCATCACCGGGTTGGGATCGTCCATTTTTCCAATTAGAGCAATTGCCTGCGTATATTGGGCAAACCATTGCGTTACGTTTAATCAGTGCTGTAGAAAACCGTCGTAAATTTCAAGCGAAATTGGTTGCTGTAGATCTGGAAAATGAAACCATTCAGGTCGAGGTGGAAAAACAGCAGGTATTGGAGATTGACAGTCACAATATTGATAAAGCTAACCTGATTTACCAAGATTAATCAAATTAATAAGAATCTGAACGAATAGGTGACTTATGGCACGTGAAATTCTTACCGTCGTTGAAACGGTTAGTAACGAAAAAGGTGTAAGTCGTGAGGCAATTTTTGAGGCGCTTGAACAGGCTCTTGTTGCTGCGACGAAAAAGAAGTTCTACGAAGGCACAAACTCAGAAGAAGCACGTTTACGTGTGGAAATTGATCGTAAAACAGGTGACTACAGCACTTACCGTCAGTGGGAAGTGGTGGCAGATGAAGATCATGAAATGCCTGCATGCCAAGATGCAATTTCTGATGTAGACCCTGCAAAGTGGTCAATTGGCGATATTCGCGAACTTGAAGTTGAGTCAATTGACTTCGGTCGTATTGCTGCGCAAATTGCCAAGCAAGTGATTGTGCAAAAAATTCGTGAAGCAGAACGCGCATTGGTTGCAGATGCTTATGAAGCTAAAGTAGGCGAGCTGATTTACGGTGAAGTGAAAAAGCAAACCAAAGATGGCTTTATTATTGATTTAGGCGACAATGCAGAAGCATATTTGGCGCGTGAAGAAATGATTGCCAAAGAAATTTTGCGTCCTAAGCAGCGTGTGAATGCAATTTTGTACAGTGTGAACCGTGAAGGTCGTGGTGCTCAATTGTTGTTGTCACGTGCTAAGCCTGAAATGCTGATTGCGTTGATGAAAAAAGAAATTCCAGAAATTTCTGAAGAAATCATCGAAATTAAAGCCGCAGCGCGTCAGCCAGGTGTACGTGCAAAAATTGCAGTAAAAACCAACGACCATCGTATTGACCCTGTAGGTGCATGTATTGGTATGCGTGGTACACGTATCCAAGCGGTACAGCAAGAGTTAAATGGTGAGCGTATTGATGTTGTGGTGTGGTCTGATGATCCAGCACAATATATCGCCAGTGCTTTAGAGCCAGCCGATGTATCGGGTATTGTGATTGATGAAGAAGAACGTACTGCCGACATTATTTTCGCAACCAGCGATCAGTTGGCACGTGCAATTGGTTCACAAGGTCAAAACGTACGTTTAGCCTCTGAACTCACAGGTTATAAGCTGAACATGATGCTTGAAGAAGAGTATCACGCACGTCAGCAAAATGAAGCGCAACAATACTTAGACTTGTTTGTTTCACGTCTAGACATTGCTGAAGATTTGGCGATGGCATTGGTAGAAATGGGCTTCACTTCATTAGAAGAAATTGCGTATGTTCCTGCGGAAACATTTGACGAAATTGATTTAGATGAAGAAATTGTTGAAATGTTACAAGGTCGTGCCAAAGAAGTGGCATTGGCAGACGCATTGCAACAGCAAGAAAATATCCAAGATCCGAGTGCAGAACTTCTAGCAATGGAAGGCATGACACAAGAGATCGCTTATGCGCTTGCCGCTCGTGGTGTCATCACAGTTGATGATTTAGCTGACCAAGCAACTGACGATATCGAAGATATTGAAGGTCTAGGTACAGATAAAGCGGGTCAATTGATTATGAAAGCGCGCGAATCATGGTTTAACTAGGAGGTAATATATGACGGACAAGTCGATTAAAGAGTTAGCGCTCAGTGTAGGTCGTCCAGTTGAGAAACTCCTGGAACAGGTTCGTGACGCAGGTTTACCACAGCGTAAGGCTGACGATATTATTTCCACTGAACAACAAAGTACCCTAGTGAACCATTTAAAAAAAGTTCACGGTCAAGAGGGTAATGCAGGACAAATCACGTTGAAACGTAAAACCACCAGTACCGCTAAAGTGGCAAGTACTTCGGGCAAAGCGAAAACGATTAATGTAGAAGTTCGTAAGAAGCATACATTTGTAAAGCCTGATCCTGAACAGATTAAAGCGGAAGCACTGGCAAAAGCACAGGCGGAAGCAGCTGAAAAAGCGCAAGCAGAACAGCAAGCACGTGACGTGGCAGAAAAGAGCAAAGCGAAAGCAGACGCGCCTCAAGCAGGTGCTGCAAAAGCGAAACAAGCTTTAGATGCAATGCGTGCAGCAGCGAAGCAAGAAACAGCCAAGCAAGAAGTTGCGAAAGCTGCGGTTGTGGTGAAACGTAAGTCAACCAACAAGCCAATTGTGAAGCAAGCAGTGAAGGTCACTGAAACGCCTGAGCAAAAGAAAGCACGTGAAGCGCAAGCAGCTCAGTTGAAAGCGACTGAAGAAGCAGCACGTCGTAAAGCGGCTGAAGAAGCGCAGCAACGTACGCTTGAGCAAATGCGTCAGATGGCATCTAAATACTCAAATGAAGATGCAACCGCTACCATTCGTGTGGTAGATGATTCTCCATTGGCGGCTGGTCTTGTGGGTCAGGCTTATGAAGATTCATTTGCCAAAGAAGACCGTGAAATCAAGCGTGGTACCAGCACCACCAATACACGTTCACCGAAAAAAGGTGGTCGTCGTGGTCAGGAAGAACAGTCTTTCAGCCAAAACTCACATAAACGCGGTTTGAAAACGAGCCAAGCCAACAAGCACGGCTTTGAAAAACCAGTTAAAAAACAAGTTTATGATGTTGAAATTGGTGCAACGATTGTGGTTGCGGACTTGGCTGCAAAAATGGCAGTTAAAGTACGCGAAGTTATTAAATCACTCATGAAAATGGGTGAGTTAGTTACGCAAAACCAAGCGATTGAGCAAGAAGTTGCAGCACTTGTAGTTGAGGAAATGGGCCACAACCCAGTTCTAGTATCTGATACGCAAGCTGAAGATAACTTACTTGAAGCTGCTGAAGAGGCACGTGGTGTTCAAACGACACGTCCACCAGTGGTGACCATCATGGGTCACGTTGACCATGGTAAGACATCATTACTTGACCGTATTCGTCGTGCCAAAGTGGCTGCAGGCGAAGCGGGTGGTATTACCCAGCACATTGGTGCATACCACGTACAAACCGATAAAGGCATTATCACCTTCTTAGATACACCGGGACACGCAGCGTTTACTGCAATGCGTTCACGTGGTGCGAAAGCGACAGATATCGTGGTATTGGTCGTTGCGGCAGATGATGGTGTGATGCCACAAACTGCAGAAGCCATTGACCATGCGCGTGCAGCGGGTACACCAATTATTGTTGCCATTAACAAAATGGACAAAGAATCGGCTGATCCAGACCGCGTATTGAATGAATTGACCACCAAAGAAATCGTACCTGAACAATGGGGCGGTGACGTACCTGTTGCAATGGTTTCGGCGCATTCAGGTCAAGGTATTGATGAACTTCTTGACTTAATTTCAATTCAAGCAGAAATGATGGAATTGAAAGCATCTGAAGAAGGTGCAGCGCAAGGTGTGGTGATTGAAGCGCGTGTAGATAAAGGTCGCGGTGCAGTGACGTCAATTCTGGTACAAAACGGTACTTTGAATGTAGGTGACTTGGTACTTGCAGGTTCATCTTATGGTCGCGTACGTGCCATGACCGATGAAAACGGTAAGCGTATTAAATCTGCAGGTCCTTCAATTCCAGTTGAAATTTTAGGTTTACCTGAAGCGCCAATGGCAGGTGACGAAGTTCTTGTTGTAAATGACGAGAAGAAAGCACGTGAAGTTGCCGATGCGCGTATGGATCGTGAGCGTCAAAAACGTCTTGAGCGTCAAAGCGCAATGCGTCTTGAAAACATCATGGCATCAATGGGCAAAAAAGACGTTCCATTTGTCAATGTGGTATTGAAGACCGATGTACGAGGTACTTTGGAAGCCTTGATTGTTGCATTGGGCGAGTTGTCTACCGATGAAGTACGTGTACGTGTGATTGGTTCAGGCGTAGGTGCGATCACTGAGTCTGACGTTACGCTTGCAGAATCTTCAGAAGCTGTATTACTGGGCTTTAACGTACGTGCTGACAATACTGCGCGTCAAAAAGCCGATGCCGATGGTATTGACATTCGTTACTACAGCATCATCTATCAATTAATTGATGATGTGAAAGATGCGATGAGCGGTAAGCTTGCACCTGAACACCGTGAAACTATTTTGGGTGTTGCAGAAGTGCGTGAAGTGTTCCACTCAAGTAAGTTCGGTGCAGCTGCAGGTTGTATGGTACTTGAAGGCGTACTTCACCGTAACAAACCAATTCGCGTATTACGTGATGATGTGGTGGTATTCCAAGGTGAGCTTGAGTCACTTCGTCGTTATAAAGACGTGGTGGAAGAAGTTCGCGCAGGTATGGAATGTGGTCTTGCAGTAAAAGGCTATAAAGACATCAAACCACTTGATAAGATTGAAGTGTACGATGTTCAATTGATTAAACGGAGTCTTTAATGGCGGGTAGTCAACGTCTGAAGCGTATGGCGGATACAGTACAGCGTGAGCTGTCAGAACTGATTCGCCAAGAGCTGAAAGATCCACGCTTAGGTGGTCTTGTGACCATCTCTGCAGTGAAGGTGAGCCCAGACTTAGGATATGCGGAAGTGTACGTGACCGTCATGGGACGTGAATTAGGCGATGAGCAAAGCGAAACGGCAAATAAAGAAACCTTGGATGTGTTGAATAAAGCATCAGGCTTCTTGCGCCATGAGTTAAGCCGTCGTATTAAGACACGTATTACCCCGCGTTTGCGTTTTCACTACGATAAAACCAATGCCTATGGTAACTATATGTTTGGTTTGATTGCAGAAGCGGTAAAAGATTTACCTCCTGCAGCACCTAAGCAAGATGAAGAATAAATCAGTGATGATAAAAAATGCCACCTTCGGGTGGCATTTTTTTGTCTATCAGAATCAATGAATGTTTATCTATCATGTTTGAGCTTTTGCAATGTAAGCAAGATCATATGGGATACGATGCTTTTTTTTGCTCTACACCAAATCATCATTAGATTTTTTTTCGTAGCGACGTAAATTACGACGTTGGCGTTGCCACGGTAATGGACGATCTAAGGTTTCAGGCACATTACCACTCATCGAACGTAAACGTAAATGAAGTGCGGCCTGCGCCATTAAATTGGCAGAAACAGGCGCGGTAATAAACGCAAATAGGGTGATTAATACTTCTGCAAAGCCAAATCGTCCTTCAAATGCCGCATAAATAATGGCTGCAATTAAGAAACTGCCTAGTCCTAAAGTGCTGGATTTTGTAGGGGCATGCAGTCGCATAAATAAGTCGGGTAGGCGAACCATGCCAATGCCGCCCACCAACATGAAAAATGCGCCAATAATTAAAAAGAATGACACTAAAATTTCCATGAGTAATTGCATGTTCATTCTCCTTAATCAATCACATGACCACTGGTGAAGTAACGCGCCAGTGCTGCAGTAGACACAAAGCCTAGCATCGCCACCAATAACGCACCTTCAAATAATGAGGTACTGGTCCAATAGATACCCAGAACCACCACCAAGCAGGTCGCATTTAAAAACAAGGTATCCAAGGCCAACAGGCGGTCTACAATTGAAGGGCCAATAATCAGGCGATATAGGCACATAAACATGGACAGCGTAATCGCAACCATGCAGATTCCAAGTGCATAAGGCAGAATCATCATTGCTTTTCTCCTGACTGTGCACCAAAAATTTCAATCAGCGGTTTTTCATAACGATTTTTGATGTCTTGAATATCTACACTTTCATCTGCAGTGTTTAAGGCATGCACCAAAATATCGCCACGGTCTTGGTCAATACCTGCTGTAACCGTGCCTGGTGTGGTGGTAATGATCATCGCCAAAATACTGTTGACCTGTTCGTGTTGTGTTTCGAGAGGGACACGGAACCATTTTGGCTGCATACGGTCTGTTGGGCCAAGTACCAGTTTTGCGACACGAATATTACAAATCATAATATCCCAGACCACCACGAAGAATAAGCGAATGGCTGCAGTCCAGTTGATGTCTGGTGTACGCGCAATAAAGGGCTGGATCAGTTTGGGAATCAAGAGCGCCAAGACCAGTGCCATCAACAGATTCCCTGCAGAAACACTATGCGCCAACATCAGCCAACTCAGTGCCACCAAGACAGATACAAACGGGTGTGGCAGCAGGTTATCCCAAAACGAAGTTTTTGGTCTTGTTTTTTGCATGTTTAGGGCTCCGCAGGTTTGAGTTGAGTATCGCTAGGTTGCTGTGCTTCCTCACGATTTTGCTGTTGAATCTGACGTTGTTTATAGTCAGAAATATGCTCGCCTTCCAAGGTGTTTGGATCAATCACATAGGGAATTAAATGTGCATTGGTGTCAATTGCTTCGCCACCGTACTTGGTTTCAGGTAAGTACAATGGATCATAAGGTTGTACGCTAATCACATTTGCAGCACGGTCTTTTTTCAGAATCAGTGCTTCATAGGCCGCATTATGTTGAATCTGCTGTGCAGTATTCAGCATATATTGTTGAATTGGATTGGCAAATACCACGTACAGCACTAAACCCGTTAGGAGAAAATAAATGACACGGTCATTGCGGGGCGGTGCAATCGCAGGTAGTGCCTGATATTCATAATAGGCTTCAGTTTGCGCATCATCTTCAGGTTTGGTCGCGCGCCAAAATAAAATAAAGCCGACACGGGTGAATGCAATAATACTCAGCAAGCTGACCAAGAGAATAATGCCAATAATCCAGCCTTGATGTGCCATATTGGCGGTGGCTTGCAAAATAAAGACCTTGCCCAAAAAGCCACTAAACGGTGGCAAACCTGCCATCATTAAGGCAATCATGAAGTATGTGATTGCCAGTACTTTGTGTTGCTTCATTTGCGGGGCAATATTGAAGTGATCTTTAAATGCGCCACGTTGTGAGGTAATCCAGCCACACAGCAAATAGAAAGCCGCTGCAATTAAGGTACTGTGTACTAAGTAATACAGTGCGGCTGACCATGCCTGTGTGTTCAGCATCGAAATGGCGATCAGGATCGTACCAATCGAAGACAGCACCATAAAACCGACAAAACGACGTAAGCGCTCTGCACCAATTGCGCCAATGACCCCATACAGTGAGGTAATTAGACCAATCGGCAGCAACCAGTCTTGTAGGATTTTATGGCTCAGTGCATCATCAAATACGGTTCCATTGACCCGCAAAATAGCATACACACCGACTTTGGTCATGATGGTGAACAAGGCTGCTACAGGAGTTGTTGCCACGGCATAGGTTTTAGGTAACCAAAAACCGACAGGAAGCATGGCAGCTTTAATACCAAACACCACAAATAGCAGTAAGCCACCTGCCACCGCAATTTTATGTGCATCAGCATCGAGTAGGGGAATTAGACGCGCCACATCGGTCATGTTTAAACTGCCGACACTACCGTAAATCATCCCTAAGCCAATTAGGAAGAGGGCAGAGGCTAATAGGTTGATGGTGACGTAATGAATCCCGAGTTGAAAACGTGCTTTGCCTTGACCGTGCAATAACAACACATAAGAAGCAAGGAGTAATACCTCAAAGAAAACGAACAGGTTAAACAAGTCACCTGTGAGGAATGCACCGCAAAGTCCCATGAGCAGGAAATGCACCATTGTGTGAAAATAGCGACCACGTTCATCCCATTTTTTGCTGGAAAACCACAGTAATGGCAAGGCAAGTGAATAAGTCAGTACCAACATGAGGGCAGACAGTTGATCTAGCACTAAAATAATGCCAAACGGGGCGGCCCATTCGCTCAAATTATAAATAATAATTTGCCCACTGCTGACTTGAATTAAATAGCTAATTGCAGTGACTAAACCGAGTGTGGCAGAAAGATAGCTAATGCCACGACGCCATGGCTGACGCCAGTCATGTGAGAGTGAACCAAAGCCCGGATTGCCTAATAGCACTAAAATAAATGCGGTAAAGGTTGGAATCAGGATGCTAAAAATAGGTGAATGCTGTAGCCAAAATTGGAGGAAATCAGTCATTATGGCTCATCCTCACGTGGGTCAAGCAGTGGATGTTCTTCTTTGGCATCGACGTGGTCTGTCCCTGTTTCATAACGGCTACGCAGCGCCAATTGCACAATAAATGCGGTGGTGGCAAAACCAATCACAATTGCGGTTAATACCAAGGCTTGTGGTAATGGGTCGGTGACTTTTGAAGCTTCAGTCAAAATTGCAGGTGCATTGAGCTGAATACGCCCCATGCTGAATAAGAAAATATTGACGGCATAACCAATCATCGCCAAGCCCAAAACCACAGGAAAGGTACGGGCACGTAAAATTAAATAGATTCCTGTCGCGACTAACATTCCAATGGCAGACGCAATTAAAAACTCAATACTAATCATTGCATTACTCCTTTGGAAGTGGGCCAGACATGCCTGAGTGACGTGAGTCGCCCAAGACAGAAATCATCAACATTACCGCACCAACCACCGTGACATACACGCCTACATCAAATAAGGCAGCCGAAGCGAGGTGCATTTCACCAATAATCGGAGGATTGACATAAATATGTGCGCTGGTGAGGAATGGACGTCCCCAGAACCATGCGGCAAGTCCTGTCAGACCTGCAATACTTAAACCCACGCCAATCCAGATTTCGTATAAACGTCCAGATTTAGCTTTGAGCATTTGTTCGGTGTGGTCTTGACCAAGCGCAATGTATTGGATGATCAACGCCATTGCGGTAATTAAGCCCGCAATAAAGCCACCGCCTGGTAAGTTATGACCGCGCAAGAAAATATACAGGCTGACCACAAGGGCGATAGGTAAAATCCATGAGGCGGTAATCCGCAGCATCAACGGTGAAGGATTAAAGCGATAGGTTAAACCTTGGGTCATGATAGTGCCGTGCGCACGCATACCATCCATTAAACACAGCGTACCAATCGCAGCAATGCCCAAGACGGTAATTTCACCAAAGGTATCGAAACCACGGAAGTCCACCAAAATGACGTTGACCACGTTGGTTCCGCCACCGAGTGGAATGGATTGCTGATTAAAGAACCATGAAATTGAATTGTGGTTGCGAGTCATAACCAGCCACGCAATCCAGCCGATACCAATGCCGCCACCAATCGCAATGAAGGCATCTCGCCAACGACGTGAACGGCTAGATTCATACGGGGTCAATTGTGGGAGCAGCGATAGACTCATCAGCAATAAAACAGTGGTGACGACATCAACCGTGATTTGAGTTTGTGCCAAGTCGGGAGCAGACAGTCCGACAAACATCATGGTGACGACCAAGCCAACTGCACCGCTGATTAAGACAGCTTTGATGCGCTCATGGTGGAACCACAGCATCATCCAGCAGGCAGAGAACAGCAATAACCATAAAACAATGGCAATCATAGGCGCATGTGTGAGTTCACGTGTGCCAGTTGTTAATCCCTGATTGAATAATGGTAGCGCGACCATGAATACCGTAAAAGCAATGATCCACACCAAATAGCTTTGCAGTGAACCATTTTCGGTTTTACGTTTGATTTTGCGTGAAACTTGTAGCAAATGTTTTAAGAATAATTCAAACAGCAGTTTGCCTTGGAATTGACCTAAATGTGGGTCGAGGTCAATTTCACGGATTTTTCCACCTTTGGCGAGCGAGAAATAGAAAATGATCCCGCCAAGCAGTGCAATAACACTCATCAGCAGGGGAAGATTAAAGCCATGCCAAATTGCCAGATGTATGCCTTCAAACTGCGACAGTTGGGTACTGGCACGAGTCGTGCTATTGACAATATGCTCGACCAATAAGGCAGGCAAGATACCGACCAAAATACATAAGATCGCCAAGAGTGTTGCTGGTGCTCGCATCCCAAAAGGCGGCTCATGTGCATCTTTATTCGGTACATCTTTACCAATTGGGCCATCAAAGAACACGCCATGTACTAGGCGAATTGAATAGGCAACAGCAAAAATACCTGCGAGTGTGGCAACCAATGCAGAAATGAGCATGACAGGGCCTGACAAATTGGCCAGTAGTTCTGTAAAGAACATTTCTTTGGACAAGAAGCCATTGGTCAGTGGTACACCTGCCATTGAGGCTGCGGTGATCATGGTTAAGGTGGCAGTAAACGGTAGCAGTTGCCACAAACCACTGAGTTTGCGTAAATCGCGTGTGCCTGATTCGTGGTCAATAATCCCCGCAATCATAAACAGCGCAGCTTTAAAGGTGGCATGGTTAATAATGTGGAAGATTGCCGCTGCCACTGCCAGTGGTGAACCAATGCCGAGCAAACACATGATCAGCCCTAAGTGGCTGATGGTAGAGTAAGCCAATAAGCCTTTTAAGTCTTCTTTGAAAATGGCAAAGAAGGCGGCTATACATAGGGTAAACAAGCCAATAAAAGTGACCAAATTGTGATACAGCGCTGCCCCTGCAAAAATTGGCAATAGGCGTGCAACTAAGAAAATCCCTGCTTTGACCATTGTGGCTGAATGCAGATAGGCCGATACAGGTGTCGGTGCAGCCATGGCATTCGGAAGCCAGAAGTGAAACGGAAATTGCGCACTTTTGGTAAATGCACCCAATAAAATCAGCAATAAAGTTGGTACAAATAAATGATGACTTTGAATTTGTTCAGTCATCATTAAGATTTGGTCAATTTGATAGGTGCCTGTGATTTGCGCCAATAACACAAAACCACCGAGCATGGCGAGTCCGCCCATGCCTGTAATGGTCAGTGCCATACGTGAGCCGCGTTGTGCTGCCTCGTAATTGCTCCAATAACCCACCAATAAGAAAGAAGAAATACTGGTCAGTTCCCAAAAAGTCAGCAACAAAATCAGGTTATTGGAGAGCGAAATTCCCAACATGGCAGCCATAAACAGCATGAGGAGAACATAGAGTTTACTGAGCGAGTTTTGTGGACTTAAATAATAATAGGCATAAATAAAAATGAGTGTGCCGATCCCCGTGATCAGCAAGGAGAATAATAAACCAAGCGCATCTAGACGAAAGCTTAAATCAATCCCCAACTGTGGCAGCCAAGACCATGTTTGAATGATCGTTTCGCCATTAAAGACTGCTTTTGCTTGAGTCAGGAGCAGAATAAGACTGCTCAGACTGACGCCAATCGCCCCTAAAGCCGTTACCCCGCGTGAAAATTGTTTCAGCCACGAGACAAGGGTTGTGCCCAGTACTAACGGTAACAATATAATAATCGGTAGCACACTCATATCCATTGTCGTGAATAGGTTGAAAACCTAAAGGATGAATCTTATCTTCCAAGGATTACAGGACAGCAACACACCATCCAAAAGATTCAATCTTGAAAGCCAATCAGTCGTGTCAGTAAACACGTAGTCTATTGTTTTGATGAGCGTATTGTCGCAACTTAAACTCAAAACAAGATCATGCAAAAATAATTTTACATGGCTAGGCGGCTCAAGCAGCAAAAAATATGCTGATCTTTCGCTGACGATGCAGCGAATAAGGTTGTGCTTGGTTTGGTTAAAGCTGTGTTAAAAATATTTAGATGCGTCAATCTACAACCTAGTTGAACTATGGATGAAGTTGATCTGCATCTGCTGCATTTTTACAGCATTCACCGTGTTTGAAAGGTCAATAGACACTATTCAAGGTATAAAAAAGTTGTATTGCGCAACTTTAAAAACTACAGCAAAATCGGATTTTACTATAAAAGTTCAAAATTAATCTGATTTTATTACATGAATAAAACAACATCAATTTTTTTTGCATACAGCAAAGTCATTATATACCGTCTGTTATATGCGGGATAAAGTATTTCCTTGCTTTTTGCCCAAGTATGCGTTGAAAGACTTCGGCAATTAAGATTCAGGCAATTGATCAGGTGTTGGCTCACTATCCAATTGCTGTAAGCGTTGCAGCAATTCCTGTTTTTGTTCGGCAGTTAAATGGTTTTGAATCTGCTGCAAAATTTCAGCCGTGCCTAATTGTGTTGGGTTTTGTTCTTGTAGGCTGACGTCTTCTGTCGTGTGAGTGGTTTCTAGCACATCAGCATAAATTTCTGCAAACTGCGGTTGTAAACTTTGCCATGCGATGGGATGCAGCTGTTGATGTTCCAGTTTTAAACATTGAAAGCGTTCCGCTTGTTCCAAAAGTTCGCTGCGGTTGCCTGTGGCAATAATTTGTAAGCGCGGAAAAGCTTGATGTAAACGGGTCAGTATTTGTGCGGCCTGTTGTTGATCGAGCTGATGATCAATCTGGTCAATCAACAAAATACCATCTCCCTCGCGACACGGATACAAACTGTTTGGGTTTAGCAAACAGAGGCGCCGTACAACATCCCCAACTAATGCAATCCAGTTGCGCTGACTGTTCGATAGTTGTTGATACAATAACTCTTTGCCCTGACAACGCACCATGAGTTGTAGCTTTGGCAAATATTGCAGATAAATATCTTCAATTTCAGGCAGTACAATCTGTAAGGCATCTTTGAGTGCTTGCAAACTTGGCGCATGCATTTGTGAGTAAGCATGTAATAGCGACTGATTTAGTGCCTGTGGCAACTCACTTTGTTGTTGCTGATACAACTTGTGTAGCAATTGCGCACTTTGGGCATTTTCAATATCAGAAATTTCCCGCAACCATTCAAAAAAACGGCTAAAGGTGGTGAAAGGAATCGCTGCAATTTCGTAGGCATGCCCAGGCTGTAAAATCAGTGGGTTATTTTTATTGAGTAAATTGACTTCATTTACAAAGCGTTCCGCAGGGTAGTAGGCAATCAGCGGTAAACCTTGCATTGGGTCATGTCGAATAGCATGCTGATAGAGCTGCACCATTTTTTCCAGTTTAGCGGTTTCTACTTTGCTCACCCCAACAGCATTGCTGTTCAGGGTTTTATAGAGTTGCCAGTCACAGTGTTGAGTATTCTCAATTTGTGTGTTGCTTGATTCTGCTAGGCTGCCAATTTCTGCTGGAATCTCGACACACACATCAATTTTTGCTTGTAGGCGTGTTTGCATAATATCTTGATCTTGCATGACCAAGCCCGCAGTGCGTAAATCTTTATAACGTGCAGCAAACCAGGTCAGTGCCTGATAACTAAAGCGTAATAGCGAAGTCTTCCCAGCACTTTGGTCGCCTAAAATAAGGGTGATGGGAAGATCGTGATAATTCAGTTCAAGTTTTAAGTCTGCAAAATGGGTGATGTGTCTGAAATGAACCGATGTAATTTTCATAGCGCACCTGCTGCAATTACCCCACCGCTTTGCGTAACGATGTCGGCATTTTTATTTTCAGTTGTTGTACCAAATCGTAAATATGGTGAATATTTAAACTTACTTTAGCACGTGTGCAGGCCACGTACAGTAATCTTAACTCTTCATCACTAATTTTATGTTCTTTGTCATTCAGCTTAAACTGGTAGTCATCTTCAATATGTACCCGATTCCATTCCAGACCTTTGGCCTTATGCGCTGTTGAAATAATATAGTCAGCTTGGTCAATCGGGGTGATTTTAGCCAGTGCCCGTTTTAGTGGATCGGTTCCGTGATCATCCACCAGTTTTACCAAGGGTTTAATGTCACTACCATCGTTAGTTTCGCAATATTCATGGACATCATGCCATGAGTTGAACCACGCCAGTTCAGGTACATCGGTCACGCGTTTGCCTTGTTTTAGCATCGCAGCAGCATCAACAAAACGGTTTAAACGCACATGGTCGGCCTGTAAACTGACTTTGTCACCATGCACCAAACCTGCCAGTAACAATTCCATAGCACGGGCATTGGTGCGGCATAAAATTGCATCACGCATTTTGGTGTGTGGCTTGTTCACTACTTTTGAGTGTAGTTGCGGATTACCAAGCAAAGGCACGGTTTCATTCAGTCCGCCTAAAATGGCATTGGCCGTCAGCGCAATTTCTTCACCAAAACGGAAAGATGTGGTCAGGCGTGATTCAGGCAGGGGTAGTTGTTGCATGGCATTGACTGCACCACGCCATGCGTAAATTTGCTGGTGTGCATCGCCCACATAAATTACCTGCGTATTGCGTTGCTTGAGTAAAATACCCAACATGAGCGGGTCAGCATCTTGCGCTTCATCAAACAGGACATAATCGGCAGGAATGTTCGGTTCAGACAAAGCCCAAAGTTTGAGGTAAATATCGTGCCCAATACCAGCCTGATGATTGGGGTCAATCGACTCCAGCCAACGCCGCTCTACCGCAGGGTAAAGATGTTTTTGTAAAGTGTCGATGTCGTCTGGGTGCAACCAACTAGGTGCTTGTAAATGCCGTGGGGCAGGGTATTGTGAACTGGTCGAGCAGAAATAACTGACTGCATTTGCGACCAAGCTTGCTAATCGACTTGGCATCAGCACATATTTTTCATAACGTCCGCCCATCATACGTCTAAGGGTAATCGGTTCTAAACGATACTCTTTGGCAATAAAACTTGGACTTAAACGGGGTAGGCGTAATTTGTCGGTGACTCCACGTGGAACGCTGCGATATGCAAGCGAGTGAAATGTACGACAATCGACCTGACGATGAAATTTACTTTGTGCTTCTGCGGCAATGGCTTTGTTAAATGCCAAGTACATGCCACGCCGTTCAGGCATGGCATCGCTGATCATTTGCAAGGTGGTGGTTTTACCTGTGCCTGCATAGGCAATCACTTTAAAAGATTTGCCTAGACGTGCATTATCTATAGCAGTGGCTTGCTCATAGGTCGGGCGAGGCTTGATGATTACAGACACAGATCAGGGTTGGCTTTTCGCGTTAATGACTGCGGTTGGCTTTTTCAACCAAGCCTGATAAACCTTGACGACGAGCCAATTCATTCAGTACCACTTGCGGTTCAATATCGAAATAACCCAACATGACAATGCTGTGGAACCATAAATCGGCCACTTCATAAATCAGGTCATTTTTGTTGTTGGCATTCGCTTCGGTGTTGAAATCTTTGGCGGCAATAATTGCTTCCACGGTTTCTTCACCAACTTTTTCCAAAATTTTATTCAAGCCTTTGTGGTACAGCTTGGCTACATAAGATGAGTCAGGATTAGCGGTTTTGCGCTCGCTCATCATTTGCCCTAAATAAGCCAAAACTTCGACCTGTTCAGCTTGTGCTTTAGATTGGCTCATGGCTAAGGTGTGAGCATTGGCGGCTTGTTCACCATAAATTTGATTCGGGTCTTTCAGCTGTGCATCTACAATTTCCCAACCATTGACGGTGAGTTTACGATAGAAACAAGATTCACGCCCTGTGTGGCAAGCAATTCCACCATGTTGTTCAATTTGCAGGATAATCACATCAGCATCGCAGTCCAGACGAATTTCATGCACGGTTTGAAAGTGTCCAGATTCTTCGCCCTTGTGCCACAATTTATTGCGTGAACGTGAAAAATACACTGCCTGATTTTTTTCGGCAGTCAGTGCCAAGGCTTCACGGTTCATCCACGCCACCATCAACACACGTCCTGTTTGATGATGCTGTGCAATGGCAGGCACTAATCCTTGTTCGTTAAATTTTACTTCATCGAGCCATTGCAAGTTATTCATGAGTTGTTCACCAAAATTAATTTAAATTGTATGGACGCTATTTTCTGAGCGCACGATTTTGCATCGTTCCTATAGTGTACGTGATTCAAGACAATTTACCTAAATTATCTTGCCAGATTTGTACTGTCAAAGCGTTTGCATAAATTGAGGGAAGTTTTGTTTTTCCACCATTTCCAGAAATTCATCGCCCAAACGCTGACTTTCTGCCACCGATTGTTTCCATAAGCGAACGCGCTGTGCCTGATCTAAACCTTTTAAAGTGAAGTCTTTACGATCGGGCAAACGACCTAAAGGCAAGCTGCTTAAATATTCTGCCGAAGGTGATAGCAAGAGGGTGCGGGCCTGATTTTCAGGATTGGCTTTACGGTGCTTCAACATTTTATCAAACCAGCCGGGGGTAATGCTGTCGGTAAAGTGTGGATACAGCACAATGCCCTGACTTTGGTAAGGTAAGTCCAGATGGTAGTCAATTAAGCCACCATCCCGATAACTGCCTACGGGCGCATCAGGAATGTCACGAATAGCAGACATCACCCCAGGGATAGATGCTGAGGCGAGCAGCCACGGTGCGACATTTTGTTCATTCAGGGCTTGGTAATGGGTGAAAAAATCATCTTCTACCATAAACTGCTGACCTTGCGCAGGTTGGCTGATGACACGCTGCATAAACAAGCGATTGTGTTTACGTGCAATGGCATTGCTGCCAATAATTCCCGCCACAGACGCAAGCAAAGGCAAGGCTTGGTCACTTTGGAAAATATGCTGAGCTTTGACTGAAATGACCGTAAGGTGATAGTCAGGGTGCTGAATCAGTTGTTGTTGCTGTCCCTGAATCAGTTCAAACAGCATATTTTGACAAATCTCGGCGACTTCTTGGCGCGACATTTTTTTATGAAAATACAAATTAGTGTATAAATCGGATAGGCGCTCGGTACCTTGTTTTGCGCCCCACGCCAAAATACTGGCAAAGCGCCAACTGCCAATTGAAGAACCGACCACAGTACGACGCTTTGGGGCTTGGGCAAAAAACTCGCCAAAAATAGCTTGGTCTAAGCCTTGAATGCCAATACCTTTGGGGCCGCCTGCTGCACCTGGAATAATATCGACGTGTTGGGCATGTAAGCCTTCTTGTTCAATCAGTTGGCGTGCCAGATGTCCTGCGCGAATATTGAGTGCAGGGGCACGTTTATGCAAAATCTGAGTCATGCTTGATCTATAACGCTACAAATGTGCATTAATTGTAGGCGTGGTGATTTTTGCAACAATGGCGAGAGGCATCACTTGGTGACTGATGAGTCATACTATGGTTTTTTAGGATGAGTTAGGGGAAATCAGCGTGATAAAAAAGCCTGCTTTAAAACAGGCTTTCTAATTTTTTTATCATTTAATCAGTTTGTTATCAAGCAATGTAGCTTTATTTGGCTATACGCCAAATCGCCAAGAAACTTGCCAACGCGATTAAAACAATAGAGACATACCACGGTGCAATAATCGCAATGGAGAGGAAAATGGCCATAATGCTGCCAAAAATCCAGCTGCGTTTTTGCTGATGTTCCATTTGTAGACGCATGCTTTGTAATTCATGCAATTGTTTGGAATGCCAAGCCGATTGGTTTTTTAAACCATTTAAACTGTCAATCATTAAACTTGGTAAGTCTTGCGCACCCAGTAACAGGTCGGGAATTTGCTGCCCAATTTCTTTGACATTTTTGACTGGATTCATATTGGCTTTAATCCAATCCGTTAAAATTGGTTTTGCCAGTTTCCAGATATCCAGTTCTGGATATAAGTCTGTGCCCAAGCCTTCAACATGCACCAATGTTTTCAGGAGTAGCATCAATTGCGGTGGAATTTCCAAATGGAAACGACGTGCAATATCCATGACCTGAATCAGAATGCCTGCAAAGTCCAATTCGTGCATCGGTTTAGACACCATTGGCCCGACAGTACGGCGCATTTCACGGGCGAGAGCATCTTGATCTGTGCCCGGTGGAATCCAGCCAGCTTGGTGTACCACTTGAATCAGCTGCATAAAGTTGCTGTTCATCACCGCCAGCAACATACGTGCTACGGTCATTTGGTCATGCTTGGACAGCTCGCCCATAATCGCACAATCTAGCGCAATAAAACGCGGATTATTCGGATTGATGGTTTCCACAAAGACGTTGCCAGGATGCATATCGGCATGGAAAAAGTTGTCACGGAACACTTGGGTAAAGAAAATCGTGAGGCCTTTTTCTGCCAAATCGGCACGATTCATCCCCAAACGATCAAAGGTTGCCGTGTCGGAAATTGGCACACCTGTAATGCGCTCTGCCACCATCACATCTTTACTGTCCATATAGACTTCAGGCACGTACATCATGCTTGAGCCTGTAAAGTAGTGACGCATGCGGCGGGTGTTATCGGCTTCTAAGGTCAAATCCAGTTCGTTGAGAATAATTTGACGATAGTCCTGAATAATTTCAGATAAATGTAGAGCGCGTGCCGCTTCCAGACGTTTTTCCAGTGCTGCACCGAGCCATTCCAGAATTTCAAAATCTTGTAGAATTTGCTGGCGAATATCGGGACGGGTGACTTTAACGACTACTTCACGACCATCATGCAAGGCAGCGGTATGGACTTGCGCAATGGAGGCTGCTGCTAAAGGTTGCTCATCAAAACGGGCAAACAGGGTGTTGATGTCTGCCTTGAGCGATTGCTGAATTCGCATTTGTGCCACGTCAGAACCGAATGGTTTGACACGGTCTTGTAGCAACACCAATTGCTGTAAAACTTCAGGCGGAATCAGGTCACGACGCGTAGACAGCAATTGCCCAAGTTTAATTGCCAATGGTCCCATTTCTTCTAAAGCTTCTTTGAGCTTCAGCGGGTTTTTACGTTCTTTACTTGACCAAGCCGCAGGGTGCATGCGAATAAAACTGAGCGCATGACGTGCCTTTTCTGGTAGTTCTTCCGCAGGAAACAACGTGTCGAGTCTATAGTGCGCGGCAATGCGCCAAAGTTCGAGTAAACGTGAAACGTGCGGAATCATAAAGACTTATTCCCTAGGGTTGAGTGGAGTTTAAGGTGTCAGAAGCGGTATCTGGCTGTGCATCAAGCTGCGCTTGTAGCTGTTGAATTTTGGCTTCGGCGCGGTCTAAATTTTGTTGAAAAATGCGCGTGTCTTGTTGTAAGTCATCCATTTGCCAGCGTGGGGCAAATAGACCACTGTCTTCTTTTAGGGCATCTTCAGCAAAGAACAAATGGCTGTGTAGACTGCGTTTTAAATGCTTGGGTGCAAGCTGAATTTTGCCAACTTCATGAGCCAAAGCAGGACCAATCCAAGGGCTTAAATGTGCGGCCAAGTCTAGTTCAGCCTGCTGCATAATGCGCTGAATATCTTGTAAAAGATGATAGTCACCTTGTAGGGGAATATTGCCCACTTCATCGGATAGCAACAGTTTGAGCAATTGCACCACATTTTTAACATGCAAAGTGGTCGTTGCGGGGCTGATATTTTGCGCTTGATCAAACGGGCGTTGCTCAAAAATAGAAGGCTGCTCGCTGTGACCTGTTGCAGTAGGTTCTAAACGAACTTTGTTGTCATCAAAAAAGACATCTACAGAAAGCTGTGGCGAATCGAGCACCACACGCAACATTTTGCCGTGTAGTTGGTTGAGCTGGATGCGAGTAATCGCATCCAAATCAATAACATGATGAATCAGTTTCTCAACTGCACCAAGGGCGAGAATTGACCACATTGCGGTACGCCTTAGAGTTTAAAACCACGGTGAACGGCAACAATACCACCAGTCAGGTTGTGGTAATCACAGTTTTGGAAGCCTGCCTGTTCCATCATGCCTTTTAAAGTGCGTTGATCTGGGTGCATACGAATAGATTCAGCCAAGTATTTGTAGCTTTCTGAGTCGTTTGCGACAATTTTACCCATCAATGGCAATGCTGTGAATGAATATAAATCGTAGAGTTTTGAGAACGGTTCAAATACTGGTTTTGAAAATTCTAAAATCAATAAACGACCACCCGGCTTGAGTACGCGGTACATCGCTGCCAAAGCTGCATCTTTATCGGTCACGTTACGTAAACCAAATGAAATAGTCAGTAAGTCAAAGCTGTTGTCTTCAAATGGTTCTAAAGTTTCGGCATTCGCCAACACGAAATCGACATTGGTACAGCCTGCATCAATTAGACGGTCACGGCCAACATTCAGCATAGATTCGTTAATATCTGACAGTACCACATGACCTGTAGGGCCAACTTCACGGCTAAAGACTTTGGCTAAGTCACCCGTACCGCCTGCAATGTCCAGTACGCGCTGACCACGACGTACACCTGACATATTAATCGCAAAGCGTTTCCATAAGCGGTGAATACCAAATGACATTAAGTCGTTCATAATGTCGTATTTGCTTGCAACCGAGTGGAAGACTTCTGCGACTTTCTGGGCTTTATCTTCACTGCTGACGGTTTGGTAGCCGAAGTGTGTGGTTGCACCGACATTGCCTGTGTTGGCACCGCGCGGCAAATTATATTTTGGCACTGAACCCGTAACAGGTGTATCCGTTAATTTTTGTTCTAAAGATTGTTGCTGACCTTGTGGAGCGCCTTGCGGTAGAGGTTCGGTTAAGAATGGACTCACTTTGTCTGTTGGTTGTGCCGACTCGGGAGTAGCGGTAGGCGTTTGATTTTCATTCGACATTGGAGTCACTCCTCAGGATAAAAAGGCTTAAGGCTGCAGTGTATGCATGATGACAGATTCTAAGCACTTGTACAGTAATCATCATGCAATTGTTATGAATAATATACAGAAAAAACCAAAGATAGCGTAAGTGTGCTGAATAAGTGTTGGTTATTTCACACATTGGGATTATGAAAATGGATGTAAATCACCTGCATGTACTTTGGCAATAATTTCCCGTTCTGTGGTAGTAAATTGCTTCACAAATTTCTCTGCGGACTTTAATGGTTTCATGGCTAAAAAGCCATCTTGCATAAACTCATACATAATTTGAAAACTGTATTTTTGCGCCGCGCCTTTACACATTTTAAAAGCGGTATAGACCACAAAAGAGCGCATATATTTATCTAGGTTTTTACCCAGTTCATCCAACATATTTAATTGTTTTAAGCGTGCTTCGCCCTGATCGAGCTTTAAATAAGTCAGACGCATCATCTCATCATTTAAAGGCATATTTTCAGGATAGTCCTGTAGCAATTGTATCGCGACTTGTTCATCTAACTGCACTGCCAAAATCGCCAGACTTACCCCAGAAGTCCCTGTTTTTATTGAATTTTCAGGGATGATTTTTTCAGCTTTGTGTGCATATTTCAGTAGGCGAGCAATTTGACCCGCCAAAGCGTCAAAATCTGGACCGCCATATAAGCGGTTTAAAAAATATTCAGCCATCAAGACATTGTGCTTTTCGGCAAACTGTGTGGCATGGGTGCGTTGCATACGCTGTTTTTGCCATGCTTGAACATCTTGTAAGCGTTGAAAAAGCATAGGATTTTTATGATATTTAAATTGATAATACAGTTCTAACAGCTCATCTAAAGCAGCAAGTTTAGACATAGGGTGTCTCATTATTGAGTTGAATGGGCAAATCTTAATGTGAGTTTGATCTCGTCGCTATGACAAATTACACAGAATTCCAAACGGCAAAGGTCAGTGTGTGAGATTAATCTACAAAAATAAGCGAAAAGTTGTTAAAAAATGGGTCGATATTCGTATACTGATCAAAGTCTGTCGCTCATTCTAATATCGTAAATATAGACGAATGATCAGCAGAGCTTAAATAACACAACAATAGGGTAGATGATGTCACAAGCACATACTGAATTTAAACTCATGGAAGAAGAACAACTTTCAGTCGAGCTAATTGAAGCCCAATATGCTTTAAAAAATACCAAAGGTGAAAAAAATGCCAAAAGTTTGCTGATTTTAGTGAGCGGCATTGAATTGGCGGGGAAAGGAGAGTCGGTCAAACAACTTAGGGAATGGGTCGATCCGCGTTATTTAAGGGTAAAAGCCGATGCGCCACACCCGTTTAATCCCAAACAGACACTTTGGCAGCCTTATGCACGTTTTATTCCTGCCGAAGGTCAAATTATGGTGATGTTTGGCAATTGGTATAGTGACTTATTAAGCACAGCCATGCATGTGTCTAAACAAATTGATGACACCATGTTTGATAACTATGTCGAAAAAATGCGTGCCTATGAAGAAGACTTAAAAAATAACCATGTGGATGTCATTAAAATCTGGTTCGATTTATCGTGGAAATCACTACAAAAACGACTAGATGATATGGAACCGAGCGAAGTGCATTGGCATAAATTGCACGGCTTGGATTGGCGCAATAAAAAGCAATATGACAGCTTGCAAAAGCTGCGCCAACGCTTTACCGATGACTGGATTATGATTGATTGCGAAGATGAAACCATCCGCGATCAACAATTTGCACAGCATATTTTACGTGCTTTAGAGCATTGTCCTGTGCATCCGACCAGTTCGGGCATCACTTGGCAAGCTGCAGAAATTCCAGAAGTTTTGCTTAATCCTGTATCTGAATCGGTCAATGAGGATGACTATAAAGCAGAGTTAAAGAAACTCACGAAAAAAGTGGCAGATGCACTGCGTTTAGATAACCGTAATGTCAGCATTGTTTTTGAAGGAATGGACGCAGCAGGCAAAGGCGGCGCGATTAAACGGATTGTAAAAAAACTGGATCCGCGTGAATACGAAATTTACACCATTAGTGCACCTGAAGCCTTTGAAATCAGTCGTCCTTATTTGTGGCGTTTTTGGACGAAAATTCTGCCTGAAGAAAAAATCAATATTTTTGACCGTTCTTGGTATGGGCGGGTATTGGTAGAACGTGTAGAAGGTTTGATTAGCCCACTGGAATGGCAGCGTTCTTATGACGAAATCAACCGTTTTGAAAAAGACTTAAATGATCATCAAACTGTCGTCATCAAATTTTGGTTAGCCATTAGTAAAGATGAGCAGGAGCTGCGTTTTAAAGCACGTCAGGAAACCGCACATAAGCGTTTTAAAATTACAGATGAAGACTGGCGTAACCGCAGCCGTTGGGATGATTATTTGGTGGCTGCGGCAGATATGTTGCAACGTACCAGTACCGAATATGCACCGTGGCACATCATTCCGAGTAATGACAAAAATGCAGCACGTTTGGAAATTTTAAGAACTATCTTGAAACAACTCAAGGCAGAATAATCTGCCTTTCAGGGCGAGCATATTTTTTGCTGCTATTGCGTTATGAGTCAGTCATTTAGAATGACTAAACTTCCTGCCTCATGCCTTATATCAGCTAAAAAATCTTGCGAGATATATCTCTCACACCAAAAACATAGGTGAATGATCAACAGACCCTATGCATTTACAACTTTGGCTTGTTTAAGCTGAATGCTTTTTGCTAGTTTATAGCTTTCTTCAACATGTGTTTCGGCAATTTTTTTCATAATAAAATAACCCAAACCTGCTGCCACCATTTGTCCACCCAATGGAATAAACTTGGTCACTTGTTTGGTGATGTACTTGGCTGCGACATTATTCAGGGATTTTTTTACTGCAGTACGCGCCACGACTAAGCCTGAAAACTCCACACCGCGTTTACGCAATTCGCTCCAGTGGACTTTTCGGGTTTCAGGATCGTACACGCTGACTTCCTCAGGAGATAAGCCAAAACGTGCATTAATTTCTGGAATCAGTTGCGACAAGATGCCCACATCAATGACGACGTCTAAAAACGGCACAGGAATGACGGCTGCACCTGCAGAAAAGTAGGCACGTTTTTTGACCAGTTCTAGGCATTCTGCACGAATCATTTCCAAGTCTAGGCTTGGATCAATACTGTCTGGAATAGTCTCTCTTTTTATCATAGGTAAAACCTTAAAATGGCGGATAATCGTATGCTGTTTGGTAAATTAAACCACTTTATTCAAAGCACTTTTTGAATAAAGTAGGCAATAAAAGTATGCTTGTAAAGTGGCATACACCGTTGTAAGTGTATAGCCAATAATCTTTATTCTTTTGTTGTGCTTGAGGCAAATGATAGATCAACGGCCTTCTAGTACATTTAATACATTCTTATTCAAAATAAATTAAAGGATACCTTATGGCGATTCATGTCATACAAAGCCAACGTATAGAAGTTTTAGTCAATGAAATGCTGAAAACCATACGTCAACCGACATCGAATCCGCTTCAGGTGCTACAAACCCAGCATTTTATTGTGCCTTCAGTGGCAGTAGAAAAGTGGCTGACGGAAAAAATAGCCGAGCAAAAAGGCATTAGTGCCAATACTGAATTTCATCATCGTATTCGTGCCTTTCAATGGGCCGCTTATCAGGCAGTTTTAGACGATAAAGATCGGGTGCGTCAGGCAAATATTCCGCGTATTGTGATGCAATGGCGTGTGTTTTATGACTTACAACCGTGGATACAACACGAACAAAACCCACTTCCTGCCGAGCATGCTTTACATCGTTTGATTCAGCGAATTTATGACAGCGCAGAGCAATTGTCACAGGGTTTAGAAAAGCAGCTCAAAAAGCAAAACATGCTGTATTGGGTGGCAGATAAAGTTTCACGTTTATTTAGCAATTACATGGTTTATCGTGGTTTTTGCCAAAAAGGCTGCGAGGGTGTCTGCCAATGTCAAAGCAATTGGTTAGCGGTTTGGGGACAGCAGAAACGCCTGAACTTAAAGCAGCAAATTTATATCCCTAAAAACTTTGAGAGCGAAGAAGAAAAACAAGCGGCATTGGAAATAGCCGCATTTACTCAAGAGCAAGCCGAAGAATTAGAGCAATGGCAAAGTTGGTTGTGGTTGCATATTTTTCATGCAGATTTTGAAAAAATGCAGGAGATTGATCTGCAATTTTGGCAAGCTTTGGGCGAGCCTGAAAATCCAAATTCGTGTATTAACAAATTACCCAAACAGTTGGTGATTTTTACCTTATTGGATTTGCCGCCAAGTCAGTTGCTGTTTATCCGCCGTTTGGCGCAGTATATGGATATTTTTATTCTGCATTACAACCCATCGCAAGAATATTGGGCAGACATGGTCGATCCTAAGTGGAAATTAAACATGGATGCGCGAATCAAAAGTCGTTTTATTCGTGAGATGGAAAGTCAAAATAAAACCGTAAGTGATGATGATATTGCTGCATATATCAAAAAATATAATGGCGAATTTAATGCCGATATGCGCGAGTCACATCATCCTTTGCTGACACGCTTTGGTAAACAGGCACGTGATCACTTTTCTTTATTGGCGGCGTTGTCAAGTGGTGATGAAGGCGAGTGGTATGATCTTTTCCCTGAAGAAGAGCCGCAGCATTTACTGGGTAAAATTCAATCGGATGTATTGAATTTGGTTGAGCCAGTCGCGCAGGCGTATGACTTAGATCCTGCCGATGAGTCATTGCAAATTCATGTGTGTCATTCAAGTTTACGTCAGCTTGAGGTACTCAAAGATCGTTTAATTGCATGGCTAGGACAAGATGACAGCCGCCAAGCCAGTGATATTTTGGTATTGAGTCCGAAACTCAAAGAACAAGAGTCTTTAATTCGCAGCGTATTTGCTGCACCGCCAAGTGAGCGTGATCTCTATCAGAAAGGACAACAAAAAGCACAGCAGAATCAAGCTACTTTAGGGCATCAACTCAGTCAAGATAGTGTGTATTTGCCTATTCAAATAGCAGGTATCAGCTCTTTAGATATTCACAATGCTTGGCGTGCGGTGGTTGGGCGTATAGCGTTGGTACAAGGACGTTTTAGCTTTGAGGAGTTTGGTGACTGGTTGAGTTTAGCTGCCACACAACAGCGTTATGCCTTGAATTTAAACAATATTGAGCGCATGAATGAGTTGTTGGCCAATGCAGGTTTTAAACGTGGTTTAGATGCCGAGCATTTAAAACGCAGCCTGAGTGCAGATGATCAAGATTATCGGTTCAGCTTAAAGTTTGCTTTAGATCGTTTGGCTTTGGGCGTTGCAGTGCCAGAGCATTGCGTGGTTCAGCACACTTTAAGTTATGCCGATGTGCAAAGTAGCGATTTTGAATTGATTTTTAAACTGGTTCAAATTTATCAGGATTTTGCACAGCGCCGTGATTGGCTAATTCAGCATGAATTGGGGCAAGCCAAAACGGTGGAATATTGGCTTAAACAACTGATGCAAGACCTGAGTGAGTTTCAGGATGCAGGGGTAGATGTGTTGGCATCGGTGTTTAGTTTGGTGCAAAAACATGACCGTATGCTGACCTTAGCCAGTTATTTTGATGTGCAGTCGGGTCAAGATTTGCGTCATTTAAGCTTACCGCTGGATTATATTCTGCAAGAAATTTCAGCCCAGCTCGAAACCCAACTCGAACAAGCCAGTCCATCGGGCGCCATTACCTTTAGCCAAATTGGTGCAATTCGTCCACTGCCGTATAAGCTGATTGTGATGCTGAATTTGGACAATGGCGTGTTCCCAAGTCGTGACCAGCAATTGGCTTTTGATTTGATGCAATTATTAAAACCACAACTCGGAGATCGTTCACGCATTGAGGATGATCAAGGGGCATTTTTAGATAGTTTATTGTTGGCGCAAGACAGTGTTTGGTTATTTTATAACGGTTTTGATGTCAGTGATGGCGAGGTGCGCGATCCATCCGTGCTGGTGCAGGAATTTGTGCAGCATTTGGAGTTGATTGTGAAACATCCCGATGAAGCTAGCGATTCACGCTTAAATTTGAATGGTGTCGAGATTCCCGCACAATTGAAATCTCTTTATCACTTACATAGTTTGCAACCTTTTGATCAACTGCGTTTTGCCGAAAGCCGTGAAGTTCGCTTTAAAGATCAATGGTATCGGGTTGCCAAACAAATGCAGCAAGAAACCACACCACGCGAAGCATGGTTTGGTGAATATCCATTATTGCCACAAGACGTGGTGGTACTCGACAGTATGCAATGGATTCGAGATGTATGTTTCCCTGCACGTGCCTATTTAAAAGCGATTGGAGTCGAAAATTTACAATCCGACACTGCTGCAATGAACCATGAGCCACTGATTTTAAATGGCTTGGAAAAATATAGTGTGCGTGATTTTTTACTGCAACATGGCGAGCAAGATGCAGAAAGCTTGTTGCAAGATACCTTGCCTGTGGGTAAAACCTTAAATGCCACGTTTCAAACGGGACTGCAAGAACAGCAATATTTACGTGACACACTCCAGCAATTTGCAGACGAGGCAACCACAACAACGCAACAGCTTTGGAAAATGAATCCGCATCTGCATATCCGTATTCAAGTGCCTGAACAGCCGACAAAGCTTTGGTGTAGCGTGGTGGCAGCGAGTGCCAGACCAAGAAAATATGCCGAAGTGTGGTTGGAATATTTGTTTTGGGTGGCCTATCAGAACACAGAACATCAAGATTTAGAGCGGATTGTGGTGTGTAAAGATGCGGTGATTCATTTTGCCAATATCAATGCACAGCAAGCACACGAGTATTTAGCCCAGTGGTTTGAGTTCTGGAAACACGCACAGCAATATCCTGTGTTATTGCCTGCGGCTTTAGTTTTAAAAATGAAAGATAAAAAAGAATTTGAAATCCAATGGGATGAAGCTCAGTCCGATCAGGTTTTGAACATGGAAAGCTTCGTAAAACATTGGCATGACGGTGCTAGGAGGAGCTTTATTGATGAAAGTGAGAAAAATCACCCAGACTGGTCATTTATTTTTCAAGACAGTGAAACTGAACCGTTGTTGATTGAGGCATTTCAGCAATATAGCCATCGACTGTATCAGCCCATCATTGAAAATTATGAATCTGCGAAAAATCTTCAAAAACAAGGGGAATCTGCGTGAACTCATCTAGCCTATTCCCAATTTGTTATGACCCAATTCAAGAGATGCAATTTAAAGGCTTGCATTGGATTGAAGCATCGGCAGGTACAGGAAAAACCTATACTTTATCTAGTTTGATGGTGCGGATTTTCCTGAAAGATTATTTGCCTAATCAGGTGATTGCGACCACATTTACCCGTGCCGCAGCAGCCGAGCTAAAAAGTCGTATTCGTGCACGTTTGCTTGAAACCCAACAATATATCGATCAGTGTTTAAACCAGTCTTTAGATCAGCGTGCCCTTGCAGAGAAAATTACACAACTACAAGACCCTTTACTCAAACATATTTTGCAGAAATATCGTTTAAAACTGGACTATGCCAGTTCACGTTTGAAGTTGGTGAGTGCGCAACTGGATGAGCTATTTGTAGGAACATTAGATAGCTTTAGCCAAAAATTATTGCGTGAATTTTCCTTTGAAAGTGGCAAAATTGAGCGCGCCAATATTACTGACCAAGCATCGGTCTATATCGAACAATTGGTGCATGATGTGCTGCGTGAATGGATTCAGGCACAGCCTCAGCATGTTGTGGACTATATGCTGTTATGTGGGCGGTTGAAATCGGCAGCCGATTATGAGGGTTTGGTCAATACCAGTTTAAATTTTGCATCGGCAGAGATTCAAGGCATAGATCAGGCACAGTTGGAGGTTCAGGATTTAGCAGAGGCGTTGCAGAATTTAGCCAGTATCACCATGACGCAAATTGAAGAATTAAAAGAATATTATGATGGTGAATATAGTTTTAATTTTTCCCATTATGTCGCGGGGAGTGACAAGAAGGGGTTGCAGCCACTATTTACAGAAGCTTTGCCAAAACTGATTGAAAAAATTAAGCATAATCCTTTAGAACATTATTTTAATTCACACCTTGCCGCATTGTTTAATGCGGTCTTTGCACTATATTTGAATCAAGACGGTAAGCTCAGAAAATCTATTTTTAACAAAGCGAAAGCGCCATGTACGCAAGAGGTGCAAGATGCTTTTTTTGATCATCCTGTGATCCGAAAAATCAAAGCAGTTGTGGATGCCAAACTTAATTTTGAGCGTCAAATTGAATTGGTGGATACCAATTTAAAATTCTATTTGGTACAACACGTCAAGCAGCGTTTACCGCAACTTTTACAGCAAAAAGGGGAAACCACCTTTGCCCAACAAATTCGCAGCTTAGCCGAAGCGTTGCAGGGCGAACGTGGGCAGCGTTTTGCGCAGTTTGTGCATACCCGTTATCCACTGATTTTGGTGGATGAATTTCAGGATACCAACCAAGATCAAGATGACATGCTGGCACAAATTTGGCGCAATCCAAAGTGGTATGCGCGTGGTTGTATGATTATGGTGGGCGATCCTAAGCAGGCGATTTATGGTTTCCGCGGTGGTGATATGCTGACCTATAACAATGCCCGCGATGATGTGCTGAAAAAACAAGGTCGCATTTACTCGCTCAGACAAAATCATCGTTCAGTGAAAGAGCTGGTCAGTGTGGTGGATGAGTTATTTCAACGCCAACCCGCTTTTGGTGAAAAAGTGATTTATGATCCTGTCATTGCAGGTTCACGTCCTCATCCTGCCTTAATGGATCGGCAACAGGCCAATCCCGCACCGCTGCGTTGGGTAACGGTGGAACATGATCAGGATGAGTCCATTCAAATTGCACGAAAAATTCGCGAGTTATTAAATCAAGGCATTGCAGGCGATTTATATTTTGATCACTCTTCAGGCAAAGTCGCTTTACAAGCCGATGATATTGCCATTTTATCGACCAGTCATCAAAAGCTTGATCAAGCCCAATACGAGCTTGAACGGATTGGAATTCAGGTCAATAGAAGTAGTCAGCGCAGTGTTTTTACAGGCTTTTTAGCCAAAGATGTGGCAGCAATTTTAACTGCAATTTTACATCCTTATGATGAAGCCAAGGTCAAGCGTGCCTTACTGACACGTTTATTGGGTTATAACCTGCAACAGTTGATTGAACTTGAGCAACAGGGGTTAGGTCAGTTTATTTATGACTTCGACTGCATTCGGGAAATGTGGGTCAATAAAGGCTTTTTAACCGCATGGAATTACTGCCTGAACTTATTTAAAATTTGGGAAAATTTGGTGGCAAAACGCAGTTTTGACAATGAACGGCATGTGGTGAATTTACGCCATTTAACCGAATTGCTGAGTCGTCAAAGTGAACGCCATCAAGGGGCTTACATGCTGTATTACTGGTATTTACAGCAAGTTGAATCACCTGCCAAACGCGATTGGGAAATTGAACGAAAACTTTCTAATGCGGCAGGCGTGAAATTGATGACCATTCACCAGTCCAAAGGCTTGGAGTTTAAAGTGGTCTTTTTGATGTCGGCAGATCAGCCGCCCAAATCTGACAAGTCTACTTTGGTGTTTGCAACGCAGGAAGCGCAAGGCATTGAGCAACGTGTCATTGCCATTAAATATAAAGACATAGATGCCACAGCAATGCAGCAGCACAGTGAGCGCCGTTTGGCAGAGTTGAATCGGCTTTGGTATGTGGCACTCACCCGTGCCAGTTATCGGGTCTATGCGATGCTAAAACAGCCTGCGCCTGCAAAAGAAGGTAAAAAAGAGGCTGCACCAAAATCTGCTGGTTTAAATGTCTGGCGTTTACAAGCGCCAAGTTCAGCAGAAATTGCAGCAGCATGGAGCTGTGATGAAGCACCTCTGACACAATTGGCGGCAGCATTACAACTTGAACAAGTGCAAGAAATTAAGATTGAAGCTGCAGATTTTCCGCAGCGTCGCTTTTATCCACGAACCAAAACCAGTTTTAGTGGCTTGGCACAACATTTACCTGCCGCCATGCGTAGCGATACTTTGGCATTGGCAAGCGAGGAGCAGGCTGCTGCTGCCGACGAAATCAATCAGGAACCTGTCGAAACGGAACAGGAAATCGTACAGGTGGCTCAACCGATTGCATGGATCAAAGCTAATTTTCAGCGTGGTACTCAAGCGGGGAGTTTTTTACATAAACTCTTTGAATATATCGACTTTCAAGCCAGTCATGATGACATTTTTGAAGAAGTCAAACGCCGTTTTCATAACGACAAAGAGTTTAATTCAGATGTGTTATTGGTAGATTTGATTGCAAAACTCGACACTGCCAAAGGCAGCGCGACTGTGCAGGAAGCAGATATTTTTGCGCACATGACCGAGTGGCTGAAGGATGTGTTGAATACTCCTTTGCACGATACTTTCCAGCTTTCCGCCTTATCTACTGCACATTATTTATCAGAGTTTCCATTCTATTTGGCGTTGGCAGATCAGCGCTTATTTACTCAAGCAATTCAGCAATTGTTTGAAGATGCGGGACATCCTATTCAAGATTTAAATGAAGCCGCTACTGCGCGTTATCTGACAGGCTCAATTGACTTGGTTTATTTTGATGGGCAGTGTTATCACATTGCCGACTATAAGAGTAATTATTTGGGTGCCGATCAGCGCGATTATGAGAAAACCAATCTTGAACACAACATGACTCAATCGAGTTATTGGTTACAAGCGGCATTGTACTTGGTGGCGTTGCACCGTTATTTAGGCAGTCGTTTGCAAGATTATGATATTCGGCAACATTTGGGTGGAGCCAGCTATTTGTATTTGCGTGGCATGCAGGGACAAGCAGGGCAAGGGGTTTGTCATTGGCGGCCAGATGCGGAATTTACTCTGCAATTAGATCAAATATTGGGTTACTTTGAACTTAAAAAATAACGCTAAGTCAGCTCATCGACTTAATAAAACAATTGCTTATCCTGTGGATAACTTTGAGGATAACTGTGTGGAAAACAAGCATATTCACTTAAATTCAGCTCAAACGCCAATGCAGGCGTGGATGGATTACCTGTGTCAGCCGCCATTTAGCAATGTCACTTTTGATGCTTCAGCGCAAATTTTGATGCAACAGGTGCTCGATGCCATTCAGCAAGGCGATAGCTGTATTCCTGCAACTGCAGAACAAGTGGCGGCATTGCAGCATTTGTACATGAACTTGCAGCGTAGCGCTTTAAATCCTGATCCACAAATTGCACCGTTTGTATTTGATGGGCAGCGTTTGTATTTGCATCGCTACTGGAAACTGGAACATCAGGTTGCTAGCGATATTTTACGGATTCAGGCGCAGCCGCCTTTGTCCTTTGAATTACAAGCCGAACAGCTTAATTTATTGCAAGATCCACAGCAGCAAAAAGCGTTACAGACTGCGGCAACTCAAAGTTTAAGTATTATCACTGGTGGGCCAGGTACAGGAAAAACCTATACTTTGGCGCATATTGTTGCGGTGCTCAATCAAGCTTTGCCCAATATTCGGATTGCGATGGCTGCACCAACAGGCAAAGCGGCACAGCGGATGGATGAAGCTTTGCAAAATGCCTTGAATAGTCAAGCTTTACAAATGTTTAATGTCGATGCTTTACGTCAATTACGACCCGTGACTTTGCATCGTTTATTGGGCTTAGGCAATACAGGCAAGCCACGTTTTCACGCTAAACAACCTCTACCTTATGACGTGATTGTGGTCGATGAAGCGTCGATGCTGGATTTAAGCCTGTCACAGATGTTATTGGCTGCCATTCCTGCGCAGGCACGTTTAATTCTGTTGGGCGATGCCAATCAATTGGCTTCAGTCGATGTCGGTACAGTATTGGCCGATTTACAGCAAGTGCCTGAACTCGCAAATAACCGTGTCAATTTAGTGACCACACGTCGTTTTGCTGAAGGTGCAAAAATTGGCGCAATGGCGAAGTTTATTCAGCAAGAACATTCTCCTGCACAGGTTTTGGCTGAGTTTGAACAGCAAGTCGTGGCAGCAGGTGAATTAAAGCCAATTCAATTTAAGCAAGTCGAAATAGATGCCCTACAACTGCAATATTTACCTCAGCAAAATGGGCAAATTTCAGCGGAAAATTTAGCGCATTATTATGATCAGCTGATGTATGGTTATCAGGCTTATGTAGCGGTATTAAAAGCACATACTTTGGGCTTGGAACAATCAAGTACAGCATTTCAAGCGCATGTTGAGAATGTGGTGAATGTATTTGATGATTACCGTATTTTAACCGCAATTCGTCATGGTCATTTGGGTTTACAACAACTGAATTTACAGATTGAAAAACGCTTGTTGCAACAGTTAAAACAAACCAAACATGGCGATTGGTATGCAGGACGCCCCGTCATGATGACCTATAACGATTATCAACTGGGGTTGTCGAATGGTGATATTGGCATCTGTTTTATGCGAGAGCAGAATGATCAGCGCCAGTTTGAAGTATATTTTCCAAGTTTAAATAAGTGGGTGCCTGCAACACGCTTACCTAAAAATATTGAAACCGCATTTGTACTTACTATTCATAAATCGCAAGGTTCTGAATTTACTCATACAGCTGTGGTGTTGGATGCTGCGGCAAAAAACTTGCTGAGTAAGGAGCTGATCTACACTGCCATTACCCGTGCTAAAAAAGTCGTAAGTTTGTTGGTTGATGCGCAAGCTTTGCAGCAAGCTTTGATGATTCGTACCCGTCGCAGCAGTGGTTTATTAGCCAGAATTAATGACGCTTTGGATTGTTAAGTAAAACTGAATAAGAGATGGTTTTGTACGAAATGGCTTACATTGATTCGAGAAATTTGCGCATAGAGATTTCAAGATCTTTTTGAGAAGATGACTTCACATAAAAAGCTCAATAGGGATAGTTGAGCATAATCGCAGAATAATAACGATAAATGTCGAAAGACAGCGAACTGACAGGACGTGAGTGAGAAGAGGAAACTTACAGCCGCTAAGCCTTGTAGTTTTGGGAGAGACTACAGGGCTTTTTTATGCCTGTAAGTTTGGGTGATTTGCAAAATGCTGACAATGCTTACCTGTTGTAAGAAAAAGCTTACAAACAGATACGAGAAATACGACTTCTTTCACTTTAGTATTGTGGCAAAATCTACCACACAAGGACGTGAAAGCAAGAACAGGAATGTTCAGAGAATAAGACGCGAAAACGCGCAAATAACCACAATAAACAAGACAATAAGAATAATAAGACAAGAAACTACAGCGCAAAAAACAGCCCGAGCTATGCTCGGGCTGTTTTATTTTAACGGCAAAATATTCCAGTGGATGAAAAGCAGTTGGCAAAATATTACATATTATCAATCATATACAATTGTATATTTATTTTCCTTAGACACTTTATACCTAACATGATGTGTATACCCTTAGCATAAATCATACTTTTATTGGTACATCTCAAAATTAAAAGTGCTTGTTTGTCGTTCTGTTTTGCAATCGGCACGTTTTTGCCTTAAAATAATGCCCTTGCTGTAGTGATGCACGGCAGTCAATTGAGCAATCAATTGATCGGTATCAAATCTTTTTATTAAGCATCTCGGAGAAATCGAATGGCTTTAACAAACGCAGATCGCGCAGAGATCATCGCTAAATTTGCTCGTGCTGAAAACGACACTGGTTCACCAGAAGTTCAAGTAGCGCTTTTAACTGCTCAAATCAATGACTTACAAGGTCACTTCAAAGAGCACAAACACGACCACCATAGCCGTCGCGGTCTAATCCGTATGGTTAACCAACGTCGTAAGTTACTTGACTACCTTAAAGGCAAAGATGTGACTCGTTACAGCGCATTGATTGCTGCTTTAGGTTTACGTCGTTAATTCGATTTAAGCTTTTATTTTCGGACTATTGCATGTTGAATGCTGTATTACTGAAAACTAAAGTATATCTAGCCTTGGCTAGATCAGTGGAAGGGGCGAATGATTCGCTCCTTCTTTGTGTTTAAAAATCGTGTTTCATTCGAGTGAGGTCGGCTTCTAAGCTTTGTCATTTACCTAAATAATTGTATTGTGAATGCCAAACCTTAGGGGTCTCCACGAGAATAATTGTTCACAAGAACTAGGAAAAAATAAAACATGTCGATGTTTAATATTATTCGTAAAGAATTTCAATTTGGTCAGCACCAAGTTGTACTTGAAACTGGTCGTGTAGCGCGTCAAGCCAACACGGTAATGATTACTATGGGTGGCGTGACTGTACTGGTTGCAGTGGTTGCTCAACCAACAGCAAAAGCGGGTCAAGATTTCTTCCCACTGACTGTTAACTATCAAGAAAAACAATATGCTGCAGGTCGTATCCCTGGTGGTTATGGTAAGCGTGAAGGCCGTGCGTCTGAAGCGGAAACTTTAATTTCACGTTTGATTGACCGTCCAATTCGTCCGTTGTTCCCAGAAGGTTACTATAACGAAATTCAAGTGACTGCGACGGTTGTGTCTTCTGACAAAACCATGGACGCTGACATTGCAGCCATGTTAGGTACTTCTGCTGCACTTGCAATTGCAGGTACGCCTTTCCGTGGCCCAATTGGTGCTGCACGTGTCGGTTTAATCAACGGCGAATACGTACTTAACCCGAACTTTGAACAAATGGCGCAATCTGACCTTGACCTTGTGGTTGCAGGTACAGAATCTGCAGTATTAATGGTTGAATCTGAAGCGAAAGAACTTTCAGAAGACCAAATGTTAGGCGCGGTGCTTTTCGGTCATGACGAAATGCAAATTGCAATTCAAGCGATCAAAGAATTTGCTGCGGCAGCTGGCGCAACAGAATCGACTTGGACTGCACCAGAGAAAAATGAAGACCTTCGTGCGAAGTTAAAAGAAGCATTTGAAGCGAAAATTTCTGAAGCATATACGATTGCAATTAAGCAAGACCGTTATGCTGCATTAGACGCACTTCAAGCTGAAGCTGTAGCTCAGTTTGTTCCAGAAGAAGACGTTGATGGCATCGCAGATGACTTGAATGAACTCTTTGAAGACCTGAAATACCGCACTGTACGTGACAACATCTTGTCTGGTAAGCCACGTATTGATGGTCGTGACACCAAAACTGTACGTGCATTAGATGTGCAGGTGGGTGTGCTTGATCGTGCGCACGGTTCGGCATTGTTCACCCGTGGTGAAACTCAGGCATTAGTTACCACGACTTTGGGTAATACACGTGATGCCTTAATGGTAGATACATTATCAGGTACTAAAACTGACAACTTCATGTTGCACTACAACTTCCCTGCATACTCTGTAGGTGAAACAGGTCGTGAATCTGGTCCTAAACGTCGTGAAATTGGTCACGGTCGTTTGGCACGTCGTGGTGTGCAAGCTGTTCTTCCTGCTGCAGACCGCTTCCCGTATGTGATTCGTATTGTATCTGACATTACTGAATCAAACGGTTCATCTTCTATGGCGTCTGTATGTGGTGCTTCTTTATCACTTATGGATGCAGGTGTTCCGCTTAAAGCACCAGTTGCAGGTATCGCAATGGGCTTGGTAAAAGAAGGCGAGCGTTTTGCAGTGCTTTCTGACATCTTGGGTGATGAAGACCACCTTGGTGATATGGACTTTAAAGTTGCAGGTTCTGCCAACGGTATTACTGCACTTCAAATGGACATCAAAATTGAAGGCATCACTGAAGAAATCATGGAAGTTGCATTGAACCAAGCTTATGCAGGTCGTATGCACATCTTGAATGCAATGAACCAAGTGATTTCACGTGCACGTCCAGAAATTTCTATGCACGCGCCGACCTTCCAAGTCATCAACATCAACCCAGACAAGATTCGTGATGTAATTGGTAAAGGTGGTGCAACCATCCGTCAAATTACTGAAGAAACTAAAGCTGCAATTGATATTGAAGACAACGGTACAGTACGTGTATTTGGTGAAACCAAAGCTGCTGCACAAGCTGCTGTTGCAAAAATTCAGGCATTAACTGCTGAAATTGAACCAGGTACAATTTACACAGGTAAAGTCATCCGTATTGTTGAATTCGGTGCTTTCGTAAATATCCTTCCGGGTACTGACGGTCTACTTCACATTTCACAAATCTCGAACGAGCGTATTGCTAACGTAGCAGACGTTCTGAAAGAAGGTCAGGAAGTGAAAGTACAGGTTGCCGATGTAGACAACCGTGGTCGTATCAAATTAACTATGAAAGACATCGAACAAGCATAATGCTGTGTTGATGATCTGAAATGGTCAATGAAAAGCCCGTATTCAAACTGAATGCGGGCTTTTTTTTATGTGCAAAATTTTGTTGATTTTAATAGGCGATACAATCATTACATGAACACTAGAATAAATAGCAACGCATATTTGAAAACGATCGCATTTCATGCTTAAACTGAGTACGTCTTAAAATCTCAAAAAACCGTACAAGAAAACTGAAAATAGAGTAGCCTGTTCTATGCAAAGTTATTATTTCTATCTGCATACCAATCACAAAACCAATATTTATGTGCAAAAACAGCCAATTGAAGGGCTTGAGCCTGAATTTATCTTGATTGATTGTACCCGTGATGATGTACTTAACCGAGCCGAACAGTGGCAACAGGAAATTTTTCAGCATAGTCAGTTGTCGCTGAACGAGTATCATGTGCGTGATATTTTAAATCTTGAACATCCTTGTGCTTTTGACACCTTAGATGATTATGACCTGCTCATTTTTCGTAAATTGATTACTCCCGAAGACCGTATTGCCACGGGGCTGCAACTGGGGGAGAAACATGAGCGGGTTTTTGGACTTGCTACCACGCCTATGAGTTTTATTATGACACCGCAGGTGCTGATCACCGTACGTGAGCAGGGCAATAAAGTCATGGAAAGCTATTTGTCACGTGTCGAAGCAGCGGTGCAACGTCCGATTGAAGAACAAAATAAGGCACGCAAACTGGCAGCAACGCCACTGGATTTGACTTTACGTTTACTGAATTTGGTGGCTGATGATTACTTGGATATTCGCATGCCACTGACCCGCCGTGTGGAATATTGGCAACAAGAATTATTGCAAGGTCATCGGCGTTTTACCCGCTGGCATCAATTACTGCAAGAAAATATGGCATTTCAGCAAGTTGAAAATTTGTGTGAAGAGCAAATTGAAGCTTTGCAAGAATTACGTGATGAAATTGTGGATAACTACCCACATTTGCGTGGAAAAAAACGTAGTGAAAAGCAGGATATTATTTTAGTGCGGTTAGACGATTTAACCAGTCATATTGAACGAATTCAAAAGCATACTATTCGGTTGCGTTCTGCAGTACAAACTGCCATTGATCTGCATTTTTCTGCAATTGCCAACCAAACCAATGAGAATATGCGAATTTTGGCGATTATTACCGCAGTTTTTGCTCCTTTAACTTTATTTACAGGTATTTATGGCATGAACTTTGAGTTTATGCCAGGTTTAAGACATGCGCAGGCCTTTTGGATTATGCTGGGCGTAATGGTCATGACCACTTTACTGTTGCTGTATTATTTCTATCGCCGTCACATGGTGGGGCGGGGTGAAAAAAGTGTGATTGATATGTTGGCGCAACAACATAGCGATCAACACATGAGTTTATTTTGGTTTTTAGATTACGAACCGATTAAGCAAACTGTAAAAGGCACCATCAAAGAAGTAGAAAAGTTGACCAAGCAGAAATAATTAAGCTATCGCTTTTGCTTGTCTAAAATGTGGCATATTCACAGTACATCATCCGTTTATGTACGTTTGAGCAGTCACATACAGCCAAGTATTCTCTACCTTAACTCAACATTTAAGGTGAGATATTGATGGACTCAATTTGAATATTGAATGTGTATCAAGCCAGTTGATCATTCTGTGCATTGCGAAGCAAGTGGTACATTTCATCTTTAAGCTTGAGTTTCTTACGCTTCAGCGCTTCAATGTCATCATTAATTTGATGCACAGGATCAAGCTCAAGTTGGATAATCTCACGATCAAGCTGTTCATGGTCTTCAAAAATTTTTGAAAAATGTGGATTGCTGTCACGTAATACCTGAATTAAATCACGAAATTCAGGGAACATGTTTTTAATCTTTTTGTTGCAGTCTTTGGTCTTCATTGTGGCAATCATTCTCAAGAAACAATTAATAGGGCATACAAAGAAAAACGCTCTAGCAAGCTTAAATGGACTTGGCTAGAGCGTTGGCTTAGCTATGTTGAAAATTCAGATGTTTAACTTCTTTGCGTAATTTTTGAACTTCATCAATCAGGTCTAGCATCATGGCTACAGCTGAAAAGCTGGCTTCAAAATCGCGTTGTAGACGATAGGCCTGACGAGCGCGAGTCACATCTTCACCAAAAAATTGATGGATACGTTCTGCAGGGCGGGAAGGCAAGATGTCATATTCTAGAAGTTGTAAGACCCATTCTGGGCTTTGCCCACAGGCAGCAGCAAAATTTTTTAAATCAAGTTGGGTAAACTCTTCTATGAGTTCTGTATGTTGTCCGTCTAAAGTAGTTTCACGATATAGAATAGTGGTCATAGCATACTCCTTCTAGTTTATTTCAAGTTGAATCATCAACCTGAAATGAGGGATTGTATTTGCATCTGATTGCTTTATATCAAAGTGGATGATCCTTTAATTTAGCGCCTATAGCATGCAATTGAGTCTATTATTTGTATTGCTTTGGTGAATTTGTGGCCTATCCATGCCGTTGAGTTATTCTGCTTAGAATTAAAATGCACAACCAATATAGATTATTTTTTGTGCAATGTGTTTAATTATTCAAGCATTTCATCAGAAGTGATAGCCTAAAGTTTAAGCTTATTGTTTCAAAGTATGACAATAAAAAAGACCCTTGAAAGGGTCTTTGGGATCAGCAGCTTATTCTGAATGGCGATGGAACTTAGTATTTCACCCAAGTCACGCTTCGGCCAATTACAGAAACACCAACATAACCACGTAAGGTTAAGCGTTTACCATTTGCACTTAAGCGAGCTTTGCCTTTATAAACCTTACCGCCAATTGGGTCTAGCACGTGGCCTTGGTTAAATTCACGTGGGTTTTTCGGGTCTTGTTTAAAGCCCCAAATAAAAGGTAAACCAAGGAAAGGTTTATTTTTGAGTGTGCCTGGACATTTGGTGCAGGTCACCATTTTTTCTGCGCCAGGAACATTGCGGGTTTCAACAATAATACCTTCATAGGTACCATCTGCTTTTTTGCGAATTTCTACATCCGCACGTGAATACCCTGTACGGTCATCAATGGTTTTCCATTTGCCAATTAGAGGATCACTTTCAGCAAAACTTAAACTAGAAAGTGTGGCGAAAATCAGACCTGCAAAAATCCCTTTATAATTTTTTTTCATCAATGTGTCCCCAAATGCGTTAAAAATCTTAAAAATAGAGTAAAAATTCTATTTTGAGCTTTATAGCAAGAAAATACTGATGACGCAAATTGATCATGGTAAATTTAGAAAGAAATACCTAAGAAAAACGTGAAAATTAAAACTTTGGTTTGCTTTTGAAGCTATTGTTTTGATGAGTGCGATAAAAGTCCAATTGAGGATATATCAATCATTTCAGACTTTTATCGCTTAAAAAGAGATGGGGAAAGAACAGCGATTAGTATTTAATCCAAGTCATTTTACGGCTGGCATTGGTAGAAATATCTACATTGTAGAGGGTTAAATGTTTGCCGTTACTGCTTAGGCGTGCGCGCGTTTTATATTGCTTACCCGTACGTGGGTCTAAATAATCACCTTCATAAAATTCAATTTGATTGCTTGGTGTTGCTTTTAAGTGGCTTAATGGCACAAAACCCATAAGTGGCTTATCTTTATTTTTACCAGTGCACAGTGTGCAGCTTTCCAGACGTGGTGCGCCAGGTACAGCACGGAGTTCTACAATCTTGGCGGCATAAGCACCTTGTTTGTCTTTGCTCATGACAACATCTGACAATGAAAAACCTGTGCGGTAATCTAAAGTTTTCCATTTGCCCAAGAGGGGGTCAGCATTGGCAGCATAAGCCAGACTTGAACAGCAGATTGCGCTTATGAAAACTAAACGAGAAAAGAACAGGGTGTTCATAAAATCAATATCCCAGAGAAGAAGCAGCCTAAAATATATAAAGGCATAAAAAAAATATGGGATTATTTATACCCAATTTACGCGGTATTTTCTAGTAATTGCATGAAAGTTTTGTGAAATTAATCACATGAAAAGTAATAAAATAATAGGTTTTGACGATGGTCATCACGTAAATAAAAAATGAGCAGAATGTACTGCTCATTTTTGATGAATTTTCAGCATTGCATCACATATTAATCATGGTATTCACCATGCCATTTAACTGAGATGTTCTCCAAATAAACCTAAGGCTTCTTCGGCACTAAAGCTATATTGTGTGCTGCAGAATTGACAATCCATAGTAATAGGGTTCTGATGTTCCAAAGTTTCACGTACCGCAGCAACACCAATTTGCATTAAGGCATTGGCACAGCGCTCTTTGGAGCAAGTGCAACCAAAACGTAAGGCTTCCACTTCAGGCAAACGCACTTGTTCTTCATTGTATAAACGGTACAAAATTTCATTGACGTCTAAATCAGTCAATTCTTCCGCTTTTAAGGTTTCAGTCAGCATGGTCACACGCGGCCATAAATCTTCATCGACCCGTTGTTGTTCTTCTTCACTGTTACGCGGCAACAATTGAATCAGCAAACCGCCCGCACGTTCGGCATTGCTTGCCAACACAATACGAGTTGGAATTTGTGCCGATAAGTCGTAATACTGCATTAAACATTCAGCTAAATTGGCTTTGTCCAAAGGCACAATACCTTGATAACGCTCACCAAATTCAGGCTCGATATTAATAAACAGTACAGGACTGACCAAACTTTTCAGGACGGTACTGCTGTCTTCAGCGCTTAAAAAGCGCGGGTCTTGTTCGTAGTCTGCCAACGCACGCACTTCACCCAAGTGGTTACATTCCGCCATGGCCCATTTAAATGTGCCAGATGCCTGAATTTGTAAGCTAATACGCCCTTTAATTTTTAGGGTACTGGCCAGTAGGGCAGTGGCGCAAAGCATTTCTCCCAACAACACTTGTACCGCAGGCACATAATCACGTTGTTTCAAAATGGTTTGCAAAGCTTCTTCGAGATGAACTACTTCACCACGAACAGGGCTATCTTCAATAAAAAAGCGTTGGCGTAAATCAGACATAAAATTCTCCATAACCCTGTTTTAATGGTGGCAATATTGTAAAACACAAGTCAGTTTGCTGCATCACGTGTTACATCAATATGACTGCTATGCAAGCCGCGTTTTAAATCGACACCCAAGGGCATTTCACGGTTTTGTGCATCACTTTCAAACAGGTGTTCCAGTTCTGCCAAAGCGTTACGATGGGTTTCATATACTTTTTGTTCATCGGTATAAATGTGCTGCTGTTGTGCCAAGAGTTGTTCATCATAATCACGGAACAACTCAATGCTTTTATAGGCATCTTTTTCATTAATGCCCAAATCGCGCAAAGCCTGATAGGCCATGCCTAAAGAGGATAAATACGTTTCACGCCAAATATAGGTAACGCCTAAATCGCGCAATAAGTGCACATGATGACGATCACGAGCGCGTACCAGTAATTTTAGCGCTGGATAATTCAGGCGAATATGCCGTGCCACGTTCATTGAGTCTTCAATATCATCAATGGCTAGAATAAAGATTTTGGCATGCTCGATGCCTGCGGCACGTAAAATTTCAGGTTGAGTGGCATCGCCATAATAGACTTTACCGCCGTAATTCCGCACAAAATCAATTTTATCCATATTGCTGTCGATGGCAGTAAAGTGCAGATGCTGCAAGTACGCCACACGGGCAATAATTTGTCCAAAACGACCAAAACCCGCAATAATCATGGGGTGATGTGTATCGGGAATTTCGTCATATTCAGGCGATTTTTCACGTTCTAAGCGAGGAATAATTTGACTGCTCATCAACCAATATAAAATTGGGGTCAACACCATCGACAAAGTCACAATTAAGGTCAGTGGTTGCAGCATGGCCTGGCTGAGCACACTTTCACTTTGTGCGACACTGAGCACCACAAAGGCAAACTCACCGCCTTGTGCCAAGCAAGTCGCCAACAACAAACTATTGCGCCAAGAATATTGGAAATAACGGGCAATGGCCGTGAGGCTAATCAGTTTGATGAGCAGGAGCAGCAATGCACCGCCTACAATCAGCCAAGGGGTATTCATTAAGATTGCCAGTTCGGTGCTCATCCCGACGGTCATAAAAAATAAGCCTAGCAATAAGCCTTTGAATGGGGCAATACTGGCTTCTAACTCATGTCTAAATTCGGAATCTGCCAACAATACGCCTGTTAAAAATGCACCTAAGGTGGTGCTAATGCCCAGCACATCCATAATGCTGACCACGCCAAGTACAATGAATAAACCGACAGCAGTGATCAGTTCATGTGCGCCACTTTTAGCCACAAAACGAAAAAATGGACGCATGAGATAACGGCTAAATAAGAACAAACCGCTAAAGGTCGCCATGATTGCAGCAAAATAAGCAATGCCATGATGAGTCGATTCTGCACCTGCTAACATGGGAATGATGGCAATTAAAGGAATGGCGGCAATATCTTGAAACAGCAGAATGGAAAAGGATTGTTGTCCATAACTGCTGTTGAGTTGCTGCTTTTCTTGCAACATTTGTAGCACAAAGGCTGTAGAGGAAAGTGCCAGTGCAAAACCTATCACCACACTTGAGGCAATGCCTTGCTGTAAGGCAAAAAAAGCCAAGATTGCAAGTAGAATACCCGTGATGCCGACCTGTAAACTACCCAAAACAAAAATGGGCTTGCGCATTTCCCACAGCCGTTGTGGACGCAGTTCTAAGCCAATAATAAACATCAGGAACACCACACCATATTCTGCCAGTTCCTGAATATCATCGGGGTCGCTGGCAATATTGAATACGCTAGGCCCTAGCAAAATGCCTGTAAACAAATAGCCCAATACGGTCGCAATACCAAAGCGTTTTAGTAAGGGAACCAAAACCAATGAAGCGCCTAGAAAAATGGTTATTTGTAACAATAAGGACATGTGGTCATCCAAAGTTTAAAGCGGTGGATTATTGAAATAAGTGCTGATACAGCTAAGTTTCAATTTACAGTATTAGCTAAATTCTTGCGGATCTATATCTAAACTTAGTTTCATGCTGGATGGCTTTTCATGCAACATATTTTGCCACCAGTTCCTGATATAAAAATGTAAGCGTGCCCGATCTTTAGACAACAACACCATGTGTGCATGGAAACGTCCTGCTTTACGTTCCATTGGCGCAGGAATCGGCCCCCAAATTTCAATTAATTGTTCTGAATGTTCTCTAAGCCATTGTGCATGTTGTTGTAAAAATTGCTGGTTTAATTCCTGACTTTTAGATTCACAGCGAATCAAAGCACTGTAACGATAAGGCGGTAATTGTGCAGCTTTGCGTTCTTTTAAAGTTTGTTTGGCAAACTTGCGGTAATCTCCCTCGACCAATGTGGTGAGAAGTGGATGATCAGGACGCACACTTTGCAAATAAACATCACCTTTATGCTCACCACGCCCTGCACGTCCCGCCACTTGTACAATCAGTTGAGCCGTGCGTTCAGGTGCGCGAATATCCACACTAAGTAAGCCTGAATCAATATCTAAAATTGCCACCAATGTCACATAGGGAAAATGATGCCCTTTGGCCAGCATTTGCGTGCCCAATAAAATCAGTGGTTCGCTGCGTTGAATACGGTCATAAATTTTTTGCCAACTGCCAACACGACTGGTTGAGTCACGATCTACCCGAATCACATCTACAGTGGGAAACAGCTCGTTTAAACTGTCTTCGACTTTGGCAGTGCCCATGCCAATTGGTTTGAGTTCTGCATGGTTGCAGGCAGGGCATTGCTCAGGTTTACGATGAATCGTACCGCAGTGGTGGCAATGCAAATGTGTATAAGGTTGATGATGCAAGGTAAAGTTGGCATCACAATTCGGGCATTTGGCTTGCCATGCACAGCTCTCACAAATCAATACGGGTGCATAGCCGCGTCGGTTTAAAAACACCAAAACTTGTTCTTTTTTAGCCAAGCGTTTTTTGATTTCATCAATCAATTGTTGGCTAATACCGTGCTGTTTTTTGGCAATTTTTAAATCAATCAGGTGGATTTTGGGCATGAGTGCCGTGCCCGCGCGTTGATTTAATTCCAGACATTGCATTTTGCCTTGATCGACTAGTGCATAGCTGTCAATGCTTGGAGTTGCCGAACCTAAAATAACAGGGCAATTTTCCAGATGGGCACGATAGAGCGCAACATCACGGGCATGGTAGCGAAAACCTTCCTGCTGTTTAAAAGACAGGTCGTGTTCTTCATCTAAAATAATCAAGCCTAAATTTGGCAATGGGGTATAAATCGCAGAACGTGTACCTAAAATAATCGAGGCTTTGCCCGTTTGTGCGGCTTGCCACGCCTGCAAACGCTTGGAATCATTTAAACCTGAATGTAAGAGGGCGATGTGGCAGTGAAAACGCGATTGGAAACGGCTAATGGTTTGTGGCGTTAGACCAATTTCAGGTACTAACACCAACACTTGTTTGCCCTGTTTTAGTACCTCATGCATGATGTGTAAGTACACTTCAGTTTTACCGCTACCCGTTAAACCATCCAGTAAAAATGCTTTATATTGCTGCCGTACTTTAAGTACGCTGTCGATGGCTTTTTTCTGATCTGGATTAGGGGTTAAAGGCATTTGCGCCAAAGTCACTGGCATTGGGCTAAAATCTTGGGCTTCCAAAACACATGCGCAAATTTCTTTATTCGCCAAGGCTTTTAGGGTTGCTGTTTCAATGCCTGCCAAATTTAAAATATTTTCAGAAGTTCCCGAAGGATGCAGCTTTAAAATTTTATAGGCTTCTTGTTGTTTTTCTGAGCGTGTAATTTTAGCTTCGGCATGTGCATCCAACAATTTCCAAGTACGTGCCAATAAATTATAGGGTTTGGCTTGGCGCAATAAGCTAGGTAAGGCACTTTGCATCACTTCACCAATCGGGAATTGATAATATTGTGCCGACCATGTCAACAAAGTTAAAACTTTAGGGTCTAAAATCGCTTGCTCATCTAACAGTTCGCTAATGGCTTTGAGTTTAAAACGTGGATCAATTGGGGTGTCGAGTGCCAGTTTTTCGACAATAATCCCAACCAAGTTTTGCCGACCAAAAGAAACCAAGACCCGCGCGCCCACTTCTGCTTGCTGATATTGAGCTGCACTGAGCATATAATCGAAGCAGTCGTAAAGATATACGGGCACAGCCACTCGAATACGATAAACAGGCTGTCGGTCTAAAGTTGAATCTGGCATAGAAAAAGTCGTACCGTCCTGTGAAAAATGGCTTCGTGCTCGACTTTGGCATGTGTTAGAGTGAGCACAGAATTTATATCTAAGAATATGAATGATTTTAGTGGTCAGACGCAACTGCGTTGCAAGAAATTTTGGAAAATTAGAGCATTACAATGCCAGCATATCAATTTACTGCCATTGACGCTTCAGGGAAGCAGCAAAAAGGTGTTTTAGAGGGTGATTCTGCACGACAAATCCGTCAGCAATTACGCGACAAAGAATGGATTCCTGTCAGTGTCGATGCCGTTGAGCAAAAAGATAAACACAGTGGCAAACAATGGTTTCAGAAAAAAATCACCGCCTATGATTTGGCTTTGCTGACCCGTCAGTTATCGGTTTTGGTGGCTGCTGCAATTCCTTTAGAAGAAGCCGTGCGCGCTGTGGGCAAGCAAAGTGAAAAAGCCCATGTGCAAAATTTGTTGATGTCGGTGCGTTCCAAAGTTTTGGAAGGTTATTCACTGGCCAATGCTTTACAACAATCGGGGCGTTTTCCAGACTTATATATTGCCACCATTGCCGCAGGCGAGCGTTCGGGGCATTTGGATTTAATTCTGGAACAATTGGCAGATTACACCGAAAACCGCTTTGCCATGCAGAAAAAAATTCAAGGGGCGATGATTTATCCCATCATTTTAATGCTGATGTCTTTTGCGATTGTGATGGGTTTAATGACTTATGTCGTACCCGATATTGTTAAAACCTTTGATCAGAGCAAAGATGCCTTGCCGTGGATCACCGTGGCATTAATGAAAGCCAGTGATTTTATTCGTGTTGCATGGCCGTTTTTACTGGTGGCTTCTGTGGTGGGGGTATTGTTGTTGGCGCGTTTTTTACGCACCACCGCAGGGCATTATGCCTTTGACCGTTTAACCTTAAAGTTGCCGCTATTTGCAAAATTATCACGTGGGATTAATGCCGCGCGTTTTGCCAGTACCTTGTCTATTTTGACTCAGTCGGGTGTGCCTTTGGTGGATGCGCTAAAAATTGGTGCTGCGGTCAGTAATAACTGGGTCATTCGTGATGCGGTCAATTTGGCGGCAGAAAAAGTCACTGAAGGTGGTAACTTGGCGACGCAATTAGAGCGCAGTGGTTATTTCCCACCGATGATGGTACAAATGATCAAAAGTGGTGAAGCCTCGGGCGAGTTAGACCGTATGCTGTCACGTGCTTCAGACATGCAAGACCGTGAAGTGACCACACTGATTTCTACCCTGTTGGCATTATTAGAACCGTTGATGTTGGTACTGATGGCGAGTATTGTACTGGTGATTGTGATTGCGGTCATGCTGCCAATTGTGAATATGAACAATATGATTTAAATCGTTTTGAAGCATCGTTCTTCAAACAGAATCTAAAATAAATGTCGAATTGATATAAATAAATGAGAGAGATTGAATGAAACAGAAGCAACCGAGTAAACAGTCTGGTTTTACCCTGATTGAAGTCATGGTGGTGATTGTAATTTTAGGTGTGTTGGCGGCTTTAATCGTACCGAACGTAATGGGACGTGGTGAAAAAGCCAAAGTAGATACTACGGTTATTACTTTAAAAGGTGTGGCTGGCGCACTCGATCAATACAAACTCGATAATCAAAAATATCCTTCAATGCAAGACGGTGGTTTAGATGCCTTGGTGAATCAGCCTGCTTCGGCTAAAAACTGGTTGCCAGGCGGTTATGTGAAAGGGGGCTATCCGAAAGACAGTTGGGATAATGACATCCAATATGTGATTCCGGGTTCAGAAGGTCGTCCATTTGATTTATATTCTTTTGGTGCAGATGGTCAGCAGGGTGGTGAAGGTACCGATGCCGACATTTATTATCAGCCTTAATAGAAGATGAGTTGAGTCTATATATTGATTCAGTGAACTCCAAAAAAAAACCGAGCGCTTAATGCTCGGTTTTTTTATGAATGGTTATTTCTAGCCGCTATTGAACAGTACTATTAACGACGTGATTTAAACGACACATCCACCTGACGTGGTCGATAAATCCACCCCATAATTAACAACAGCAATGAGAAAATCAGCACAGGCCAATCGCTGAGTTGGGTATACAGTGTTTGACCTTGCATGGCAGGCAGATCACCACGCAGCACAAATTCCTGATCCATTGGCACTTGTTTGACAATATGCCCATGATGGTCAATAAATGCGGTCACACCTGTATTGGTGGCACGAACAAACCAGCGTCCATTTTCTTTGGCGCGCATTTGTACCATTTGTAAATGTTGCAATGGCCCTGCAGTACCCGTAAACCAAGCATCATTGGATACTGTTACCAAAAAGTCACTTTGGCTAGCATTGCGGCGGGTCAGGTTCGGATAAGCCACCTCATAACAAATGGCTGCCCCCAAATGATGCTGTTTAATTGCAAGCGGTTTTTGCTCAGACGCTCCACGTGAAAAACCACTCATGGATGGGTCATTTTGCATCGCAGGTAGTACCCAACTCAGTAAGCCTGAAAGCGGAATATATTCACCAAAAGGCACCAGACGCTGCTTTTTATACAAGCCTTCAGCCGCATCTCCCGTTGCCATAATGCTGTTGTAATACATTGGATGTTGCTGCACTTGTGATTCAGGCAAGTCCCAATACGGAATACCTGTCACCCACGAACTGCCCGTTTTTTCAGCCTGTGTTTTCATGGCATCCAAAAACGGTTCAATATCGGTCTGGAACATTGGAATGGATGATTCAGGCCAAACAATAATGTCGCGTCCCCATTCAGTTCGGGTCAAGCGGGTATAAATTTCCAAGGTCTTAATTTGGTATTCGGTTAGCCACTTTAAGTCTTGAGGAATGTTGCCTTGAATCAGAGAAACCGAGAGTGGCTTTTCAGATTTTGCAGTTACAAAACTGAGTTGTGCTGCACCCCATGCACCCAAAAGTAAAATTGCCGATGGAATCAGCCAGAAGATACGCTTTTTAAGGACTTCAACCAACGCACAGGCCAGCAAGATGACCACAAAAGACACCCCGAAAATACCAAACAACGGTGCATAGCTATCCAAAAAGCGTTCGGTGAAGGCATAACCTGCAAACAGCCATGGAAAACCTGTAAAGACCCAAGTTTTCGCCCATTCAAAAAATACCCATAGCGGTGCAAAAGTCAGTGGTGTTTCAGGGAAAAACCGACGATATAACCACGTTTGTACGGCAGTAAACAAACCCATCAACAGCGCCAGAATGACAATCATCAGCACGCTTAAAAAGGCATTGGTGTCGCCATAGACGTGAATGGATGTATAGAGCCAAAATGCTCCGACAAACCACAACCCAATCCCGTAAGACCAACCAATCAAAAAGGCCTGTTTCGGGGTGCGTTTGCTTAAAGTCGCATACAGCAAAGCAGGTGAAAGTAAGGCAATCCACCAGTAATGATAGGGAGCAAGTGCCAAACTAAACACTGCACCTGCCAATAGGGCAATGATTAATGGATAAATTAAGGGCAGTTGTTGATGTTCTGCAGGATTAGACAGCTTGGAAAAAAAAGTCCTCATTGACGTACGGCTCGAATCAGATGAATAGTGCGGGCATCTGCTTCAAGAATGGTAAACTCCCAGTTGCCAATCACAATCACTTGTCCTTGCAAATCACTCACCAAACCAATTTCCTGAAGCAATAAACCGCCCACAGTTTCTACTTCATCGTCAGAAAAATCTGCATCTAAAACATTATTAAAATGTTCGATTGGTGTAAGTGCTTGTACTAACCAAGTATTTGCCGTTTTTGGGTCGTGATCGGGGATGATGTATTCTGCTTCTTCGTCAATATTGTCGTGTTCATCTTCAATTTCACCGACAATTTCTTCTAAAATATCTTCTAAAGTAACCAAGCCCGAAGTGGTGCCATACTCATCAATCACCACTGCAATATGGGTTTGGGTGTTTTTGAGCATACGCAATACTTGGTCTGAACGAGCACTTTCAGGCACAAATAACGGCTGACGCATTAAGGCACGAATATCGACTTTGGTTCTTTGTTCGGTCAGTAAAGGCAATAAATCTTTTGCCAATAAAATCCCCACCACGTTGTCGGGTTGGTCAGATGAGAACACAGGAAAACGTGAATGTGCCGATTCGACCAGTACATGCAAAATGTCGAGTAGCTCATCATCTTCTTGTAAGCTAATCATGGCGGTACGTGGGGTCATGACTTCACGGATTTTGGTGGCAGGTAAATCCAGAACACCTTCGAGCATTGCCACCGTATCGGGTTCTAAAAAACGACGTGAATCTTGTACTAATTTTAGCAATTCATCGCGGGTTTCTGGTGCAGTGCCTAACCATTTTCTTAGGCCACGCATACCCCACGATGGGCCTGATTCCTCGTGCATGATCTTTCCTAAAGACTCTTTATATCTAAAAAACTTAGCTTAATCATACCTTAGAAAATACAGTTGTCTATTGCTAATCTTGGGAGAAAATGACGGCAATTACGTCACGAGATGTGTTGCTGTGCGTAGCGGGAACACATAAAACAAGGCTGCGCTTTATGCTAAACTAGCCCGATGTTTTAATATCGAGTCTGTGCATGTCTGAACTTCCTGTCACACCTAGTATTCAACTGAATACCCGCGGTTTGCGTTGCCCTGAACCTGTGATGATGCTGCATCAAGCCATTCGCAAATCTAAGTCTGGCGATGTGGTTGAAGTGTTTGCAACTGACAATTCGACGTCTTGGGATATTCCAAAATTTTGCATGCATTTGGGGCATGAGTTGTTATTGCAAGAAGAACGCTTAGATGAGCAAGGCAATAAAGAATTTCATTATTTGGTGAAAAAAGGCTAATAGGCAAAAATTAGCCTCAGGACTTTTAGAACACTATAATTTAAACACGATAAAATAGTCATGTGATCCATATAGGCATATTTCATTTGCAATTCATGCAAGTTGAAATATGCCTTTTGTGTTTTTAGCCATGACGTTCAACTTTATTTTTAATTTTTCATCAATTTTGCATCAATCCAACCTGCTTCACAGTTTGAGTTAAAAAATGGCGAAACGATCCACGAGTTGCGTTATCTGCTACACATTTTTTAAGGGACTTTTCAACTTTTCTGCATTGATAGGGCAAGTTGTGTGCTTGTGCAAAATCTAACAAAGCTCTGTGTGTTGTATAAGAAATAATTTTTAGAGTGTGAGTTTAGTCTATTGTTTAGTTATTGATTTTTAACAAAATTATTTTAAATATTTTTTAATATATGGAAAAATTAGCCTATAATGCGATCAGTTTATTGAGTTCGATTGCAGAACATTTGGGGATAAAATTAAGCAGATTTGGGGTTTTGCTTGGTTTGAATGTTATATGGCAGTGTTTATGTTTTATAAGGCTGAAAAAGCTGATTAAGCTGTCGCATTAAAGTAATCAAGTTAAGAAAAATAATTTTGGGGGGCTTAACTGATTGTCTTTATCTTAAAAAAATATGCCATTTAGACTGAGCAAAATCTGCTTAATTTTTTACGTGATCAATCATCAATAAATCTTGCGTTATCATCATTTTGATTGAGTACGGTATGAGTTTAGATAAAAAGCAAAACTTTTCTTTAAAGCCACTGAGTGTGGCGTGTTTATTGGCCATGAGTATATCAGGCTGTTCATCGGGTTCAGGCTCTCAGTCAAGCACGGTTCAAGTCACTGATGTGTTGGGGGCAGAAAATGTCAGCCAAGAAGATCAACCGACTACAAATGAAGGCATTGGCAGCGGAGTAGAGCAACCTGTCGCACCATCTGCACCCATTACCGATCAACCTCCTGTGAATTTAGAGCTAGATCATGGCGATGCATCATCCAATGGCGGTGGTTTGAGTGGTGGCAGTACAGATCATGGCAATACATCACCAACTGAAGATTCACTTTTAGACAGCAATGATGCTGTACCTAGCGATGATGCTACCGTTTTAGAAAATAATGATGTCAATCAGCCTGATACGATACCTACACTTGAATCACCTCCGTCAGAAGCAGAGCAACCTGTCGATGTGGTAGCTCCACCTGCAGTAGAGCCTGCTTTAACCGACACCGTTTTGATCGATAGTGCAATTCAAGATATTGAAGCACCACAAGATACCTCTGACATCGAGATGGGCAGTGCGATTCAAGAACCTGAACCTTCACAAAACATTTTAGAAGTCGAAACAGGCAGTGCATTTCTTGAAACGAAGGCAATTTAACCATCACAGGCAACTATTCGATGCAGATTGCTGCAGATCAGCAGCAACATGCGGGTTTTAAAGCACGTTTTGGCAATTTGCTGACGGTAACGGGAACCGCCAATTTGGCAGGGACGTTGAACCTGTTTGATGAAGTGCCACTTGATCAGCCACTTATTACTGCACAAGGTTCACAAACTACCGTATTACGTGCGCAACAAGGCGTACAACGTGAGTTCGATGCTTATCGCTCAAGCAATCCATTATTTGAGTTGACACAAGTTAGTTATCGTCCTGAACTGAATGCAACGGGCGAGCCTGTACGTGCGGCAGATACAATCAATACCGATGTGGTGATTACGGCAAAGCGTAAATCGACTGAAACGGTGGCGGCTCTTGCTGCTGAACTTGAAGGACGTACTCAGGTTGCCCGTAATTTAGATGTAGTTTTAGCAAGTCTTGATCAGAAACAACAGTTAGAAACGCTGGAAGATGCTGAAAAAGTTTTTGCCAATCGCTTATTTAACAATTTTGCTCAAACTATACGTTATAGCAATGCTGCTGAAAGTACAGTTTCTACGCAGGCATTGAATCAACTGTTTCATCAACTTGATCCAAGTTTTTATGCCAATACCGTTTTAAATGTCGCAGAAGAAAGCAGCAAGCAAGAACGTCAGTTTGCACAGCGTTTGGCAACCGCACAACCCAAACAGCTTTGGTTTTCGGGTGATTACCAAAGTTATGATATGGATTATGTCGGCTTAAATAGTGAGCGCCGTAGTCATCATCAAGGTGTTGGTGTGGCAACAAAACTGGCAGGGATGACCTTGGCAGCGCAGGCCGATTTCAGTCAACTGAACTTAGATGATGCCGTACAAACAGGCTCAAAAAATAGCAGTCAGAGCAAAGCCTATGCACTAACTATGGGGACAGCACAGCAGCTTAATCGTGATTTAAGTGTCGCGGCATGGTTAAAAGGCATGCAGGTGGATGTTGACGCGCAGCGTGGTCATGCTCAAGCACAAAAAATACAGTTTGATGGACAAATGTATGCCGCAGGTTTGCGTCTAGATTATAGCTATCCACTCAGTCAAAAAATGCAGATTCAACCGTATTTAGACGCTTCGTTCCAACATTATGTTCATGCCGAACAAACTCAGCAGGATGGTGTCAACAGCTTAGATGATTTGGTGATGCAGCGCTGGAATTTTGGTGCAGGTTTGCAAGCCAATTACCAGTTGAATCCAGCATGGCAATTGCAAGGCAGCTTGTATTACAGCCAACCGATTCAGGAAAAAGCATATTTAGATACCCATTATGTAGGCACAGCGGAGAAACTGAAGTTTGATGCATGGCATGCCGATCAAGGTCAATATCATGCTGCCTTAGGTTCACAACTTCACTTTGGACAACATAGTTTTCTCAATTTGAATTATGAATATAGCGGGCGATCACATAGCGACAGTCATCGGGTACAGTTGGCGGTAACGACTCGATTCTAATTGATCGTTTTATTCATGAGAAAGTCATGAAAAAGCGTAGATTTGCGTATGAATGAGAAGTTTGAATCTTGATTGAAACAGCCATGTAGATAAATCTGCATGGCTGTTTTTTAGATCACAGTCAAATGGACTGAGTTTTAGACCGCATAGCGACTCATTAAAGTCAGTGGTGCTTTGGACTGTAAATAATCGGCAGGAATAAATACGATATTGGCAGCGTGTTGCTGTGCTGCATCAATAATATGGTTGATCACATCGTCTGTGGCTTGTGCGCTGTCAGGTGCGTGCGCTTGATCTAGATAAATTCGTTGCTTGTCGGTATCGACCCAACCCGTCTGCATGTAGCCTTGTTGAACATATAAAGTATCGACATTATTTTGCAACACTGCCTGATAAATTTGCTGCAGATCGGTCACAACACGGTCACTGGCATAGAGTTCATCCAGTTGCTGCACATGTTGCTGATGCAATTGTTGTTGATGGCTTTTTAGCTCGGTCTGAATACTGTCAATAATGTGTTGTGCGCTGCCTTGTTCTAGCTGAGTGACGTTGTCTACACTGAAAATAATGGCGTTGGGCTGGTCGCAAATAGATTCATAAAAACTGATATTGCGTCGGTCACCCACAATGACCAAGTCCAACGGCTCACTGGCACGTACAGTTTGCACGTTTTTATCGACACGGTTTAAAAACTCTTTGAGTAAACGGTCTTCATTGGTGGCTGTGGCACGTTCTGCACCGCTGGTGCTATATAAGTTATCATTTTGAACAGGAAATGCACCATGTGGCAGTCGTTCATTCAAGTCGCTGTCATCTACAGAAAACTCATGAATTACACGATCATTGGAGGCCTTAATCAGACGTCCAATTTCACGACTGATCACTACCACATAGTATTGCACTGCATAAGATAGCTCACGAATAAAATCACGCACTGAAAATTGTTGATCAATCACAATACGTTCTTGGGTAGGGAATGGCAGACGCAGTACTTGTGCACTGTCGGCTGTGGCAAAAATAGCCAGACTGTCTAAATGGTAGTTGGGATTCAAATCTTTGGTTTGATGATGAATCTGTTCTAAAATTTGTGCCACCAGACGTTTGTCATAGTCTGCCAACAGGCGTTCTTCGAGTTGTTTAAGTTGGTTTTTAAGAGCAATCACATCTTGCTGATTGTCTGGAAAGGTACGATGTGTGGGTAGAAATAAGCTGACTGCAGGTTGTGCCTGCACATTTTTAAGTTGGTTGAGGGTGTCTGTTAAATTAAGCATGTTGGAATTCCTCTTCTAATGAAAATAAGAAGAACAACCAAATGCTTGAGCAAGATAAAACTCAAAGTACTGCTTTATACTCCACTCAAGTCAGTTTTAGTCAGCATCTACAACATTTTGCTACCATGCTAAGTGCTGCATAAAATACCGAATAGCATTGTATAAAAGCTGACAAAACAACATTTTCGGTTGTTCAAGTCTGAAAAAAAACGAAATAAAAAAACTAAAAATAAAAAAGATAAAAAATAAGCAAAAACAGCATAACAAGGAAAGTGATTCAATCGCCTGCTTTTGAATAGAGAAATACCTAAAAAATGTAAGGGATTATAAGACCTTGGTAATTTTGTAAACTGTGTATAAAAAAAGCAGTGCCGAGGCACTGCTTTTGGGTTTCTCAATTGCAATTCGCAATTACATATTCGGGTAATTCGGACCACCGCCACCTTCAGGTGTTACCCAAGTGATGTTCTGTGATGGGTCTTTAATGTCACAGGTTTTACAGTGAACACAGTTGGCTGCGTTAATCTGGAAGCGTTTTGAACCATCATCATTTTCCATGATTTCATAAACACCCGCAGGGCAGTAGCGCTGTGCAGGCTCATCCCATTTAGGCAAGTTTACGTTTACTGGAATAGACGCATCAGTTAGCTTCAAGTGCGCTGGCTGATTTTCTTCATGTACGGTATTCGATACGAACACTGAAGATAAACGGTCAAAAGTCAGCTTGCCATCTGGTTTTGGATAGTTCGGTTTAAAGCTGGTTGCATCTACAGTTTTGAGTGCGCTGAAATCAGGCACTAAATCATGCAAGGTAAATGGTACTTTAAACACGTTCTGGTCGATAAAGTTAAACGCACCGCCCATCCATTGACCAAACTTATGCATTGCAGGACCAAAGTTACGTGCGCTATAAAGTTCTTCTTTAAGCCAGCTGTTGTTGAATTTTTCAGTGTAAGCCGTTAGTTCTTTCACAAAGAAATCTTCGCCTTCAGTTACGCGAGCAATCGCCAAGTCACCGCCTTTTGCGACACCTGCAGCAATTGCTTCAAATACCGCTTCACCGCAGAGCATGCCAGACTTCATGGCGGTATGAGAGCCTTTGATTTTGGCAAAGTTTAAGAAGCCTGCATCATCACCAATTAAAGAACCACCTGGGAAGGTGAATTTTGGCAATGAGTTAAAGCCACCTTTGGTTACAGCACGCGCACCATAAGAGATACGCTTGCCGCCTTCTAGATACTGTTTAATTAGAGGGTGAGTTTTCCAGCGCTGCATTTCCATAAATGGATACATGTGTGGGTTGGTATAAGACAAGTCCACAATCATACCCAAAGTCACTTGGTTATTTTCTGCGTGGTATAACCACCAACCGCCTGAAGAACCTGTTTCACTTAATGGCCAGCCTGCACCGTGCATCACTAAACCTGGTTTGTGTTTTGCAGGGTCAATTTCCCAAAGTTCTTTAATACCAATCCCGTAGTGTTGCGGATCGGCATCTTTATCCAAATTGAATTGCTGGATTAAGCGCTTACCTAAATGACCACGGCAGCCTTCTGCAAAAATGGTGTATTTAGCATGTAATTCATAACCCGGTGTGAAGTTATGCGTTGGTTCGCCATCTTTACCAATGCCCATGTCACCAGTTTGGATACCTTTAACCGTACCATCGGCATGGTACAGAATTTCAGATGCCGCAAAGCCAGGGAAAATAGAAACTTCTAATTCTTCGGCTTTTTGACCTAACCAACGCACCACGTTGCCTAAAGAGATCACGTAATTGCCATCGTTATGCATGGTTTTTGGCACCATCCAATGCGGCGCTTGCTGAGCTTTTTCAGGTGACATCAAGAAGAAAGTTTTATCTTCAGTCACAGGCACATTTAAAGGCGCACCTTCTTCTTTCCAGTTAGGGAATAACTCGTTGATGGCGCGAGGCTCAAGAATTGCACCTGAAAGGATATGCGCACCAACTTCAGAGCCTTTTTCGACCACACAAACGGACAGATCATTTAAATTGTTTTCAATTGCAAGTTGACGAATTTTGATCGCGGCAGAAAGACCCGCAGGGCCTGCGCCTACGATTACAACGTCAAACTGCATCGATTCACGTTCGATGTGTTCCATGTAGGACTCCTCATATAATTGAAGGTGGCAACCGCAGAAACCAACGGTGCTGCCATGAGTATTTCTAGTTTCCAGACACAAATTTAATTATGTCTTTTACAGTATGGGCAAGTATTGTGAGCTAGTATAGTTTTAAACCGAGTCTTAGCCAATTGGCTGAATCGTATTATTTTTCCGTCAGTAAGGTACCGCAGCATGAAGCATGACGATAATTCAATCAAACCGACAGAAAATGTAGCTACGGCTGATAATAAAAACTTAATGGACATTGCACAATATATAAAAACTGGACAGTCAGGTCACAAAAGATCAATCCCACCTCTGGAGCAATGGCATCCAAAGCATTGTGGTGCAATGGATTTAGTGGTAAAGGCCAACGGAGAATGGTGGCACGAAGGTCAATTGATCAAGCGTCAGGCTCTGATAGATTTGTTTTCTAGCGTGCTGTGGAAAGAGCAAGACAAGTTTTATTTAAAAACACCTGTGGAACAAATTGAAATTCAGGTCGAAGACGAACCTTTATTTATTAATCAGGTCGATATTGTTCAGATTGCACAGCAAGACTATATCCAACTCACCACAACCCATCAGGACATTGTCATTGTGGATGCTGAGCATCCAATTTTCATGCGTGAATATGCAGGTGAGTTGCGTCCTTATGTGCATGTGCGTTTTGGTATAAATGCCTTGATTCAACGTGCTGCTTTTTTACATTTGGTTGAATTGGGTGAGCTGAGTGAAAATGCGCAGGGCGAAACGATTTTATCGTTGAAAAGTGGTGATTTGCACTTGCATTTAAGCAGCTGAGGTTTAAGCTTTATTCATCCCATTTTGTATTGCTGAATCTCTTGCTATGACAGCCATTCATCCTGTTTCTCCCTTAAATCAAGCCATGCCAAAAGCACAAGCCAGTGCGCCAATTGGTATTTTTGATTCGGGCATAGGAGGCTTGTCAGTTGCCATTGAAATTGCAGAATATTTGCCCAATGAGCGCATCCTTTATTATGCCGATACTGCACATGTGCCGTATGGCCCACGTGATGATCAAAATATTCGAGAACTCACTGCAGCTGCAATCGAATGGTTATATCGACAAGGTTGTAAAGTTGCGGTCGTGGCGTGTAATACTGCTTCTGCTTTTAGTCTAGATTATCTGCGCGATCATTACGGCGAAGATTTTCCCATTATTGGTTTAGTGCCTGCTTTAAAGCCTGCCGTATTAAATAGCCAAAGCAAAACTGTGGCTGTACTTGCGACGCCTGCGACTTTTCGCGGACAACTTATTAAAGATGTGATGCAGCGTTTTGCGATTCCTGCTCAAGTGCAAGTCTTGAATGTCACCAATCTAGATTTAGTGCCTTTTGTTGAGCAAGGGGCGCAAATGAGTGAGGCATGTTTAAGTTCCTTACAGCAGAGTTTGCAACCTGTGGTCGATCAGGGCGCGGACTATTTGGTGCTCGGTTGTACCCATTATCCTTTCCTAAAACCTGCGATTGAGTCCATTTTTGGTCAGAAACTGACATTAATTGACTCGGGAATTGCCGTTGCGCGTCAAACTTCCCGCATTTTAATTAAAAATGAGTTATTATTTGAACAAAGTTTGGCAGATACTTTACAAATTGCGTGTTATGTCAGCGGGAACAATGCAGAACAATTAAAGCCCGTGTTGCAGCATCTTATTCCAGGCAATATTTCTTGGAGTATCGCAAATGTGAGTACTGTGGACTGACTTTAAGATAATTTTTTTATGATTGGGGAAAGGTATTACAAGTAGACGGTGACCGACTTGTAATGGCAATAGGAGAGGGGAAACCAATGCTCGATAAGCGCTATCAGGTCTTTATCTCGACGTCTGGGGCAGATATGCAGCCAGAACGAGTGATCTTGGCACAAACATTGGTGGGAATGGGTTTTTTTTCGTGGGGTTTAGAACAACGTACCTCACTCAGCACTGCATTTGCACGCCGTCAAATTGATGATTGTGATTATGTGGTGATTCTATTGGGCAGCCAGTACGGTGAGCAATCGGTGTCGGGCGTGGGGTATATGCATTTAGAGTATATTTATGCAGTCACCAAGCAAAAGCCGATTATTGTATTTATGCACGAAGACCCAGATTCACGTGATCCATCTTTACATGACGAAAAGCCTGAATTGCGTGAGAAATTCAAAGAGTTCCGCAAATTATTACAACAAGAAGTCGATCAGGTGTTTAGCTACCGCACTCTGCGTGATTTAGAGCTTGCTGTCCGCTTTAATATGTCGCAAATGCTAGAACGTTATCCGACCTCTGGTTGGGTGCGTCCGCAAAATACGCAAGCCTTGCATGATGAAATTGAAGGTTTAAAAAGTAAGTTACGTCAGCTGGAAACTGATGTGGGACAGCGCGAAGCAGACCCATTTTTAAGCTTGTCTAAAGTGTCGATGAATGAGTCCTATCGTTTTGAATATCGCATGCATGCCTATCAGGATGGTAACTTTAGAGAGCTGAAAGTTGAGCGAAGCTTAAGCTGGGCGCAGTTGTTGGCAATTTTAGGCAATACTTTTACTCATCCGACCCCTGAAGAATATTTTTCGAAACGCATGAATGAATATTTGAATGAAACTGGTTTGGAGGATGCACGTCGGATCATGCCACGTGCGCATGCAGTTGCACGTGCCCAAATCAATATTCGGGCCTTGCATCAGATTAAAATGCAAATGCGTCAAAATGACTGGATTGTGCAGGCGGGGCGTGATGATCGTCAGCGGATGTTGTGGCAAACCACGGCAAAAGCGCAAAAACTTTTAGAGAGCAATTTGCTAGATACCGATCGGGTTTATTCATTTAAAACACCGTATTAATCTCTCAATACAGAGTGAAAAAACTGTTAAAGTAGTCGGGCTCAATCATCAGACACGAGGGCTGAATGTTGTCTACAGCAAAACCCAAAGTAACCGTTCTTTTAGCCAATTTAGGTACGCCTGATGAACCGACTGCAGCAGCGGTTCGCCGTTTTTTAAAGCAGTTTTTATCCGATCAACGGGTGATTGAAATTCCAAAACCGATTTGGCAAATCATTTTGAACTTATTCATTTTGCCATTTCGTCCTAAGCGTGTTGCACATGCTTATGCCATGGTCTGGCAGCAAGATTCACCAATGCGGGAAATTTTGTTGCAACAGGTTGATGCTTTAAAACAGCAGTTATTGCCGCTATATCCTGAGTTTGAATTGAATATTCTACCGGTAATGACCTATGGCAATCCGGGTATTCAACAGGCTTTGGCAGCTTTGAGTCAAAATCCTCAAGATCACGTGATTTTGTTCCCTTTATTTCCACAATATTCGGCAACCTCGACTGCACCTTTATATGATGCCGTTGCCAAATGGGTGCCACAGCAGCGTAATTTGCCGGGCTTATCCATCATTCGTGATTATTATCAGCATCCTTTATACATTCAGGCGTTGGCGCAAAGTGTGCGTGAATTTCAAGCCGAGCATGGTGTGGCAGAAAAATTATTGATGTCGTTTCATGGCATTCCACAGCCGTATGCCGATAAGGGTGATCCGTATGCAGAGCGTTGTCGGATCACGGCCAAATTGCTTGCCGATGCTTTAAATTTAAATGATGATCAGTGGGCAATTAGCTTCCAGTCACGTTTTGGCAAACAAGAATGGGTTAAACCCTATACCGATGTCTTACTTGAAGAATGGGGACAGCAGGGCGTGAAGTCGGTGCAAATTATGAGCCCTGCTTTTTCTGCAGATTGTCTAGAAACGCTAGAAGAATTAGCGATTCAAAATTCAGAGCTGTTTTTGCAGGCAGGCGGCGAGCAATATGCCTATATTCCTGCCTTAAATACCCGTGCCGATCATTTGGATTTGCTCAAACATTTACTTCAAGCTAATCTTGATGCTGTAAAGCTTAACCTAAGCCATTAATTTTTGAGGTTCGCCATCATGTTGCAAGTCAAAATTGTTCCCGTCACTGCTTTTCAGCAAAACTGCTCGATTGTGTGGGATGCAGAAAGCAAAGAAGCAATTTTGATTGATGCAGGCGGTGAGCCTGAAAAGCTGAAAGCCGAAGTTGAAGCGTTGGGTTTAACGGTGAAAGCTTTGTGGCTCACTCATGGACATTTAGACCATGCGGGGGCTGTTGGTGCGTTGCAACATTACTGGAATGTTCCTGTGATTGGTCCACAGAAAGAAGATGCTTTTTGGTTAGATCAACTGCAAGAAGTGTCTGCACGTTATGGTTTTCCTATCCCTGAACAAGTCACGGTTACACAGTGGTTAGAGGGTGGTGAAGTGCTGCAACTCGGTGAAGAAAGCTTTGAAGTGCGTTATGCACCCGGGCATACCCCAGGCCATGTGATGTTTTATAATGCAAAATATGGCGTCTTGTGGACAGGCGATGTGCTATTTAAAGGCTCGATTGGACGCACCGATTTTCCACGTGGGAATCATCAACAATTGCTAGATTCAATTCAGCGCGAATGTTTTAGTTTGCCCGATGACACTCAGTTTATTTCGGGGCATGGGCCAATCAGCACCATTGGTTTTGAAAAACAGCATAACCCGTTTGTAGCAGGGCAAGCAGGTTAAAAGCAGTGTGTATTTATCCTTTAAGAAAAAGTCAGCAGTCGCTGACTTTTTTATTTGCGAAAGGGATTATTCAGCATTTGTTTGCTTTCAATTGCAAACAGCATTGTGAAAATTGTCAGTAAGATGCCAACACTGAGCATTAAAAGATCATGTGTGTAAAGACCTAAACCCGAGCTGCTGGTGGCGAGTAAAATACTCAGCATTAAAATTCCTTTAAGGAATGCTTCCATGGTGTTGTGTTCCTTAAATTATTTTTATTGCTTATTTTTTGTTCAATGGCGTGTGTTCTACACGCGTCACGATTATAGTGTGCAACTCGTCTTTTTTAAGCCATGATTAAGCAACAAAATTTTGAACAATTGATTAACAAAAATGTGAAAGTTTCGATGAAAGTAGTTGTATTTCCCAACGAAATTTTGAGCTGAAATTTAGGTGTACTTTTACTCTTTAAGCAGAGTAATTGTTTGAGTTTATTCCTCAGAGTTTTCTGCTTGCGGAGCATCTTGGGTGGGTAAGCGATACTCGTCATTTGCCCATGCGCCTAAATCAATGAGTTTGCAACGCTCGGAACAAAATGGACGAAAAGGATTGTCTTCCCATTGTGTAGCTTCGCCACAACGTGGGCAAGGGAAAGTACGTGGCATGCTGAACTCCTATGAAAAATACAGGATTGGATTAGGCAAATAGCACCTGACTTGGTAGACTTGTGCCGAATTTTTGTAAGTTTGATCTGATTATGCCAATTCGTCAATTTCAAGCCCAGCGTATGCATGCCCCTCGTGATTTTCAAGCTATTGCCAATGAATCGATTTGTGTTGAAATTGGTGCCGGAAAAGGTAAACACGCCCTATTGTTTAGTGGGCAACATCCCGATAAAAAATTAATTGCGATTGAGCGTACCCGCGAAAAATTTGTGGCGATGCAAAAACAGCATCAGCTTGAAGGTCAGCAGAACTTACAGATTGTTCATGCCGATGCGATTCCATGGATTGTGCATGCTTTATTTCCTGCTCAAGTCGAGCAATTCTTTATTTTATATCCGAATCCAGAACCGCATAATGCCACCCAGCGTTGGTTGAATATGCCGTTTTTTGAGTTTTTATTGTCACGCTTAAAAGCAGGTGGCAGCATTACTTTGGTGAGTAATATTCCTGAATATATTGCAGAAGCACAGCAACAGCTGATTGAAGTGTGGAAGTTGCCATTTATTCAGCAGGATGTTCCAGTAGATTCAGCACGCACTCACTTTGAAATCAAATATTTAGCACGTGGCGAGCGTTGTCAGGAACTGCTGATCACCAAACCTGCGGCTTATACAACCCGTTTTGATGATTTTCAGCCTTTGCAAGGACAGCAGCCAACTTTAACACCTGCTGCAGTTGAGGCGAAAGTTTCTGCAGACTCAAGTGCAATAACTGAGTAAACAGGCATGAAACAGCGCATTGCAATTATAGGAGCAGGGCCAGCAGGGCTAATGGCTGCCGAAGTGCTGAGTCAGTATGCCTATGATGTGCATGTCTATGAGCAGAAACCTTCAGCGGCACGTAAGTTTTTGATGGCAGGTAAAACGGGGCTGAATATTTCACATGCCGAACTGATTGCACAATTTATTCAGCGTTATGATCGGGCGGAATGGTTGGCGCCGTGGATTCAACAATGGGATGCGGCTTGGATTCAAAACTGGATGCAGGGTTTAGGTATTCAGTCTTATGTAGGTTCATCGGGGCGAATTTTTCCACAAGAAATGAAAGCCGCACCTTTGCTACGCGCATGGTTAAAACGCTTGGTTGATGCAGGCGTGCAGTTTCATTATCGGCATCAGGTATGTGATTTAAAGAACAATCAACTCAGTATTCAAAATCTAAGTACAGCGCAAGTTGAACAACAGCAGTTTGCCGCTATTGTGATGGCATGTGGAGCAGTGTCGTGGTCGAAATTAGGTAGCGATGGTGCATGGCAGCGTTGGTTATCTGCCAATGAAATTCAGCCTTTTCAAGCCAGTAATGCAGGGGTGGAATGTCACTGGTCTAACTATATGCAGCCTGTTTTTGGGCAACCTTTAAAACGTGTACAAGCATGGGTGAGCGGTGCTGAACCGAGCATGGGCGATATTGTGATTAGCCATTATGGTTTGGAAAGTGGCTTAATTTATAAGCAAGGGCGCGCGTTGCGACAGTTGCAGCACGCTCAACAACCGATGCAACTACACCTAGATTTATTGCCCGATTTAAGCATTGAGCAACTTTGTCAAAAGTTGCAACCTTCAAAAAAACAGTCTTTAAGCAATATTTGGCGTAAGGCGGGTTTGGATGCCGTGAAGTCTGCAGTCGTACGTGAGTTGGTGGATAAAGCTCTTTGGCAGCAGCCTATGCAATTGGCGCAGCAGATTAAAAACTTAACGGTGCCTTTAAAGGGTTTTCGTCCTATTGAAGAAGCAATTAGCTGTGCGGGTGGGGTCAAGCGCGAGGTTTTGTCTGCACAATTGCAATTAAATTCTAATCCTCACGTTTTTCTTTGTGGTGAGATGCTGGATTGGGATGCACCAACGGGCGGCTATTTGCTGACAGCCTGTTTTGCGACAGGTCGTGCTGCCGCGGAAGGGGTGCATCAATATTTACAGCAGCGTCCGTAAAAATACGTTATTGATCCAGTTGTGGATATTGCCCGCGCCAATGTTCCAGTTGTTGCTGCGCCTGTAATAACTCTGCTAAACCTTGTTGACGTTGTGCTTTACTGACAGGATAAGGTGCAGAAGTTGTGTTTTGAGCTGCCAGATATTGCGCTTGCTGTTGCCAATAATGACTCATTAAGCCTTGAATATAACGCCCTTGTGGCGTCTTTAAATCCAGTTGCTTGAGCATGCTTAAGGCAGATTGAATGTTGTCCTGTAGGCGATTTTTAGCAAATGCAGCATCGAGTTGTTTGTTTTCATGCAAGCGTTCTAACTCATCTTCCAAATCATTACTCATTTGGTCATGGCGTTGTTCATAATCCATCAGCAATTGAATGTCATGTGGGTCATCCGCAGTCATTTCAAAGGGCTGAAGCGCGACTTGCTCGACCTGAGTTTGCATGATTTGATCTTCAGGACTGAGTTTGTCTGCATTTTCTATCTTGCTGCGCTCACAGGCGCTGAGGGCGAAAGCCAAACAAATTGTTAAGGGAGCAATCATGTGTTTAAAGGTTATTTGCATTTATTCGCTCCAGTCATATTCAACTTTTTTGATAGACATAAACATGCGTGCAATAGGGAAATTCAATTTCATCTTGCGCATACTTATTCGTATATTCTAATACTAATTGCTCAAATTGTGTTTTGAGTTGTTGTCGCTGTTCAGTTGGCATTGCAGCAATGAAACTGGTCGAAAGCAAACGCTTAGACACGACTTGTTCAACTGTACCAACATGCGTGTGATGAAATTGCTGCTCGTGGGTGAGTTGGAATAAATCTGTATCGTCAAATACCTGACGCCAGTCTTGGTTGTGAAAACGCGGGGTATCGCCCTCAAAAGGCAAAATCATCTGTGCCAGTGCATTAACCCAATTAACCGAAATATCACGTTGATTCCAAATTAACAGCAAATGACCTTGCGGTTTTAAGATTCGGTGAATTTCCTTTAAACTTTGCAGATTGGCAAACCAATGAAAAGATTGCGCACAGCTCACCAAATCTGCACATTGATCGTGCAGTGGTAATTGCTCACTTCGTGCTTGAATTGTCTTAACTTGTGGGTAAAGTTGTTCTAATTCGGCTAACATGCTGGCAATCGGATCTACCGCTATAAGCTGAGTTGTCAGTTTGAGCAAATGTGGCAGGAACTTTCCTGTGCCAGAACCCAAGTCTACAATATTGCTATTAAGTGGAACTTGGAGCTGATCTTGCAGGAAAACATCGACTTCTTGCGGGTAACTGGGACGAACTTGTTGATATAGGTTTGCCCCTAAAGCAAAACCTTGTTGTGCGGCAGGATGTAGAGATTGTGTCATATTTTGCGATTTTTAATCTGCTGTGCATCTATAAAATAACATATTCACTTTTGGACTTGCGTACAGGGTATTCAAGTTTAAAGTAACGGTTTAATTCAGCGCCTTGGCGCCGGTGTGGGAATGGACAAACACATAATTTTTGAAGACGGACATATCCGCGCTATTTTCATGAAAGGCTCATCTCAGGAGCTGATTTTTTCTTTTGGCGATTTAATTACACGGGCCAAAGGAACGTCTATTAATGCCGAAAAATCACTGGAAAAGTTTCATTTTAATGTGATTGGGGTCATGCCTAAGGAAAAATCATGGTTTCCTGAAGCTTCTATGCGTGCCATGTTGGCAGCCATTCAAGACCTGATTGCTCCGTTTAAAATTCGCGTGGGCTATGGCGGCTCAATGGGTGGCTATGCGGCAATTAAATATTCCAATTTGCTGGATTTAAACCGCATTGTGGCTTTGGTGCCGCAATATTCAATTGACCCTGAAGATATTCATGACCCACGCTATAACATGTTTTATCATGCAGACTTAAATGCCAATATGCGCATTCAAGCGCAAGATGTATCGGCACAGCGTGAATATATTGTGGTCTATGACCAATATTATGCTGAAGATCGTGGGCATTATTTAAAAATTCAGCCTTTAATTCCGCATTTACATACCTTACATTTGCCATTTACAGGGCATGATGCAATTGCGATTTTAGCCAACTCTGAATTACTGAATGACTTTTTAACCCATCCTTTTGATGCGCCGTTCTTTTACCAAAAAATTCGCAAGGTGAAAAAGAACAGCAAGTTTTACTATCGTAAAGTGATTGAAAATGTCTTGCCGAATCATCGTTGGTCTTTAGGTCGTATTTTAAAATACAATAACTTACAGCTAGACAGTAACTTTTTTGATGCCAAGTTAAAACAAAACCTGATTCGTTCCTTGCTTAGTAATAAACAGGTCGATCAGCACGATTTAAACAAACTTGGCTTACAAATTCAGTTACCGTATGAAAATCGTAATGTCTTGCTCGACCATTTTGGTCATGGTTTGGTGTTTAACATCATCAGCCAAAAAATTGAGAGCTATGCCGCACATGCAATTGCCTTAAATCATAAATTCCTGATTCCAATTTATGCAAAGGGCAGTGGTTTGGTGCAAATTTATCTGAACGATGAACGCTATTTAATTAGTATGAATGATCGTCATGTCATGAAACTATGTAAGGAACAAGATGCACTTGCTGCAGGCATGCACCCATTAATATTGAAAAAATATAGCGACTATTTTGTATTGAGCTATAAAGATTTGAACCTGAGCAGTGATGAGTTTGGCGGCAACGACTTTGTGGAAGATTTGCCAGATACTGCCAAATTTACCCTAGAACTGGAACAGTAAGCTGCAAAGTTTGATCCATTATTTAGAAGGTTTAAATTTTAGACACTTGTATTGTTTTGCCATTGGGCTAAGATGATCTTAAAACATGGTTTTGTTGATCATTCCAAGGGTAGTATGTATGACCAAGTTGTTGATGCCTGCTGTGCTTGTTTTGCTGTCCAGTTTCATTTTATCTGCGACTTTATTTGTAGATGCGCCTGAGCCGAAGGCTTATCTATTTTTCGCTTTAGGTTTGTTGGTATTGTTGGGATTAGGCGCTTATGTATTCCGACAAGTTCAAAAATCGATACGCTATCACATGAATAAGCCTGCAGATTAAATGCAGGCTTATTTATTTGCGCTGAGTTATTTTTGTGCTTTTCAAGCAACCAATAAATCAAAAAAATTATAGTTTAATCACTTTAATTTCTTCTTCAGTATCTGTACTTGGTGCAGCCTGAGTCTGTGCTTCTTGAGTAGGTGCGGCAATGGTGGCTGCAGGGGCGATATTCTGCGAAGGCGCGCTTAATGGTGCTTGATAGATAGGCACGGCATGATCACTTTGTCCTGTAATCACTTCTTTGGTTTCCTGAATTTTAGTATTTACATTGTTGGCAAGTTGCTGCCCAGTATGTTTGGCTTGAGCCGCACCCTGACTGCCCAATTGTTTGGCGTTGTCTAAAGCTTGATGTGCCGATGGGCGAATTTTTTCAATACCTTTTTCGGTTACTTCACCGACTTTTTGTGCTGCCTGAATCACACCTTCCTGAGTTTTATATGCCCAAACATGTAAGAGGTTTGGATTGTCTGCATAAGGCTGAATTGGTTTGTTGCTTTGAGGTTGCGTATCACTACTTTGTGCCCACACCGAAGCACTACTGAACAATAGTCCAATACAAATGCTGATATTGATCTTTTTCATTGTGCTGTGCCTCTTAGGATGCCGAATACTGGTCGTTGAAAGGTTTTGAATGGAATGTACTGCATTGTATAAAGCCTAGATGATCTGCAGTGTTTATTTTTCGCAAGTATGATGTGTTTTTAGGTGAAATTTTCAGTGTTTGAGACTTTAAAGTGCTTGAAACTATGGCAGAGTTTCAGACTTAAAGAAGAAGACCCACATAAAATTGTGGGTCTTGTTACTCTGGAGAGTTGTTAAAGCAGGGCAGCAATGGCCACACTGCTTTTATCATCTTAGTTTGAAATATCAAGCGATGCTGTATTTATATTGAAAGTCCAACAATCTTGCTACATCAAGATACATTCAAAGCTGTTTTTAGCTTAGTTGCATTGTGCAAGCGCATCTTTATGAAAATGGTTGCGTAAGGTGATGAAGTTCTTTTGCACAGTTGCATCATGCAAGTCAAAGTGAGTTGCTATGCTAGTCCCATCTTGTGCAAATGTTGCAGAACCAGCTGAAATTAATGCATTGCCTTTAAATGCCCATTGTTCAATAGAACGACCTGCTTGCAGTGTGCCTGTAAATTCGATCACGCATTTATCAATAAATTTTGTGAGTTTGGCGCTGTTATTGACAGTGTCTGGGTAAACTTCAATATTTTTCACTTCTTGTAAAACACCTGCTGTGAGCTGTGGAATGACAGGTGCAGAAGTACACGCACTAAGAGAAAGGCAAGTTAAACCCGATAAAATGAGTGTTTTAAGTTTCATAAGCTTGTTTTCTTGTTGAGTGTTGTTAGGTTGAGTATAGGGAATCTGAAGTGAAATGCCTAGTTACTCGGCTCTAATAAAAAGTATGCGTTTAAAATAGAAACGCTGAATAAGTATTTTGACAAGCAGGGTAATACAGATGCCATATAGCGTATGTTCGAGTCTAATTTTTTTGTCGCATTAATTTCTGAATCTCGTCAATTGTATATGGGGGTACTTTTCTATGGATCATCGCATGGCAATTCGCACATACAGGAATAAGGTCTGTTACTGGGTTCAAAATATATGTCATTTTGATTTGAGATAAAGGAGTAACATGGTGTACATGGATAAAGTTTTTACCTAGTTCGCCATACACTACTTCAAAATTAAATCCACAACATTTGCATGAATACCCATGTTTTTCTAAGCATTTTTTTCGTGCTTGTGGATTGCGTTCATAAGCATTAACTTGAATCTGTTTTAATGAGCCTTCTTTGAAAATTATATCGGTTGGAATAATTTCATCTTGAATATCATTTTTTTCTAAAGAAAAGTTGGTTATTTCTCGCCCATTAACTTTAATTTTATTTCTTGTATATTTATCTTGCCAAGGTGCAGCAATTTCTGATTTTTTAGTGAGTTCGGCTGAAAACCAATCTACCATATTTTGAGCAATGAATAAGGCAGTTTTATTTGAGTTTTTTGCTAGATTGCTTAGCGTAAGATTATGTTCTTCTAAGAGAAGACTAACAATTTCGTCACGGTGTACTGAATTCTGTTGTGTTAATGCTAAGTCAATTATTTCTGAAATAACTGGAAAATAAATTTTTTTCTCAAAAATATTTGAATCTTTGTTTTTATTGATTTTATTAAAAATTTTCTCATAAGTTGAGTTAGGGATATGGTTCCCATTATTTTCAGGAGTCCAATTAATATTTGGGTCGATACTTTCTAACTCTTTAAGAGAAATGAATGGAATTGTAGAGAGGTTCATAAACTCTAAGTCAACGAAGTTTGTTTGCTCGATGTTTTTGATAAAATCTTTATCTTTGTACACATTTGAGATAATAGTTCCAATGCCAATAATTCCTTTTTCATTTTTGGGAATATTTCCTAGTTTCATAAGTAGGAATGTATCACCTATACCAATGTTTTTAATGCGTGTAGTTTTCCATGCATGTATAGGTTTCTCATTAGGCAGGTTGTCGATCATTTCTTTTTGTTTGTGCCATAGAAATTTATCAGGATTCCATGTAAATAAATATGTACTCATTTCTGTAATCTAAATATAAAAACCCCACTATCAAAATAGCGGGGTTTCTTTTAATTTACAAGTAATTAAGATTTTAGTGCTGCAATACACTTACATCCGCAACACGTGTAAACAAATCACGTAACTGCGCAAGTAAACGTAAGCGGTTGGCTTTCAACTCTGCATCATCTGCCATCACCATGACACTGTCAAAGAAAGCATCAATAGGCGCACGCAATGCAGCCAATTGAGAGAGTGCAGTGGTGTAGTCTTTTGCTGCCAATAATGGCTCAACCACAGGTGTGATTTTTGATAGTTCAGCGAATAATGCTTTTTCTGCATCTTCCACCAAGTCTGCTTCAATGACGCTTCCTTCAGGCGCAGTTTCTTTGGCTAAAATGTTGGCAACACGTTTGTTTGCAGCAGCCAATGCAGCCGCCTCAGGCAAGGCACGGAAGTGATTTACTGCATTCACACGCTTATCAAAATCTAGTGGAGATTTTGGTGATAAAGCTTGAACGGCTTGAATCACATCTACCGCAACGCCTTGGTCTTCGTATTTCGCACGGTAACGACCTTCTAAGAAGGCTACCGCATCTGCCAAAGTCTTGTCGTGATCTTTTAATACATCGCCATAAGCAGTCAAGGCTAGCTTAATCAAGTCTTCAATTGAAACATCAAGATTATTTTCAGTCACTAAACGCAAAATACCAATCGCAGAACGACGCAATGCAAATGGGTCTTTAGAACCTGTCGGCGCTTGACCAATACCAAAAATACCTGTGAGGGTGTCTAAACGGTCTGCAAGGGCAATGGTCGTGCCTGTTTTGGTTTTAGGAAGTACATCACCCGCAAATTTAGGTAAGTATTGTTCACCCAGTGCTTCTGCAACTTCGTCATTTTCACCTTCAAGACGTGCGTAGTAAGTTCCCGCAATCCCTTGAAGTTCTGGGAATTCACCCACCAATTCAGAGGTTAAGTCACATTTTGCAAGCAAAGCAGCTTTTTCTGCATCTTGTGGATTTGCACCCGTAATTGGCGCCAAAGCAACAGCCAGTTTGGCAATTCGTTCAGATTTGTTCCAAAGTGTGCCCAATTGCGCTTGGAAAACCATGTTGACCAATTTTTCTTTGCGTGATGCAAGCGGTTGTTTCTGGTCTTGCAAGAAGAAGAATTCAGCATCAGACAAACGTGGGCGCACCACTTTTTCATTACCTTCAATAATTTGAGTCGGGTCTTTAGACTCAATATTGGAAACTGTAATAAAGTAAGGCTGTAATTTGTTGTCGCTATTGACCAAACAGAAATACTTTTGGTTGTCCTGCATGGTGGTAATTAACGCTTCTTGAGGCACAGCAAGGAAACGCTCTTCAAAGCTGGCACGTAAGGCAACAGGCCATTCAACCAATGCAGTTACTTCATCACGTAGATCCGCAGGAACAATCGCAATCGCATTAACTTCATCTGCCAACGCTTTTACTTGTTGGTCGATGATAGCTTGACGCTCTTCAAACGACGCTACAACGTAAGCAGCTTTTAACTTCGCTAAGTATTCATCGGCATGCGTTAAAGTGATAGCTTCAGGTGCATGGAAACGGTGTCCATAAGTGACATTACCTGCCTGATGATCTTGAATCGTTGCTTCAATTACTTGATGATCTTTAAGTAAAACGACCCATTTAACTGGACGCACAAATTCAGTACGGCTCGCAGCAGAGCGCATGCGTTTTGCAATTGGCAGGTTGTCCAACGCAGTTTGTAGAATTTGTGGCAATAATGCATCAATGCTTTGACCTTTCACATCTTTTAGGTAGCACACTTTTTCAACTTTACCTGCTTGGAATGTAGAGACTTGATCTACCGTAATGCCTTGACCGCGCATAAAGCCTTCAAGGGCTTTGGTTGGTTTGCCTTCGGCATCGTAAGCAGCTTGAACAGCAGGGCCGTCAAAGCGTTTTTGTGTGTCTGCTTGTGCGGCATCGACATTAGCAATTTTAAGTGCCAAGCGACGTGGTGCTGCATAGGCTTCAATTGCATCAAAAGCCAAGCCTGCATCTTTTAAACCTTTTTCAGTTTCTGCAAGTAGTGCATCACGTAAGGTTTTTAAGCTTTTCGGTGGGAGTTCTTCGCAACCGAGTTCAAATAAAACTGTATGTTTAGACATTATTTGCTTTCCTCAGTATTTTGCGCTTTGGCTTCCGCTTCAACCTGTGCTTTTAATTGTGCCAAGACTTCATCACGTAAATGCGGTTCAGCCATTGGGAAGCCTAATTTTGCACGTGCAGTCACATAACTTTGTGCAATAGAACGTGCCAAAGTACGAACACGTAAAATATAACGCTGACGTTCAGTCACAGAAATTGCACCGCGCGCATCCAACAGGTTAAAGCAGTGAGATGCTTTAATCACTTGCTCATAAGCAGGTAATGGTAATTCTGCTGCAATTAAACGGCTCGCTTCTACTTCATAGAAGTCAAACAGTTCAAACATTTTTTCTACAGGTGCGTATTCAAAGTTATAGGTCGATTGCTCAACTTCGTTTTGATGGAACACATCGCCATACGTCACAGTACCAAACTGTCCTTTAGTCCAAACCAAGTCGTAAACTGAATCTACACCTTGCAGGTACATTGCCAGACGTTCAAGACCATAGGTGATTTCGCCTGTTACAGGGTAGCATTCAACACCACCGACTTGCTGGAAGTAAGTAAACTGAGTCACTTCCATGCCGTTTAGCCATACTTCCCAACCTAAGCCCCAAGCGCCAAGTGTTGGAGATTCCCAGTTATCCTCTACAAAGCGAATGTCATGCACCAATGGGTCAATTCCAATTGCTTTTAAAGAATCTAAATACAATTGTTGGATGTTGTCTGGGTTTGGTTTCAGCACCACCTGAAATTGATAGTAGTGTTGTAAGCGGTTCGGGTTTTCGCCATAACGACCATCTTTAGGACGACGAGATGGTTGTACATACGCCGCGTTCCATGTTTCTGGACCTAAAGCACGTAGGAAAGTGGCAGTGTGGAATGTCCCTGCACCCATTTCCATATCGTAAGGTTGTAAAACGACGCAGCCCTGCTCCGCCCAGTAGTTTTGTAAGGCAAGAATTAAGCCTTGAAAGGTATCAATATGCGATATGGCGCGACTCATGGTCATCCACTTAAAATTAGAGAAAAATTGTGCTCAATTATAAGGATTTTGAGGTGCAGTGCAAAGGATTCGAGCGTTTCAGCGACAAGTTCTGATAATAAATTATTTAAACGCTTTTGTTTAATTTTCGAGTTAATTCAAAACGTACCCCCATACCAGATATATTTTCCCAGTTGGCAAAGTCCTGAATCGCAGACCATTCACATAAACGTCACCTCATGACGCATAACATCTTTCTCAATCTTAATTTTCAAATCATGAAATGTTAGCTTTGAAATGATGTTGTCACTGAGGTGTTTGCTATGTCTGATCGCATTCGTGAAAAATTACAAATTCTTGCCGATGCAGCTAAATATGATGTGTCCTGTTCCTCTAGTGGTAGTGACCGTAAGAATAAAGACAAAGGTTTAGGCGATGCCAGTCGGGCAGGGATTTGCCATAGCTATACCGAAGATGGGCGCTGTGTTTCATTGCTGAAAATCTTGTTCAGTAATGTCTGTATTTTTGATTGTGCTTATTGTGTGTCGCGCCGTTCTAATGATGTGAAACGTGCTGCATTTACGGTACAAGAGGTGGTTGATCTGACCATTAATTTTTATCGTCGTAATTATATAGAGGGATTATTCCTTAGCTCAGGTATTTTTAAATCCGCCGACTATACGATGGAGCGGATGCTTCAAGTGGTGAAAAAGCTACGTCTCGAAGAAAATTTTAATGGCTATATTCATCTCAAAACTATTCCTGGAGCATCGCCTGAGCTGATTCATGAAGCAGGACTTTATGCTGACCGTATGAGCATCAATTTAGAAATGCCAACTGAGGTCGGATTAAAAGCGTTTGCGCCTGAAAAATCACATCAAGAAGTACAAAAAGACTTGGGGCTAGTGCGAGATCGACTGATTCAACTCAAAGATGAACGCCAGATTATCAAGCATGTGCCAAAATATGTACCCGCAGGGCAGACCACGCAAATGGTGGTCGGCGCACATCAGGAAACTGATCAAGACGTACTTGTGATGGCAGATCGACATTACAAGGAATTTAAACTGAAACGGGTATATTTCTCAGGTTATATTCCAATCAACACAGAAAATAACTATTTACCAGCGGTCGGTTCGGCGCCGCCTTTATTAAGGGAAAATCGGCTTTATCAAAGTGATTGGTTGATGCGTTTTTATGGTTTTGAAGTCAATGAAATCGTCAATGAAAAACACCCACATTTAGATTTGGATGTAGACCCCAAACTGAGTTGGGCGTTGCGTCATCCCGAGCAGTTTCCAGTGGATTTAAATCGTGCTGACTATCGCATGATCCTTCGTGTACCAGGCATCGGCGTAAAGTCAGCCAAGAAAATCGTGCAAGCGCGTCGTTTTGGCAAGATACATACTGATTTATTGAAGCAACTCGGTGTGGCGTATTCACGTGCCCAGTTTTTTATTCGCTGTGAAGACAGTCCACGGTTTCAAAAGGAACTTTCTACGACTGATATTCGTCAGCAAATATTAACGCAGGGTTCATCTAAATACGTTAAACAACTGTCACCGCAATTGAGTTTAGGATTTTAAACATGCTCAGTGATGCGGTGGTTTATTACTACTTTGATGGCTCTATGGTCGGTTTACTCAACTGCGTATTTCGTGCTTTTCAATTCAAAGAATTTCACGTGCAACTGTGTTTAAACCAAGGTGCACAGCATGGTTTATTTGCCACTGTAGTTGAAATTCCAAATCACGAGCAACATGCAGCACGTGTTTGGTCAGCTTTACAGCAGAAACTTTCGCATTCATCTCTGAGACAATTTTATTTTGCTTATTTGTCGGAATCGTTGGATGCCTATCAGCATTTATTTAATTACTGTATCTATGTTTTTCGGCATCAACATTCAGTCGAAAAAAATTACTCTCATCCCAGTGTTTTAGCGATTTCGCAATGGACGAAAAAGGTCGGGCGCGAAAAGCATCGTATGGAAGCTTTTGTGCGGTTTAAGAAAACTACAGATGGTTTATTTTTAAGTTTAGTTCGACCTGATTTTAATGTATTACCTTTGATACAGCCGCATTTTAAGCGTCGTTATCAAGATCAACGTTGGCTTATTTATGACGAACAACGCAAATATGGACTGTATTATGACTTACACGAGATTCATGAGGTGTCTCTAGATGCTCATCAGATTGACCGTAATATTGAAAATGGGGCTAGTCAAAATTTCCAATTAGAATTAGATGAACAAGAAGAATTATATGATCAGCTTTGGAAAGATTATTTCAATAGTATCAATATTAAAGAACGTCAGAATGTGAAATTGCATGTGCAATATTTGCCAAAACGTTATTGGCGATATTTGAATGAAAAATATGTTTAAGGCATTTTTTTGATTATTATTTTAAAAATACCAACATAACAAAAGAGCACATTCATGACTAAATTAGTTTAAAAAACAGCAGTACTGATTATGGCTTGTTTGAGTACTTTGGTATTTGCCAAAACGCAAGATAAAGCGATAGATCCTTATAGCCAATGTGTCGATGACATAATTCCACAGCTAAAACTGGGCAATATCAATAATGCTGTGGTGGAGATCTGTAGTACCAGAACCAAAACTTTATATGCAAAGCAGATTGTGCAGGTATGGGATCAAATAAAAAAACAGAGTCAGGAATACAAGCAGCTTGAACGCTATCAGGACATCATGAAATCACAACAACTCTTGAAAAATTTTGTCGATCAAAAGTGCCGTAATGCTGGTGCTTATATCGGTTCGCCGATGTATGAGTTTTGCCCCATGCAAAAATATGTAGAGCGATTGGAGCAATTGGAGGAGTATTTAAATTAATCTTGATCAGTTTTCGTTATTATTTAAAACTGTAATTTAAATACATCTTCAGTCTGAGTCGGCGTATACTGCTGCAACCAATGAAACAACACTATTCCAGCAAGGTGCATTGTGAGCTTAACCCAATCAGACTGGCTAAATGTCTTAAAACCGAATTACAAAGTATTACCTTTCAAAGAACGCCTACTTTGTGGTTTGGGCGCATTATTGGGTTTGGCATTATCTTCCCTGATCAGTTGGTGGGTGTTGGGCGATATTAACGCATGGTATATCGCGCCAATGGGTGCATCTTCGGTATTGTTGTTTGCTGTGCCTGCCAGTCCTTTGGCGCAGCCGTGGAATATTGTAGTTGGGAACAGTATTGCAGCAATTATGGGTGTGAGCTGTGCTTTATATATTCCAAATTTAACCGAAGCCTTTAGTGTGGCGGTGGCTTTATCTATTTTCTTGATGATGACCACTGATTCGCTGCATCCACCAAGTGGGGCAGTGGCCATTACCGCAGTGCTCGGCGGAGATGCCGTGCGTGAACTGGGTTATCACTTTATCTTTTATCCTGTGCTGCTCAATTCAGTTTTGCTGATGGTGATTGCAATCGTATTTAACCGCATGATTGGCAAGCCTTATCCTCAAACGCCACAGTTTAATCAACGTACCCAAGACCCAACACCTACTCAAAAAGCCACTATTCAGCCGCAAGATATTCAAGATGTTTTAGATGCCCAAACCCAGTTGCTAGATATTAGTGAATACGACTTCCAAAAAATCATTTTAGAAGCACAGCACAAAGCCAGTAAACGACAAACTCAAGCACTGACTTGTGCAGATATTATGAGTAAAGATGTGGTTAGTTTGCAGCAAGATGATGATATTCACAGTGCTTTAGAAAAATTCAAACACATGAATTTAATGAGTTTGCCAGTCATTGATACTGAACAACATTTGGTGGGAACTTTGGCATTGTATGAAGTGGTGGAATGGTTTAAACACGCAACAGATTTACCTTATAGCTGGAAACATCAAGTAAAACATATCATGTTGCGCCAAGTGGTCACGGTGCAACCGCAACAAAGTATTCAAGACCTTGTACCGTACTTTGTCGAGCGTTCTTTTAACTACATTCCTGTGGTAGAGCAGCAGCGTTTGGTGGGGATTATTAGCCGTGCCGATATGATTGCCGTCTTAAATCAACAGCTTGCTGTAAAGACCAATTGATTGACTTGTATTGTCGATGCGTATTCAACACGACTCAATCCTGAAATGCTGTGACTTTTAAAATATATTGCAGGTTGAAAGGCAAAAAAAAGCTACGATGCTTGGGGGAGCAATCGTAGCGAAAAAGAAAAAAACTGTGTAAATAAGGGATATCTAAGAGTGAATCAGCGAACGATTAAAACCTATAAATCTTACATGTGGTCAGTCTTTAAAATTTCAATACCGTTTATCGGTCTTGATCAGGATTGACCGTGCGCACAGGTCTTGTGTAGCCCTGAGTATAGTTTGTTGTATTCGACTGGTTTTGTTTAGGGATCACCAACCACAACACCAAATACACCAAAATGCCAGGAAAGGCAGCGCTCATCACGGAAACAATCACAAAAATTAAGCGCAGTAAATTTGCGTTCCAACCAAAACGTTCAGCAATACCACCCATAACCCCAGCAATCATATTTGAGCGGTTTGAGCGATATAAACCAACATTGGCCATCTAATTCTCCTTGAGAGATCTAAAATTCAAAATAAATACAGGCTGAGGTTTAGGTTTACAGCACATCATCTGTCTATAGAATAAAAATGGTGATGCACTTGGGTTTTTTAAAGGGCGGTGGCAAAGCAATTAGTAAAGTTATGTAACTTTTGGTGTTGCTTAAACCAGCATCCACCTAAAATATCGTAAAGAAGCAATGGGCAGAGTAAGCGCTTGACCACAAAGGATTGAGGAAAAGCATGGCTTACATTGAGCTGTCTATTCGGTGGTTTGAATAGGACTGAATACTCGGTCTGGTCACTCTATATGAGGGATAGTGTGTCGGCTAAATTAAATATTTGCGCAGTTTCTATATGGAGTGCAGTGGCATTGCTTGGATGCGATGATTCACAACTTGAGCAAGCTGCAGTGCAAAAATATACAGAACAGGTAGAAACCAAAAGACTGACTGAAGTAGCAGGGCAGGCAACCGCACCCATGCAAACGGCTGCAACAGAACATCATATTCCCGAAAATCATCTGACTTATGTGGGACGCTATACTATTCAGATTAGTTGTGAAGATAAGTTTGTTATGTGCGAAAGCGGAAAAGTCGATTATATTCTGACCTTATTGCCTGATGGGACAGCGCATCGTATTTTTGTCAATGCGGGGCAAATCAGTTACGACAATAAAAAAAAATACCGCAAAGATTTATGGTTCTATGATGAAGACGCGCATCAAATTGTGGTGGCACGCGCCTCTGGGGTGAACTTTTACTATAATGTTGATCAAGACCATAATTTAATTATGGATAAAAACAAAATTGCGATTGCAACAGAAAATAATCGTGAATACTTTAAAAGCAATCCCTTACCTTCGCAAAACTATCATTTAATCAGAGCAAGTTAATTATTCGCTCATTCAATTCTTAGCCCATTCGTGAAAAACTTTTGGGCTTTTGTTTTTTTACATCAAGTTTTTATTTGGGATGTGTAAAGTATGATTTATCAATGATGGCACATCGTCTACAACTGAATTGAGCAAGGTGTAGTGGATAAAAGTGTTAGTCAAACAGGGCAGAATACGGGAATTCTATAGTAAATTACGAAACTGCACGATCCACAGAACAGTGCTGTGATGACTGGTAATTTAAAGATTTTTTAGAAGGAATGGTGGGTCGTCCGCGATTCGAACGCGGGACCAACGGATTAAAAGTCCGCTGCTCTACCGACTGAGCTAACGACCCAGAGGAGTAAAAATGACGATGATCATTTTTAAAGTATCAACCTTAAAGAATATGGTGGGTCGTCCGCGATTCGAACGCGGGACCAACGGATTAAAAGTCCGCTGCTCTACCGACTGAGCTAACGACCCATCTAAGGTTGATCAAGGAAATGGTGGGTCGTCCGCGATTCGAACGCGGGACCAACGGATTAAAAGTCCGCTGCTCTACCGACTGAGCTAACGACCCTGAACCAGCAATCAAGCAGGCTTGATTGTGATGTGCAAGAAAAACCAGAGGGTTTTAAGCACCACTTCGTTTGATGGAGCGTATTGTAGCAAGATATGAAGCGAGCGCAAGTAAAAAATAAAAAAGTTGCCTATGTTTGATTATAAATGCAACAAATTTGTCGTATCTAATCAAAAAATAGGCAACATAGTGGCTTAGAAGCGATATTGATACTGTTGAATATTGTCGTAAATTTCTTGGGTCAGCTCGCAATAAGCAGATTGGTTTGGCAATAACACCAGAATTTTTTCATCACACTGTTTTAAATCAAAACCTTGAGTTTTCAGGGTGTTCTTCTGATATTTAAATGTACCTGTGGTTTGCATTTGCTTTTGAATGCGTAAAAAAACGGGTACTGCATAAGCGGGCATTGCTTTTTTAAACTCCACCAGCATTTGACGCAAGTCTTGTTCATCTAACTGGCAGCCTTCGTTTAAGGTAATCGCAGCCATACCTGCACGACCATTGGTATGTGGGATTTCAACGCCATACACGACAGCTTCAGCAATTTTTTCATAGTCACTGACAATGTTTTCTACTTCTGTGGTGGATACGTTCTCACCTTTCCAGCGGAAGGTATCACCTAAACGATCAACAAACTGGGCGTGACGGAAGCCAATGTCGCGGACTAAATCGCCCGTGTTAAAATAGGCATCGCCTTGTTTAAACACGTTTTGCATCATCACCGCCTTGTTTTTTTCAGGGTCGGTGTAGCCATCAAACGGTGAGCGACGGGTGATTTTTCCAATCAATAAGCCGACTTCGCCTTTTTTGACTTTCATGCATTTGCCTTTGGCATCGCGTACGGGTTCATTTTTTTCTTTATCAAACTGAATGACCGCATAAGGTGTCGGTGAAAAACCAACCGTGTTGTCAAAGTTAAACACATTGCTAAAGCCGACGTTGCCTTCGCTAGACGCATACAGTTCCAGAATTTCCTGAACGCCAAAGCGTGTTTTGAATTTGCTCCAAATATTAGGACGCATGCCATTGCCAATCATTTTGGTCACACGATGCCCACGCTCTAAATCAGAAGCAGGCGCATCCATTAAATAACGGCACAATTCGCCCACATAGCCAATCGCAGAGGCATTGAATTTGTGTACATCTTGCCAGAAGCATGAAGTGGAGTATTTTCTACGGATGGCAAAGGTGGCACTGCCTGCAATTACGCCACACCAGCACACCACAATACCTGTGGCATGGTACAGCGGCAGAGTGCAGTACATCACATCATCCTGATTTAAACCCAAGACATGACCATAGGTACCATAAGCCAACGTCCAACGGCTATTGGTGAAAATCACCGCTTTAGGTAAGCCTGTTGTACCTGAGGTATAGATATAAAACAGCCCATCTTTGCCCTGTACTGACTGTGTGGTGGCAGGGTTAAAGCTTGGGAATGATGCAATGCATTGCGCTAAATTTTGAAAACCTTCAGGGGCAGTGCCAGCATCGGTACGGGTATTTTGATCTGCAAACCAATACAGTCGATTTTCTGTAAGCTCAAGTTCTTGGCGAATATCGGCAACGGCTTGACGACATTCTTCCCCCACAATCACGGCAATTGGTTTGACTAAATTGATGCTGTGCGCCAAAACTTTGGCAACTTGTGCGGTATTGACCAAAGCCACGGTAACGCCAATTTTTGCTAAGCCAATGACACTGGCAATTAATTCAGGGCGATTTTCCAACATCACCGCAATTACATCACCTTTACGTGCACCTATGCTTAAATAGTAATGGGCAATTTGGTTGGCCCAAGCATTGAGCTGTAAATAGCTGTACAGCTGATCTTCAAACACTAGTGCACAGCCATGCGGGTTACGATGCACGGCTTTTTCAAATGCTAGACCTAAGCCTGCAGGCGTGTTGGGTGTGCGTAAATAGGCTTGCTTTAACCCTGTGATCAGGTGAGGCACTTTAGTCATAAACTGCGGAATTTTTGCCGCAACATCCGTTAAGCCAATTAAATCGCTTTTTGTCATCTGGTTCATAAGAATCCTGTTTTTGTCATCATCCGTTGCATCTGCACAGCATCACGTCTTGTTGTTTTGTAATCCCTAAGTCCTAGTGCAATCAACCTAATTTTTCAGCTTTGTTAGGTGTTTTTAGAAAAGCTGTTAAAAATCAAAAACACCTAAGTTCAAATTAGCTCGCTTAAATTTAAGTCAGCACCGCGTTGGCTCTAAAGTAGCAAAAAAAATCCAGCCATTAAAATGACTGGATTTTTTTATTCCGCTGCAAAAGTGCGAATTACGACTCAGTTGGCGGAGTTACTTTTTTAGGTGGACGGCCACGTGGACGACGCGGACGCGCAGTTTTCTCTTTCTCTGCTTTGTCCTGTTCAGATTCAGCAGTTTCGACTGGGTCGTCTACAGCCAATTCCACTTGTACAGGTGCGACCACTTCAACGGCAGTTTCTTCTTGCGCTGCTGCAGTTTCAGTGACAGTTTGTGCAAGGTCGTCTTGCGCGTTCAACTCTGGCTGAGTAGCTTCAGTTGTAGCCTCTACTTCAGGGTTTACTTCTGTAGTTGCTTCGACTTCTGTGCTTAGCGCTACAGACGTTTCTGCAGTAGAGTTTGCTTCTACAGATGCGTCGGTAGTTGCCACAACGTCAGTCGTTGGCTCTGCTGCAGGTGTGCTTTCCGCTTCAGCCTTTTCTACTGCCTGTGCTTGCTTGGCTTGTTCCAAGGCTTGCTCAGCAGCTTGTTTGGCTAAACGACGACGCTCACGCGGATCGTTGGCAACACGCTTATCTGACACAGGTTTTGGTGGTGTTAGGTCTAACACAGGCGCAGGTTCTGCTTCTGGTGCAGCTTTCGCAACTTCCACATCACGTGTGACAGGTTTTTTCTCTGCCACAGGCGCAGTGCTAACAAGGCTTGCCGCATATTCATCGGTGAACTTTTGCAAAGCACGATTGAACGTTGGAATTAAACCAAACTGTTCAATCAGGACTGAACAATCTTCGCCATAGACGTGGCGAATCAGGCTACCAATGCTGTATTGCGCTAAAGTTGGCACCTGTGAAGGTGTTAACTTTGGTGCAGCTGCTTGCTGTGCTTGAGCTTCACGTTGCTGACGACGACGCTGACGCGGGTCATTGCTGGCACGTCTTGCAGGTTCAGTTGGCTGTGCTTGTACTTCCGCAGGTGCAGCTGTTTTTTCTGCAACAACAGGAGCAGCCTCTACCACAGCAACAGCTTGAGTCGGTTCAGCAACCGTTTCAAGCAGAGTTGCTTCTACTGCTGTCACTGGTTCAGCCGCTACTGGCGCAGCATTCAATGCCACAATTTCAGTTTGAGCTTGATCGACATTCACCACCAAAGCCGTTGTATTGAACTCTTGACGCGGTGCGTCAATTAACTCCACTTTCGGATGATTAGAAGCCACTGCCGTAGTCGTTGCTTGCTCATTCAATACGCTTGGGTCGCGGTGACGATTTGGGCGTTCTGGACGAGGTTGGTTGCGACGGTCACGACGTGGCACGGCATTTTGCTGCTGCTCATTGTTATTTTGAGCTTCTTGCTGCTGTGGTGCTTGGTCATTGTTGTGCTGACGACGAGAGCTGCGTTTGTTTTCACGCGCTTCCTGACGTTGCTCCTGACGCGACATCTGAACCACTTCTTCATGCACTTGATGTTGTTGATTGTCGTGCTGAGTTTGCGGCTCACGTTGCTCTTTGTGCTTGTTATTGTTGTTGCTGTGACGCGGCTTTTTGTTGTTGTGACGCGGAGCAGGTTTGTCTTCACGTTCAGCAGATTTATCTGCAGAGTCACGTTCAGTTTTTTGTGCCACTGTCGATGGTGCAAGGTACACATTTTGACTGCTTGCAGCAGGGGCAGCAGATGCAGTTGCAATTTGACCAAACTGACCACGGCTCACAGCACCGCTATTCACCATTTGCTCGATGGCTGCTGCTGCATTGTTGGCACTACGTGCTTGATCAATGGTGCTGGCTTGCTTTTGAACAAACAGGTTTTCTAACCAGGCACATGGGCTTGCAGTAGTTGTTGCTGCCGCAGGTGCAGGCTGCTGTTGTGCAGATGCTTTATTTTGCTGTGCTGCTTGTGGTTTTCTTGCAGAGGTTTTTTCAGCCGCAGGTGCAGCAGCGTGGCTGTGCGATTGATCTGCTTCTTCTAAATGCCATTCAGAAGATTCATAACCCAACTCTTTTTCGCTTGAACGAGTTGCTTCAGTACGTTCATAGCTGGTTGGTGCAAAGCCTTCAGGATTATACGAAATTTCGTAATGTGGGGTTTCTAAGTGTGGGTGAGGTAATACAGTCACACGCACATTTGAAGTTTGCTCAAGGTAAACCAGACTGTGACGTTTTTCATTCAGTAAGAATGCTGCAATTTCAACAGGTACTTCGACTTGAACTTCACCATGACGTTCACGCAGGGCAATTTCTTCCACTTTACGCATAATTGAAAGTGAAAGAGAGCGTAGGTCACGTACCATGCCTGTACCGTGACAGCGTGGGCAAACGTAACCAGTCGCTTCTTCAAGTGATGGACGTAAGCGCTGACGGCTCATTTCCATTAAACCAAAACGGGATAATTGACCAAATTGAATACGTGCGCGGTCACTTTGTGTTGCTTCACGAAGTTTGGCTTCAACCATACGTTGGTTGCGGTCTTTGGTCATGTCGATAAAGTCGATGACCACCAAACCACCGATGTCGCGTAAACGCAATTGACGCGCAATTTCTTCGGCAGCTTCAAGGTTGGTATTAAGCGCAGTATCTTCAACATCTTGACCACGGGTAGACTTAGCCGAGTTGATGTCAATTGAAACTAATGCTTCAGTTTGGTCAATGACAATTGAGCCGCCTGAAGGCAATTTAACTTCACGCTCATAAGCTGTTTGAATTTGGCTTTCGATACCAAAATGCGCGAATAGCGGCTCATTTAAAGTATAGGTTTTTAGCTTGTCTAACTGACGTGGCATCACGGCTTTTACGAAGTTATAGGCTTCGTTATAAGCTTGTTCTGAGTCAATTAAAATTTCGGCAACATCATCACGTAAGTAGTCACGAATCGCACGTGTCACCACACCTGCTTCTTGGTGTACCAACATTGGCGATGGGCCAGAGCTTGCGGTGTTTTGAATTTGCGCCCAAAGGTCAAGCAAGTGTTGTAAATCAAGCTGTAATTCTTCTTGTGAACGACCAATGCCCGCAGTACGTACAATCACGCTCATGCCGCGTGGCACGTTTAAAGATGCCAACATTTCTTTGAGTTCTTCACGCACAGAACCTGAAATTTGACGACTGATACCGCCACCTTTCGGGTTATTTGGCATAAGCACTAAATAACGACCAGCCAAAGAAATGAAGGTAGAGAGCGCAGCACCTTTGTTGCCACGTTCTTCTTTTTCTACCTGTACCAAAAGCTCAGTGCCTTCAGTGATCAGTTCACGAATATTAGAAGTTTGGCGAGGGTCGGCTTTGTAATAAGAGTTTGCGATTTCACGCATCGACAGGAAGCCTTGGCGACCTGCACCGTATTCAACAAATACGGCTTCTAAAGAAGGTTCTACACGGGTCACATGACCTTTGTAGATATTCGATTTTTTTTGTTCACGGGTACGATTTTCTAAATCGAAATCGTAAAGACGCTGACCAGTGACAAGTGCAACGCGAATTTCTTCGGCATGTGTTGCATTAATCAACATACGTTTCATGGGTGTAACACCTAATAGTGATACACAGCAAAAAATCGCTAGACACGTAGCGAACATCAAGCATCACGGATCAACTGCTCAGATCTCAAAAAAACCAATTGTGGTCTGAGCTTTTTTTACCAGCCTTTTTGTGTGGGGCTGCGGTGTATGATTCACGTATTGATGATGGCAATACGGCTTTAACCTTTAAACGGATAAAGTCACCTGATCGCTTCACTGGCGGACGAGCGGTGTATTGGATGTGTGTAACTTTCACTGTCACATTGCTCGAAGATCATCTCTTCTTTCATAGATAGAGTGTCTTGATACGGAATTATCGTCGTATCTTTACAAATTGTGCAGATCCAATACATCAAACGCTTTAGCCTGAAGTGGTTTTCAGGGTGCGACTAATCTGATGTGTATCAGTTTACGTTTAAAAACCAACTAGAGTTGGCGACATATTTTTTCAGGCAAACTGATTTATGTACCTGAGGTACAATTAAACGCAACAGTTTGCTTTTTTGCCGATATAATAAGCCTTCGGCGTCGGCATAATTCTTTTGGGACCTGCTCGTATGTAGTGGGATGTTGGTTGATTGCTCTATTTCAGAAAAACCTGAAAAGATTCAACGTGAACCCACTGACGATGGTTTCCGTGCGCTGACTATATCAAACCTTGCATCATCTGCCTATGGGCTAAGCTTATGTTTCTTGTGTAAAGCATAGCCTAAATGATCAGTTTTTAATCAATTTTAGTATTTTATTAGGTCTCTTAACTGTATGAATTCTACCCAACAATGGCAAAGTGTCACTTGGTTTGAAGTGGATGAGCATCAAGCGGGTCAACGCATCGATAATTTTTTGTTTAGTCGTTTAAAAGGGGTGCCTAAAAGTCGCATCTATCGTTTGATTCGTGAAGGGCAGGTGCGGGTCAATAAAAAGCGCATTAAAGCAGAAACCAAACTGAATATTGGCGATCAAATTCGTGTGGCGCCGATTCGCTATGAACAAAAAGACGACAGTGCTGCTCCAATTTCAGACAAGGTGGCACAGGGTTTATTGAGCCGTGTGGTTTATGAAGATGAAGGCTTGATGGTGGTGAATAAACCTTCGGGCATTGCAGTCCATGGCGGCAGTGGCGTTGCCTACGGGTTGATTGAAGGCTTACGTGCTGCGACAGGTAAAAAATATTTGGAATTGATTCACCGTATTGACCGTGATACTTCAGGCTTGGTGATGATTTCCAAAAAACGCAGTACCTTAAAAACCCTGCAAGATTTATTGCGCGAACATAAAATCCAAAAAACTTATGCTGCGATTGTCAAAGGGCAGGTGAGTTTGGATCAACAATTGATTGATGCGCCGTTGCATCGTTATGAATTGGCGAATGGCGAACGTCGTGTACGTGTATCTAAAGAAGGTAAAGAGTCTAAAACCCAGTGGAATGTGGCTGAGCGTTTTATGCATGCAAGCTTGGTATATGCTTCGCCGTTGTCAGGACGTACCCATCAAATTCGTGTGCATGGTTTAAGCATTGGGCATCCGTTGGTGGGTGATGATAAATATGGTCATCAAACTGAATATCGGGGTCCTGCGCCACGTCGTTTGTGCTTACATGCCATGCGTTTGGAAATTCCAGGCTATCCTGTGATTGAAGCGCCTTTACCTGAAGATATGCAGAGTTTGGTGGCGCAGTTGAGAGCGCAAAAGGCGGATAAGCCGACGGCGCCACCTGAGTTTTAATTTTTGTAACTCTCTGTTGTGCGATAGCAGCTTGCTTCTTTTTAAAGATGAGGAACATTGTTTCGCAAAAAGGAGATGAGGTTTTCAGGGGTAATTCACTGCCACATTTTAAAGTTTTTAATTTAAATTTTTGGTGTATAGGCTATGCCTTACTTTTCAAAGATGAAAAGTAACAAAAAACTTTTGTTTCGCTGATGGAACATCTCTGTGCCACAGCGAAACGGCGACATCCATGTCGCCCTTCGCGTATCGAATATTTGTTGTGATATATGTGCTGATTCTTGGTCGTTTATCCTTTTGAGTTAAGGTAAAGCGAGGGAATTTAAAAGCCGAATCAAATCTAGGAATCTAATATGAACAAACCTGTAGAACTCATCATTTTTGATTGGGATGGCACCTTATTTAATTCCGTCGGTCAAATTGTGGCGAGTTTGCAGTTCGCAGCACAACAATTTCAGCAACCCCTGACCGATGCTGCGGCTAAAAGTATTATTGGTTTGGGTTTGCCTGAAGTGGCACAGCGTTTATTTCCTGAAGTGCCAGAGCTGCATCAAGCGATTTTGCAGTGCTATTCAGAACACTATGTCGAACACTCAAAAACCGATGCTTGGTTTGAGGGTGTGGCAGATATGCTCGATGAGTTGTCAGGTTTGGGACTGAAATTGGCAGTGGCAACAGGCAAAAGCCGTAAAGGTTTAGACCGAGTGTTGGCGCAAACCCAAAGTCAGGATTTGTTTGTGGCGACACGTGCTGCAAGTGAAACCAAATCTAAACCTGATCCTTTAATGCTGCAGGAAATTTTGAGCAGTACCGATGTGCAGGTCGAGCAAGCGATTATGGTGGGTGATACTTCTTACGATTTGGAAATGGCACAAAACATTGCCATGCCGCGTGTAGGCGTGAGTTATGGCGTGCATAGTGTAGAGGTGTTGCAGCGTTATCAGCCTTTAACCATTGCAGATGATGTGCCGAGTTTGCATGATTTTTTAGTGCAGCAATATCGTTTACGTCAGGCGAGTTAAACCCAGTAAAACAATTTAGATGAATTTGAAATTAGAGTAACTTGAAAAATTTCAGGTTGCTCTTTTTTTATGTACTTTTGGGAGCGTCATAAAAAGGCTTAGCTTTTAGTCTAAAGTTAGGATTAAGACATTTTAAGATTGCTGCGAATTGCCGAGTCAATGACTCGGAAAATAATGTCATAGCCTACAGACAACTGTTTTGCTTGCTTTTTATAAAAATAGATTAATAGCTAATAGCTATTGAAAAAAAGAAAATAAGTATTGGCATAAACCCGCCTTTTTTCCGATTCTTAATCAGTTTACATACCTCTGAGCTGGATAGCTTGTCCTGAGAATGGACAAGATCGGGGTCATCATCCCTATTTTCTATTATTACCTTTCCAACATCTCGGGGTATATGCCCAATTTTTGCAGTTTAAGGAAACATTGATGTCGAATTCTGCTGTTGTTGAATCAGTTGCGCAAGCATTACGTACTGCCGAACTCTCTCAAACTGCGATTGCGCCAATCCGCCCAGAACTTGGTGGTGAAAGTGCTGACGTAGATATTGCCTATGCCGTTCAAGAAGTGAATACCGAACGTGCCTTAAAAGAAGGTCGTCGTTTGGTGGGGCGTAAAATTGGTTTGACCTCTAAAGTGGTTCAAGCACAACTGGGTGTAGATCAGCCTGACTTTGGCATGTTGTTTGCCGATATGGCTTATGGTGATGGTGAAGCGATTCCTGCAGGTTTGCTGATTCAGCCAAAAGTAGAAGCAGAAATTGCATTGGTGATTAACCAAGATCTAACCAAAGAAAAACACACGTATGCGGATATTATCAGCGCGACTGAATATGCCTTGCCTGCCATTGAAGTGGTCGATAGCCGTATTGAAAACTGGAAAATTAGTTTGATTGATACCGTGGCCGATAACGCATCTTCTGCTGCATTCGTTCTAGGTTCAAAACCAGTCAAGCTAGAAAATCTGGATTTGGTGAACTGCAAAATGGTGATGACCCGTGGTGAAGAAGTAGTTTCTCAAGGCGTGGGTAAAGCTTGTTTAGCAAATCCATTAAACGCTGCCGTGTGGTTAGCCGATGAAATGGTGCGCCGTGGTCGTCCATTGTTAAAAGGCGACATCATCTTAACTGGTGCTTTAGGTCCTATGGTTGTTGCACAGCCAGGTGAAGAATTTAAAGTCGAAATTGAAGGCTTTGGTTCAGTGACAGCTGCGTTTGCTGCGGAATAAATCGAGATTCTAAGAGAGTACATGCATGAAAAAGATTAAATGTGCAATGATTGGTCCAGGTAATATTGGTACAGATTTGCTTTATAAATTACAACGCAGTGAATGGTTAGAGCCTGTGTGGATGGTGGGAATTGACCCAACATCTGAAGGTCTAGCTCGTGCGGCAAAAATGGGTTTAAAAACCACAAGTGACGGTGTAGATGGTCTTCTTCCTCACGTACTTGAAGATGACATTAAAATTGCTTTTGATGCAACTTCCGCTTATGTGCATGCAGAAAACAGTCGCAAACTGAATGAACTTGGCGTGTTGATGATTGACTTAACGCCTGCAGCAATTGGCCCATTCTGCGTACCACCAGTGAACCTTGAAGCGTTGCTACAAGCGGGCGAAGTGCCAAACGTCAACATGGTGACTTGTGGTGGTCAGGCAACAATTCCTATGGTGGCTGCAGTTTCTCGTGTTCAACCTGTGGAATACGGTGAAATTATTGCAACGGTATCGACTAAATCTGTGGGGCCGGGTACACGTAAAAACATTGATGAATTTACCCGTACCACTGCAGGCGCGATTGAAGAAGTTGGCGGTGCAAAACAAGGTAAAGCCATCATCATCATTAACCCAGCTGAGCCACCATTAATGATGCGTGATACCGTTCACTGCTTGGTGGAAGGTGAGCCAGATCAGGCAGCGATTACAGCATCTGTGCATGCCATGATCAAAGAAGTGCAAAAATATGTACCGGGTTACAAACTTGTAAACGGCCCTGTTTTTGATGGCAACCGTGTTTCAATTTTCTTGGAAGTTGAAGGTTTGGGTGATTACTTGCCTAAATATGCAGGTAACCTAGACATTATGACTGCAGCGGCTGCACGTACTGCAGAAATGTTTGCAGAACACGTTTTCAAAACTGCTGAAGCTTAAGGAATACCAAAATGTCTAAGATTATTATTAATGATATGACTTTACGTGATGGTATGCACCCAATGCGCCATCAAACCACGCCAGAGCAAATGGTTGCGATTGCCACTGCTTTGGATGATGCAGGTGTGCCTTTAATTGAAGTCACACACGGTGATGGCTTAGGTGGTAACTCTGTGAACTATGGTTTTGCAGCCGCTACTGATGAAGAATATCTGAAAGCAGTGATTCCAAACCTGAAACAGGCAAAAGTTTCTGCACTATTACTGCCAGGTATTGGAACAGTTGATCATCTGAAAATGGCGCATGATGTAGGCGTGGCAACCATTCGTGTGGCGACACATTCGACTGAAGCAGACGTTTCTGAACAGCACATTACTGCAGCACGTAAACTGGGTATGGACACTGTGGGCTTCTTGATGATGGCGCACATGGCTTCTCCAGAAAAATTGCTCGAAGAAGCACAAAAAATGGTGTCTTACGGTGCAAACTGTATCTATGTAACAGATTCTGCAGGCTATATGTTGCCTCAAGATGTGACTGATCGCGTAGGTATTTTACGTGCCAACCTCGCCTCAGACATCGAAATTGGTTTCCATGGTCACCATAACTTGGGCATGGGCGTTGCGAACTCTGTATCGGCTGTGACCGCAGGTGCAACCCGTGTTGACTTGGCTTCGGCTGGTTTAGGTGCAGGCGCAGGTAATACACCACTTGAATTGTTTGTAGCGGTCGCAAACCGTATGCAAATGGAAACAGGTGTGGACTTGTTTAAAGTGCAGGATATTGCTGAAGACTTGATCATTCCAATGATGACGCATCAAATTCGTGCAGACCGTGATGCAGCAACTTTAGGTTATGCAGGTGTTTACTCATCGTTCCTATTGTTCGCAAAACGTGCCGAAGCAAAATATGGAGTATCTGCGCGTGAAATTCTACTTGAGCTTGGTCGTCGCGGTACGGTGGGCGGTCAGGAAGATATGATTGAAGACTTGGCATTGACTATGTCTAAAGCACGTGAAATGCAAGCCTAAGTTTTTAATATAAAGCAGGCTTGAATTAAGCACTCCAAATGCGTTTGGGGTGCTTTTTTATGCTGTGAAAGATGTAAAACGTGCTGAATTTTGTGCTGATTAAAATGTTTTTCTTATAAGTTGGGTTTATAGAAAATAACGCTAACACATGGGTTTAAAGTTAAAAAAGATTAATCCTTCACATGATGCAAAAAATAACAGCGTTTTTCACCTAAATTAAGCAGTGAATTCAAATAAAAATTCATTTAGTGAGGATTTTGAGCTTAATTTTTTATCGTTAAAAAGAATTAAAAAACTTGGAAAAAAGCTGCTCGATACAGAAAGTGCTGAATTTGTAGAAAAGCTTAATACTGTGGTCGGATTTTTTTCATGACAAGAGTTTTGCATGATGCCCAGATTCGCTTATTGGATGAATAGGAAAAACGCATGCATCGTCACAATTTATGGATAGCACTTTTTGCTGCGACAGCAACTTTAGGGACAACTGCAACTCAGGCAGATTTTATTGACGACAGCAATGTTCAACTTAAATTTAAGAATTTTTATTTAGATCGTCAAATTAAAGACAACCCTGCGGGGAACTTTGGTTCATGGTCACAAGCAGTCACCTTGGATGCTAAATCGGGTTATCACGATTTAGGCGTAATTCAGGTGGGTGCTGATCTTCTCGTTCAACACGCAGTAAAACTCAATGGTCGTGATAAAAATGCAGACTGGGTTTTGCCGCATGATGGTAAAGAGTCAAAAGATCATTTTGGTAAGGTCGGTGCAACTCTAAAAGTTAAATTTTCTGAAACTGAATTAAAAGTAGGTGACTTATTACCAATGTCACCTGTGGTGTTTTTTGACCCATCGCGTCAATTGTTAACGACTTATAGCGGTGCATGGTTAGAATCAAAGGATTTAAAAGATACTAAATTAACTTTGGCTTATTTAGACGGTATTAATGCACGTTATGATAACCAATACCAAGATTTTACGTTGTTCCCTCAAAATAATTTTTCTGCTGCTGAAGCGAATAAATTAAGCACAGACGATGGCATGTATCTTGTGGGAGTAGATCATCAATTTACCCCTAAAGTAGGTGGAAGTTATTGGTATGCGGATGTAACCAACATCTATCAACAACATTATGTCGCTGCAAACTATAAAACGACTTTGGCTGAAAAAACTAAGCTGGATACCCATGTACGCTATTTTGACAACAGCGAATCGGGTGACAAGCTGTATGGTAATATTGACAGCCAGGCCGTGTCTGCGGGTGCAAAAATCAACAATGGGATGCACACTGTACAGTTAGGTTATCAACAAATGTTTGGTGAGCACGGTACAAAAGCCCCAATGTTCCCGACCTTGGGCGGGTGGGTGCCGCAGCCTTACTTAGACAACTGGTCTGTGGCGAGCTTCATTCGTAAAGATGAGCGTTCTTGGAGTTTGGGTTATACCTATAATTTTGCTGATGTGGGTGTTCCTGGTTTAACAGCGACAGTACGTCATTTCCGCGGTGACAATATCGATCTGGGCGCAGGCAAGCCAGAAGGTAAAGAAAACGAAAATAACGTCATTGTGAACTATGTTGTGCCAGAAGGTAAGCTTAAAGGTTTAGGCTTTAATTATATGTTCATCGATACCAATTTTAACTTTGCGAATGACTTAGAAGAACACCGTATCGCCACGACTTACACTTATAAATTCTAAACCGAGATAAAAATCAGAGCGGCTTTTTATAGTCGCTCTTTTTTTAATATTTACTGAATAAATACCTTATATAAATTAAGACTTTTATTTTATTAAATTTATAAAATTCAAAGAGTTGTTTAATCGTTTTTTTGTGGGTTGTGATCGTAAATTTGTATCAGTTGATGCCGTGTGAACAGGTAATATAAGCCTGTAAAAGTAATGTTGAATGAGTCCACTTGACGTCAAATTCTATACCTAGAGCCAAACGCAAGCTAAAGACTGTACGAGGAGTATATATGAGCACTGTTCAAATCCCTGACTATACAACAGATCCATTCTTTGGCTTAGAAGATAAATGGATTGAAACAGCAGAAGGCGAATTAACGCATTATCATGAAGTGGGTGAAGGTACACCTATTCTATTTTTACACGGTTCAGGTACAGGCGTATCGGCTGCTGCAAACTGGTGGTTAAACTTGCCACAAATTGGTGAGCAAGCACGTTGTATCGCCATTGATACCATCGGCTATGGTCAAACTGTGGTTGCACCGGGCACACAATATGGCATCCGTGCATGGGTAGATCATGCTGTACGTACTTTAGATGCATTGGGCATTGAAAAAACTTGGTTGGTGGGTAACTCGTTGGGTGGCTGGTTGGCATTCCAGTTGGCATTGGATTACCCAGAGCGTGTTCTTGGTATTATCTCAATGGGTACAGGCGGTGCAAAACAGACTGCAGCCCTCAAAGCGCATGCAAATCCTGTATTGACTGAAGAAGGCATTAAAAAGACGCTTTCAATGTTCGTGGTAAATAAAGACTTGATTACAGATGAGTTGGTCAAAGTCCGTTTTGCTTCTGCAAAAAATGACTATGCTTCAGACCGTTTAATGGATGTTGTGGGCGCGCGTGACCGTGACCGTTTCGAGTTCCCACTCGACTTTGACAAAATGAAAGACATCACTGTGCCTGTATTGCTGATTCACGGTACACAAGATGTGGTGATTCCAGTATCGCGTACATGGGATATTTTAAATATTGTGCCACATGCCGATGCACACATTTTCAGCCAATGTGGTCACTGGTCACAGGTTGAAAAAGCGGAAGAATTTAACACTGTGATTAAAAACTACTTAACTGCACGTGGCGTAAATTAAGCGCAGTGAGGTAAAAAAGGATGGCAATTTGCCATCCTTTTTTATGGATGTTTTATGTACCCAATTTAGTGCTGAATAAAGCTCGCGACCAAGTTAATGCAAATTGCCAAAATAGTGGTATTAAAGCTATAAGCCAAAATAATATGTAGCGTGTTCAGTACCCGCATGGGTTGTGAGCTAATCGAGACATCGGCGGTTTGTGCAGATGTACCAATCACATAGCTGAAATATAAAAAGTCAGGATAGGTTGGATGCGACGTCTTGGGAAAATCCAAACCACCTTCTTGCTGCTGTTGCAGTGCCAAATAATAGTCATGCGCATAGTGAATCGCAAAAATGGTGTGCATAAAAAACCAAGCACATAAAATAGTGGTAATGGATAAAATAAAATGTCCCATGCGCACAAACTCACTTTGTGCAAATAAATTCACCTCGACAATGATCGCAATAAAGCACATCACTAAGGTTAGAAATACCAAGAATAAAATCAGCCATTTGCTGGCATCTTGTTGTTGGGCACGTTGTAAAATATGTGCATGATCGCTGTGCCACAAACTGCGCATGGTTAAAACCAAATAGCAGGAAATCGCGATATTCCAGCTAATCAATAAACAGCTTGACCATGACCATGCAGTGAGGGTCTGAAAAATAGCATACAGCACAATGGTAATCACAAAACTGATAAAAAAATAAGGACGATATTGAATCCCTGTTTTCATTCTGCTGAAGGGTGTTTTTATCATTCTTGATCCTTTCTGGATGTGCAATCTAAAGGTGTTACTGCCTGTTATCATCGGCTTAATTTTAGAAAATAGCGATGGGGTGCCTATTTTAACTTATTAGACTTAAGTTGTAATTTGCAGGAAATGTGGTAGCGAAGCGAGGAAAAAGCAGACTGCAAAAATGCGAATGTTTGAGTGTAAGAATGAGCAGTAGTTCAGAAAAAGATTAAAAAAATAAGTTTAGACTTAAGTCTAAAGCTTTGTTTTAGCATTTAGGATGCACAAAAAAGTGCTTACTACATCAAGCAGCAAGCACTTTTGAAAGGTTGAAAAACGCGAGTGGTTTTAGAATTATTGTTCGCGGTTGATGTCCAAATAGAACACACGTGTGAGCAGTTCCATAAATTTCTGTACCGCAGCGGAATGGCTGTTTTTGCCGTAGCTGACGTATAAATCTAAATGTGGAAGTTCTACATCAAGTGGACGGATGACGGTATTTTCCATGGTGAGGGGGGCAACATAGCCCGGTAAAATGGTGCAACCCAAGCCCATACCAATCGAGTTGATATTAAATAAAATGTTGTCAGCTTTTTGCACAATGTTTAGTTCAATGTTGTGCTGTTTGGCAAAATCGACAATCAGGTGATGCAGATTATACGAAGCTTCTGCCGAAGGAATAATAAAATCAATACCATTCAATGCTTTGACAGGAATGCGTTCGTATTTTGCTAACGGATGATCTTTGGGCAAAATAAAAATTAACGGTTCACGCAGTACAAACTGGCTCTCAATTTCATCACTGTTGATATTGTGGCGGGTAAAGGTGATATCGAGTTCACCTTTTTTAATCATTTTCATTTGCTCAGTGTTGTTCAAACTTAGCAATTCAATTTTTAATTCTGGGTTTTGTACTCGTAAATTAGGCAGTACAAAAGGGAAAATTTTCATTTCTGCCACAGGAACAAAGCCAATACGCAGCATTTTCTGTTTGGCTTGTGACACCTGACGTGCCATGGCAACCGCTTTGTCGGCTTGCGCCAAAGTCAGACGCGCCTGTTCTAAAAATACAGCACCTTCTTCGGTTAGCTCGACTTTACGTTTGGTACGGTTGAGTAGCTTAACGCCGACATCTTCTTCTAAATCTTTAATTTGCTGACTCAGTGAAGGTTGCGCCGTATAAAGTTTAAGTGCGGCTTTACTGAAGTTGAGTTCTTCAGCAACGGTAATGAAGTAGCGAAGGTGACGTAATTCCATACAACCATTCCAAAGATTAATTCAAAATATGTCTAATTATAGATTAATAAAAGAATGATCTATAAACAACTATTCGGTGAAAATTATTGTGTCATTCACGAAGTAAATAGGGTTTCATCATTATGCAACGATTTAAATGCAAAATATAATGTTGGATTAATCTATAAAAACTATTAATTGAAACAAAAAAAATATTTCACTAAACGTCCCTAAAAAACCATTATCCATCAAAAGTTGAGTCTATTTACTTTGTGCCGTTGTTGGTCACAGGAGAGCTTTTCATGAGTGGAAAAATTGATGTGCGCGAAATCGACGCTTTGGTCGATGCACAAAATGGACGTATCACTCCATCTATTTATACAGATCCAGATATCTACGAATTAGAACTTGAACGTGTGTTCGGCCGTACGTGGTTGTTCCTGTGTCATGAAAGCCAAATTCCTAAAGCTGGCGACTTCTTCAACACCTACATGGGTGAAGATCCAATTATTGTGGCACGTCAAAAAGACGGTTCAATCAAAGCATTTTTAAACCAGTGCCGTCACCGTTCTATGCGTGTGAGCTTTGCAGACTGTGGTAATACCCGTGCATTTACTTGCCCATATCACGGTTGGTCTTACGGTATTGATGGTTCACTCAAAGATATTCCTTTAGAAGAACGTGCGTATCCACAAGGTGCTTGTAAAGAGCAATGGGGCTTGGTGGAAGTGAGCCGTGTGAAGTCTTACAAAGGCTTGATCTTTGGTTGCTGGGATGAAACTACTCCAGATCTAGAAGAATACATGGGCGACATCGCTTGGTACTTAGATGGCGTGATTGACCGTCGTCCGGGTGGTACAGAAATTATTGGTGGTGTACACAAGTGGGAAATTGACTGTAACTGGAAATTTGCTGCAGAACAGTTTGCCTCTGACCAATACCACGCTTTGTTCTCACACGCCTCTGCGATTCAGGTACTTGGTGCAAAACCAGATGATGACAGCAGCAAACAATTAGGTGCAGCGCAAACAGCTCGTCCTGTTTGGGAAACTGCCAAAGATGCGATTCAGTATGGTTCACGTGGTCATGGTTCAGGTTTCTTCTTTACAGAAAAACCAGATGCAAACGTTTGGGTTGATGGTGAAGTTGCCAACTACTTCCGTGAAACTTACGAAGAAGTGAAAGAGCGTTTAGGCGAAGTACGTGCCTTACGTCTTGCAGGTCACAACACCATGTTCCCAACACTGTCTTGGTTGAACGGTACTGCAACACTGCGCGTATGGCATCCACGTGGTCCAAATAAAACTGAAGTATGGGCATTCTGTATTGCCGATGCTGAAGCACCTCAAGACGTGAAAGAAGCATTTGAGCGTTCTGCAACACGTGCCTTCGGTCCTGCAGGTTTCTTAGAGCAAGATGACTCTGAGAACTGGATTGAAATTCAAAAAGTATTGCGCGGCTATAAAGCACGTCAAAACAAGCTCATTGTAGAAATGGGTAAAGGTAACGAAAAAGTACGTGAAGATGGTATTCCAGGAATCACCAACTACATTTTCTCTGAAACTGCAGCACGTGGTATGTACCGCCGTTGGGCAGACTTGCTGATCCATGAAAAGTGGGAAGATGTTGAAAAAGCAGCCGACGAATACGAGAAGGAGCTAATGAAATGAGTCAAATCAGTTTAGAACTTCAACATGAAGTGAGCCAATTCTTGTATCGCGAAGCAAAATTGCTGGACGACTGGAAATTCCGTGAGTGGTTAGACCTCATGGCAGAAGACATTTCTTATACCTTGCGTACTACACCAAATGCACAAACTCGTGACCGTCGTCGTTCAGTTGAACCGCCAACAACGTGGGTGTTCAACGACAACAAACACTTGCTTGAGCGCCGTGTTGCACGTCTGGAAACTGGTATGGCGTGGGCTGAAGAACCTCCGTCACGTACAACGCACATGGTCAGCAACGTGATTGTTGAAGCGACAGAGGTAGCAGGCGAATACGACGTACACGTGACTTACTTGTTGTACCGTACTCAAAAAGAGAAAGACGTGACTATTTACTGTGGTAAGCGCCATGACAAAATCCGTCGTGTTGAAGGTGGCTTAGGCTTCCAGATCTTCAACCGTAAGATTGTACTTGACCAAGTAACCTATAACTCACACAACCTGAGTGTATTCTTCTAATGAATAAAATCTTTGTTTGCCAAGTTGACGAATTAGACGAAGGCGAAGCGTTAAAAGTGGATTGCGGTGTGAACGGTATTGAAGCACTGGCAGTATTCAACAACGGTGGTGAGTTCTTTGCCATGAATGACCGTTGTTCACACGGCAATGCCTCAATGTCTGAAGGTTATCTTGAAGATGATGGCACAGTTGAATGCCCACTGCATTCTGCACGTTTCTGTTTAAAGACTGGTCAAGCATTATGCTTGCCAGCCACCGACCCGATTCAAACTTTCCCTGTGGTGGTTGAAGACGGCGCGTTATATGTAGAAATGGCAGGAGAGTAAGCATGGGTTGGCTAAAAGGCGAAGTGGCACTGATTACAGGTGGCGGTTCTGGTTTAGGTTGGGCTTTGGTCGAGCGCTTTCTTGAAGAAGGTGCGCATGTGGGCGTGTTACAGCGCTCACAATCTAAAGTCGATGCCTTAAAAGAACGTTTTGGTGATCAAATCGTGGCAGTCGCTGGTGATGTTGCCAACTATGCAGACAATGTCCGTGCTGTGCAGGCCACTGTGGAGCGTTTTGGAAAGCTGGATTGCTTTATTGGCAATGCAGGGATTTGGGATCACTACGCAGATATCGTCAATACTTCTGGTGAGCAGCTTGAAAAAGCCTTTGATGAAATCATGGGCATCAATACCAAGGCGTTAATCTTGGGGGCAAAAGCAGCACTGGATGAGTTGGTGAAATCTGAAGGTTCTATCATCTTAACCTTATCCAATTCTGCGCTGTATTCTTCAGGCGGTGGTCCTGTTTACACTGCATCTAAACATGCAGGTGTTGGCATCATGAAAGAGTTGGCTTATGAATTGGCACCTAAAGTACGTGTCAATGCTGTTGCGCCTTCAGCGATGAATGTCAATATTAAGGGCGCAGCATCTTTAGGTCAGGAAAACCTAGGCTTACTCGATGCACGTGATCCTGAAAAAATTGCACGCGGTATGCCGCTGAATTTCTTGCCTGAGCCAGAAGACATGACTGGTTCGTATGTGCTCTTGGCATCGCGTCAAAATAACCGTGCGCTGACTGGCGTTCTGATCAATGCAGAATGTGGTTTGGGTATTCGTGGTTTGCGTCAACCACGTGCAGGTTTTTTTGACGAATAAAATTGAGTCTAAATTCAATAGACGAATCGGCAGCCTTTCTCTGGGCTGCCTTCCTTATTTAGGAGTCTTTCATGGCCGTTAAACTCATTTGTGCATCGCACAGTCCTTTAATGGAATTTGCAACACCGCAAGATCAATCTAAAGAACAAAAAGTTCGTGCTGCCTTTGAGCAACTTTCTGCCGAAGTCAAAGCATACGATCCAACCCTGATCATTACCTTTGGTCCAGACCATTTCAACGGTTTCTTTTACGATTTGATGCCAAGTTTCTGTGTCGGTATTCGTGCTACGGCTGCGGGTGACTGGGACTACGGCAAAGACAACAACCGTATTGATGTGCCTGAAGACAAAGCCTTGGCGATGGTGCGCCGTGTGTTGGATGAAGGTGTAGATGTTGCATATTCGTATCGTATGCAGGCCGACCATGGGGTGACTCAGCCATTACACTTTTTGTGTGAAGGGCAGCTAGATCGTTATCCAACCATTCCCGTGTTTATTAATGGCGCTGCAGCGCCGATGCCAACCACCAAGCGTACCATTGCTTTGGGGCGTGCTGTGGGTCAATTTATCAAGTCGTTGAATCTTGAAAATGAACGTGTTCTTGTTTTAGGTACAGGTGGTTTGTCGCACGATCCACCAACACCGCAAATGGGTTCAGTACCGCCTGAAGTTGAAGAGTTTTTAATTGCAGGTCGTAATCCGAGCCCTGAAGCACGTCATGCACGTCAGGCTAAAGTGATTGCAGTCGGTCAAAAACTTGCAGCAGGTGATACCTCTGTGGCTGTGCCGCTCAGCCCTGAGTGGGATATTGCCTTGCTTGAAAAATTCAAACAGGCAGACTTTGTGGCTATGGAAGCCATGACCGAAGCTGAAATTCGTCGTGATGGTGGTCGTGGTGGTCAGGAAGTCCGTTCGTGGATGGCTGCTTTTGCTGCGTTAGATGAACTGGGTGCGTATGAAATGACCACGCATTGCTATGAAGATATTAGTGAGTGGATTGCGGGCTTTGGCATCGTATCTGCCGAGTTAAAAGGTTAAGCCCATGAGTGTAGAAACAATTGTGATTGTGGGGGCAGGTCAGGCAGGGGCGAGTGCCATTCTTGAGCTGCGCGGCAATCAATATGCAGGCAAAATCATCCTCATTGGTGATGAAACACATTTGCCTTATGAGCGTCCACCACTGTCTAAAGATGTAATTTTACGTCCTGAAGAAACCAAAATCGAAATTCTGTCTGAAGAAAAATTGGCAGAATTGGGCGTGGAAACCATCCGTGGCAATGGTGTGAGCAAAATCAATGCCGAAGCGAAAACCGTTGAACTCTTAAACGGTGATGTTGTTGCTTACGACAAACTTTTGCTTGCTACAGGCGGTGCAGCACGTCGTTTGCCAAATTTTGACGCTTTGGGTAAACACGTTTACACGTTGCGTAATCTTGAAGACTCGCAAGCCTTAGTACCTGTATTACAAGCGGGTCGTCGTATCATCTTAATTGGTGGTGGTGTGATTGGTTTAGAGTTGGCATCTTCTGCACGTTTTAAAGACTGTCAGGTAACCGTCATTGAAATGGGACCAATGGTGATGGGACGTTCATCACCACGCATTTTGAGCGAGTTCTTGTTGCAACAGCAGTTATTGGCAGGTGTTGATGTACGTTTGTCTACGCAAATTGCAGACTGCAAGCTAGATGGTGAAGAAATTGTTGTGACCCTAGAAGGTGGCGAAGAACTACGTGCCGATGCGGTGATTTACGGTATTGGGATTATTCCAAACGCACAATTGGCAGTTGAAGCAGGTTTAGATGCAGACTTTGCCGTGCATGTGAATGAAAACTGTCAAACTTCAAACCCAGACATTTATGCCGCGGGTGATGTCGCGTCACAACTGCGTGAATGTGGCAATCATCGCCGTGTAGAAACTTGGGAAAATGCTAACCTGCAAGCAGGCATTTTTGCACGTCATGTCATGGGCGTGGCGCATCCTGTAGCCAATCCCGCTTGGTTCTGGACTGATCAACTCGACATTAACTACCAATTTGTAGGAGATATGTCAGCAGCAGAATGGCATGTGCGTGGTGAGATGGATGCTTCCAAACGCAGTGAGTCTTCATTCGTATTGTTTGGTGTGACCGATGGCGTGATTGTCGGCGGAATTACCGTCAACTCAGCCAAAGATATGCGTCACTTGAAAAAGCTGATTGCTAAACAAGCTGCTTTTGAAGCAGACAAATATTTAGATGTGAGCCAAGACCTTCGCAAATTGGTGAAGTAAGCTTGAACTGATGAAAAACAGACCTGAGGCAACTTGGGTCTGTTTTTTATCTGCCGAAGAAAAGTGTCCATTTTATGTTGAGCAAGCGATGAATACGAATACATCTCCTGTTGTGGTAACCGCCAGTATTTATGCCTTATTGGTACTCATCTGGGCGACCACGCCATTGGCGATTGTCTGGAGTGTGCAGGAAATTCATCCAATGTGGGTTTTGATTATCCGCTACTTTGGGGCTTCCGTGATTGCGCTGTGCGTGCTTAAACTCATGCGCGATCCACTGCCTTTTGATCACACCTCAATGAAAAGCTATTTGGCGGGTAGTCTGAATTTAATTGGTGCACAGCTATTTATTTACTTGGCCGCCAATTATTTAACTTCAGGCTTAATGGCACTGATTTTTGGTTTTTCTCCTTTAATCGCAGGCTTGATTGGTCATGTGATTTTACGCACGCAAAAATTGATTGCCTTACAGTGGACAGGGATGGCAATTGCGATTGCAGGACTCAGCTTTGTCTTTGCAGACTCTGCCGACAGCAAAGTGAATCCATGGGGCGTGGTGTTGATGTTTATCAGTATGCTGTCCTATATCAGCTCAATTTTTTGGGTCAAACAAATCAATGCACCTTTAAGTCCTATGTCTCAGGCCACAGGTTCATTAATGGTTTCGGCACTGGGTTCATTGTTATTAATTCCTTTTATTTGGCAGCATGTTCCAACCGCCATGCCTGGGGTGAAAACCATGATTGGTTTTATCTTTACCATGATCATGTCATCTATTGTGGCAATGCTGTGCTATTTCTGGCTAATTCGCCGTTTAACTGCATCTACGGTTTCTTTAAGCAATGTGATGACGCCTATTATTGCGCTGATTCTGGGTGCAACGCTCAACAATGAACACATCAGCATGAATGCCTTTATTGGTATTGCTGTGGTGATGTTGGGTATTGTGATGTATTTCTGGAAAGAATGGCGCGAACAGTATTTCTGCAAAGGCTAATTTTGCAGTGCTGAGTTGTTGTCCGATACGACTTTTTTCTCAAAACAACAAAAACATAAAGGAAATTGCCCGCTTGATTTCGCTACTATGCGTGATAGAGTCAACACATGAACCAAAGCTGTGTTTATTTCTGAACAGATCAGGATTAAAAGCATCATGGCAGATGCGCTATATATTATTGGGCTTACATGAACAACGTGGAACAAAAGCATTTTCAACTGCCAACGGAAGCCTGTTGGTCACATACTTGGCGTAAACCCAAGCTACAGTTTTTGCCTTCAAATCATTATGATGGCACGCAGTTTTTTAATCCTGTGGCGTACCCTGAGGGGCGCAGCCAAACCGATTTGCTGAAATGGTTGCTAAAACGTAAATCGAACAGCTGGAAGGTCAATGCTCAACAAGAGGCACAACAGTTCTTTACAACGCCGCGTGCGGTTCCACAATTACGCCCACAGGCCAGTTTGGATGATTGGCAAGTTTGGTTTGTGGGGCATGCAACGGTGCTGATTCAAATTGGACCGTATAACTTTTTAACCGATCCAGTCTGGGCAGAGCATGCCAGTCCGAAACAGGGGCGAGGGCCTAAACGTGCCTGTCCTGCAGGGATTGCACTGGAAGATTTACCGACCATTCATGCCGTCTTCTTGAGCCATAACCATTATGACCACATGGATTTAGCCACCTTAAAATGGCTGAATCATCAATTTGCCATGCCTATTTATACAGGTTTGGGCAATGCTTGGTATTTGCCGCCTGATTTGCATGTGATTGAAATGGACTGGTGGCAATCGGCTTTATTTAAAGAAGTGAAAATTGTCTACACCCCTGCACAACATGGTTCAGGGCGTGGCGCACGTGATCAGAACATGGCGTTATGGGGCGGTTTTTCTATTTTGCATGGGCAAGATCATTGCTTCTTTGCGGGCGATACAGGTTACTCGCCACACTTTAAAGAAATCCAAACCCGCATTGGCGCACCGCGCGTGGCACTTTTGCCGATTGGTGCTTATGAACCCCGCAATTTAATGCGTTATATGCACATGAATCCTGAAGATGCTTTTCAGGCACATAAAGACTTACATTCCAAATGTTCATTGGCAATTCACTATCGAACCTTTGAATTGACTGATGAAGGACGTGATCAGCCTGAGGCAGATTTGCATCAAGCCATGAAGCGTTCTTCTAAACTGATGAATCCGTTTTATTGTATTCGTGAGGGTAAGAAATTAATTGTTTAATCTTTTAAAAACTTGACCTTAAATAAAAGTGACACGCTACTTTTCACGCTACTGAAAAGTGGCAATGATAGATATAGAACACAAAGCCCCTATCGAAATAGGGGCTTTGTTTTGGTGTTTAAAGTCTTGCTGTTTAGACTGACTTGATCTTTAACTACAAAGATTACAGTACGCCAGGCTGACCAAGTGCAGGGTCACTGGCACGTGCTGCTTGCGCATCGGCAACGGTCATGCCTAAAGCTGCTGCAACGCCTTCGCCATAAGCAGGGTCACATGCATAACAGTTACGAATATGACGATACTTAATAAAGTCTAAAGCATCACCCATCGCACGTGCCGTGTTATCAAACAGTGCTTGTTTTTGCTCAGGGTTCATTAAATTGAACAAGGCACGCGGCTGGCTAAAATAGTTGCTATCATCTTCACGATAATCCCAGAAATCTGCATCGCCACGAATTTTTAGCGGTGGTTCGCGGTATTGTGGTTGCTCTTGCCATTGATGGAAGCTGTTTGGCTCATAGTGTGGCAAGCTGCCATAGTTGCCATCCATACGACCCTGACCATCACGACGGTTTGAGTGCACAGGGCAGCGTGCAGCATTCACTGGAATTTGTGAATGGTTCACACCAACACGGTAACGTGCAGCATCGGCATAGTTGACCAAACGCGCTTGTAACATCCGATCTGGCGAGTAGCTAATTCCTGGTACAAGGTTGCTTGGTGCAAAGGCAGCCTGTTCAACATCTTGGAAGTAGTTTTCAGGGTTACGGTTCAGTTCAAATTCACCCACTTCAATCAGTGGATAATCACCTTTCGGCCAAACTTTGGTGAGGTCAAATGGGTGATAAGGGACTTTTTCTGCATCCAGTTCAGGCATGATTTGCACGAACAGCGTCCATTTCGGGAAATCACCGCGTTCAATGGCATTGTAAAGGTCAGTCTGGCTGCTTTCACGGTCACGACCAATCAATTCTGCTGCTTCTGCATCGGTCAGGTTTTGAATGCCTTGTTGAGTGCGGAAGTGGAATTTCACCCAGAAACGCTCATTATTGGCATTAATAAAACTATAGGTGTGGCTACCAAAACCATGCATGTGACGATAACCCACAGGAATACCACGATCCGACATCACAATGGTGACTTGGTGCAGTGCTTCTGGCAGCAAAGTCCAGAAATCCCAGTTATTGGTCGCATTACGCAGGTTGGTGCGTGGGTCACGCTTTACCGCTTTATTCAGGTCAGGGAATTGACGTGGGTCGCGGAAAAAGAACACTGGTGTGTTGTTACCGACTAAATCCCAGTTGCCTTCTTCAGTATAGAATTTTAAAGCAAAACCACGAATGTCACGTTCTGCATCGGCAGCGCCACGCTCACCTGCAACGGTAGAGAAACGAGCAAACATTTCAGTTTTTTTGCCAACTTCAGAGAAAATTTTGGCACGGGTATATTGGCTGATGTCGTGCGTGACCGTAAACGTACCAAACGCACCTGAACCTTTGGCATGCATACGACGCTCAGGAATTACTTCACGTACAAAGTTTGCCAACTTTTCATTGAGCCATAAATCTTGAGTAAGGAGTGGGCCACGTGCGCCCGCAGTCATACTATTTTGGTTATCTACAACAGGTGCGCCTGCATCGGTGGTTAAATGCGTTACAGGGCATTTTTTTATCTCTTGGCTCATCGTTGTTCTCCATTATTCTGATCATCATGTGGTGGGCTGTATTAGAAATTTAGCTTCTAAAACAAGCGGCCATGAACCGTTTTGTTTGTTTAAAAAATCAACTACAACACCACAATACCATGCAGATCGGGCTTTGTAGATGAAAGCTTTTCAAATCTCACCATTTTAATGTAAAACGATTTTTATAATTTTACAAATAGATAAATTTATTGTTTATGATTGGTGTATTCGATAGATCTTTGTAAACTAAATAATCAGTTTTGCTGCATTAAATATCTGAAACAGAGACTAAAAACGGTTGAATTGCTAGTGAAATATCGGTGTACAAGGTGCCCCAATCTTGAAAATGCGGATTGATTAATAAACTTTGTGAAATAAAGCCATAGCTGATGCGGTGCAGATTCAAAGCAAGGCGCAGTTGTAGTTCGGCATTATGTATGACAGGTGCGAATATCTGTTGCCACATTTGCAGCATCATGCTTTAACTTTTTTGGTAAGTTTCAATGTGTGAAACTTGTCGTTCCAGTAAAAAAGTCTGTGCCCAAAGCCATTGTTGTGCCTGAATTTGCTGAAGCTGAAACTGAATGATTGTTGCGATATAGCGGTTTATTTCAACAACTGTGGATAACTCAAGTTGCTGTTGGGCATAACTTTTTAAGCGTTCTGCATGCTGTTTGACTTGCAGGTGAATCGTCAATGCCAGTAAATCTTCTTTCTTGGCAAAGTATTCATAAAAAGTGCCTAAACCGACACCTGCCAAATTAGTAATTTCACGAATGGTAATTTCAGCTGCCGAGCGTTCATGCAAAAGCCGAACAAAACTTTCCTGTAAAGCCTCTTGAGTCAGTTTAGCCCGCGATTGGCGCGGCTTACGGCGCACTTGAACCTCAGAATTTTTCATAAATAAAGCCGAACACCTGAGCACATATTTTTCTCTATACTAAATGCAATGATAGCATCGCGTTTGTCTAGGAGTGACACAATGCAGACATGGATGACCCATCAAATTCAAAATCAGTTTGATGAATTACAAGACTATAACTTATTTGAAACCGATACGGTTTTACAAGAAATTTTAACCCGTTATGGCAGTCAAGATCAGACTCGACTGAGCGAATTGGGACATATTGCAGCATCGGCAGAATATTATCACTATGCCGATTTAGCCAATCGGCATACGCCTATTTTACATGCCTTCGATGCACGTGGACGCCGTAAAGATGCAGTGGAGTTTCATCCCGCATGGCATCACTGGATGGCGCTGAATCGCAAGTTTGACACGCATGCACATCCATTTAAACAACCGCAATCTACGGCAAAATGGGTCGATTGGGCCAGTCGTTTTTATTTGGCAGGACAGGTTGAGTGCGGTAATTTATGCTCAAATTCTATGACTTTAGGCAGCATTCCGCTCATTCAGCGTGAACCTGAGTTGTGGGCAAGCATGGGTGAGAAACTGTTATCGCATGAATATGACCCGCGTGATGTGCCGATTTCACAAAAGAAATCTATTTGGTTGGGCATGGGCATGACCGAAAAGCAGGGTGGTTCAGATGTGCGGGCCAACCAAACGCTCGCCGTTCCAGTCGCAGCGACAGGACGTGGGCAAGCCTATTTACTCACAGGTCATAAATGGTTTTTCTCTGCACCAATGTGTGATGCACATTTGGTGGTCGCCAATACCGAACAAGATGGTTTGGCTTGTTTCTTTGTACCGCGTTGGTTAGAAGATGGCAGAAAAAATAATATTCAGGTACAGCGTTTAAAAGACAAAGTGGGAAATCGGAGTAACTCCAGTTCTGAAGTCGAATTTCAGCAGGCGTGGGGCATCATGATTGGCGAAGCAGGGCGCGGTATTCCCACCATTATTGAAATGGCGAACTACACTCGTTTAACCTGTGCTGTGGGCAGTAGTGCCATGCTGCGTCAAGCCTTGGTGCAATGCCTTGCCTATACTCGACAACGTCAAGCATTTGGACAGACTTTGGCGAATCAGCCATTAATGCAGGCAGTCTTGGCAGATTTGGCTTTGGAAACTGAAGCTGCGGTACAGCTCAGTTTTCATTTGGCACATTGTTATGAAAGCGATGATGCTGTGTCTTTGGCATGGAAGCGTTTAATGACCCCTGCTGCAAAGTTCTGGATTTGCAAACGCGCGGTGGAACTTACAGGTGAGATGATGGAAGTTTTTGGTGGCAATGGTTATGTCGATAACAGCATCATGGCACGTATTTTCAAAGAAGCACCTGTAAATACCATTTGGGAAGGTTCAGGCAATGTCATGTGTCTGGATGTACTACGCGCTATGCAGCGAGAACCTGAGCTGATTCAGGTGTTATTGCAGGATTTTGCTCGCACTGCCGTTACTCATCCTATTTTGGGCAGTGAATTAGATGGTTTGCAGCAGTTATTGCAGACCACGAACAGCAACGATTTACAATTTATGGCACGTGCTTTGGTGAGCCGTTTGGTGATTTTGGCACAAGCGGTTTTGTTGTTGCGTTATGCGCCAAGTTTTGTGGCAGAAGGTTTTATTCAGTCGCGTTATAGTGCATTGCATGGGCAAGTGGTGGGTATGCTTAAACCTAAACAGGTCGATGTTGCATCCATCTTGCAGAGTGCATTTTCAGCATAGCATCCCTTGCTACTTGATTCTGCACAAAAAATTCACCCGCTTGGTAAAACCAAACGGGTGAATTGAACCGTATATTGCAGTCGAGTCGTGATCAATCACGCTCGCTTGTAGCAAAGCTGATTGCTTCAGCGAAACTTATTTCGCAGGCTCTTCAGCTTTTACACCTTTTTGATATAGAGTGTAGATGTAAATTGGAATATCCAAATCTTCTAAGTGTTTGTAGATGAGTGGACGTACATCTTCCCAATCTAAACCGCCTACACCTGTTGCAAGACGCGGTAACGCCAAGCTTTCAATTTTCTCTTCTTCAATCAACTGTTTTAAGTTTTTCAAAGTGCGGTTGACGTATTCTGTCGATGCTTTACCTGGTTTTGAACCGTTGTCATAAGCCGCTTCCTGAGTCATCAGGTTGACGATGCGTTGACCTTCGGCATTGACCCAAGTCCATTGCTCACCCGCTTTAGGATGGTAAATATGACAATAGTTGCGGAAGTCTTTATATAGCGCAGGCCAGTGCTCACGCAGACTTAAAGCCAAACCTGTTGCAAAGTTATCGTTAGGGGCAACACCGTGAGCAATCGCACGTGCTTCGCTCAGTAAAATATCTCCAGAAACTTCATAAATCATGAATTTGACTCCTGTTTTTAATGGTCTTGTTAAACTGATCTTCTATATTCATATTAGCCAATCATTGCAGTTTTTCTAGTGGATTTTATAACTAATAAGTCTTTGAAAGGTAATAAAATTTTTTAGAATTTTATGCTATAATTGTATGGGTAAAGCCGCTGAGTGTTCTTTAAAATAGCCTTCAAAAATAACCGTCAGAAAAATCTGATAAAGTGGCGGCAATAATTTATTTACCCTTCTTTTTATCTTAGCACTATTGAGTGAAAATCGCTTGTAAAATGTACAAAAAAGCGTATGATCGGCTTCCCAATTTAATATGGAACATTGGTGAGAGAATAGTCACGTTATGCAGAAGCAATTGGCTTGAATTTTCCCTCAACATCTCCATCTAAAAGAGTAGCGACACTGCTCATTTCCATGATCAACCGAAAGGAACAGCGTAATGGCAAAGAAAAAACAGCCTGAGCTTATTCAGCATAACTTTGTGGCCAAGCACATGCACGAGGTCAACAAAAGTCAGGTTTTTGTAGACCGTAAGAAAAATGCCAAACGAGGCTATAGCAAACACAAACAAGGGCGATATTCCGATGATTATCGCCCTTGTTGTTTTTGGAGTGAATGGTGTGTTGCTTGAGGCTTAAACTAAGTTTTATGGAGATACGATACGTGTCGCTAGTTTCACCATATCGCCCAAGCCATGGGTTTTAAAATAATATTCCATCAGACTTTTCACCATCAGCGGATTATTCATTTTTAACGCCTGATCTAATAAATGTTGCGCATCGGTCATCGGTACATGACAAATTGCTTTACGCACCCGCAAGATATTACTTGAACTCATCGACAGGGTATTAAAGCCCATTGCCATCAGAATTACCGCAGACAGCGGATCTCCTGCCATTTCGCCACAAACGCTCACAGGCTTGTCATATTTATGACATTCTTTCACCAAGCGGGTTAAGGCGCGCAGTACTGCAGGATGAAAGTGTGAATAGACGTTGGCCACACGCGGATTGTTACGATCCACTGCCAATAAATACTGGGTTAAATCGTTTGATCCTACCGAGAAAAAATCCACCAACGGGGCAAATTCATCAATTTGCAGCAGCACACTCGGTACTTCTACCATAATGCCAATTTTCGGTTTGGTGATTTTAACCTGTTCTTCTTCCTGCACTGCTTGCAAGTCACGATCTAGCAAATACAAGGCTTCTTCAACCTCGCTGACACTGGTGATCATTGGCAGCAAAATATGCAGATTATTCAAACCAATACTGGCTTTGAGCATGGCACGAATTTGCGAAGAAAAAATTTCAGGATGATCTAGCGTGAAGCGAATCCCGCGCCAACCCAAGGCTGAGTTTTCTTCTTCAATCGAAAAGTACGGCAAGTCCTTGTCTGCGCCAATATCTAGCGTACGCATCACCACAGGTTTGTTGGCAAAGTGACTGAGCTGTTGGCGGTAAATAGCACGCTGTTCTTCTTCGCCCGGGAAACGGTCACGTAGCATAAATGGAATTTCAGAACGATATAAACCAACACCTTTAGCACCGCGTTGTACGCCACGCACTACGTCAATCATCAAGCCTGTATTGACATACAATTTTACCGCTACGCCGTCAGGGGTAATCGCGTCTTTGGTTTCATATTGCTTGAGGTCTTTGGCAATCTGTTCTTCTTCTTTTTGAATTTCTTTATAGCGCGTCCGCATGCGACGTGGCGGGTTGATAAACACCCGACCTTGGTGCGCATCTACAATCATTTCCACATCGTCTAGGCTGTTGATGGGCAATTCAGTTACGCCAACTACGGTTGGAATACCCAAAGCACGTGCCACAATGACCATGTGAGAATTCATTGCGCCTTCGGTGGTGACAATTGCTGCAATTTTATCGACAGGTAGTTCTACCAAAGCTGCTGTGGAAATTTCTTCGCCAATTAAAATACTTTCATCGGTCAGTTCACGGTGACTGGCATCGGCTTCTTGTAAAGAGGCGAGAATACGACGCCCTAAATCTTTCAGGTCAGAAACACGTTCGCGTAAATAGTCATCTTCCATTTGCGAAAATAGGGCAATGTGATTGTCAATTACAATACGCACTGCACCTTGTGCCCAGTTACCTTCACGAATCAGTTCTTTAATTTCTGCAGGCAGGGCATTTTCATCCAACATGCGTAGGAACACACTGAATAAAGCGCGTTCTTCTGCCATTAAGGCATCCTGCATTTTGTCATCTAGTGCCTGAATTTCTTGACGCACTGCATCTAGTGCGTTGTCTAGTAATTCTAACTCTTCACTAATGTCTTCAGCTTCACGATCAGGTACAGCCGCCAAATCTGCAGGTGGATACAGAATTACCGCACGGCCGATTGCAATTCCGCCTGAACCCGATACGCCCTGAAAGGTTTTGTAGGCAGGCAGGTTGTTGGGTTTGCGGAATACATCAATATTGCCCACGGCATGCGCATGCGCAATGACACCAGAAAGCTGGGCGCAGAGCGTCACTAAAAAGGATTCTGCCGCTTCAGAAAAGTCTTGTTTATCCTTGTTTTGCACCACAAGAACGCCCATCACTTTACGACGATACATGACAGGCACGCCAAGGAAGGAATTATAAATTTCCTCGCCCGTTTCGGCCAAATACATGAAGCGTTCGTGTTTGGGCGCATCGTTTAGGTTGACAATTTCTTCACGTTGTCCGACTAAACCGACCAAACCTTCACTGGTATGTAATGACACATGCCCCACGGACTCAGGATTTAAACCCTTTGATGCCATGAGCAAGTAGCGTTGATTGCGTTCATCTAACAGGTAAATAGAGCAGACATCCACATGCATGGCTTCTGCGACCTGATTGACCATAATATCGAGTGATTCATGCAAACTGGTGGACACATTGATTTCTTGTACAATGCGTCGAAGGGTATCCAGTTGCATGTTCGACATACGCGCTACTCCATATTCCAATCAATGATTTGAGGTCAGTTTTACACCACAGATGACCCTATAACAATAAGCTAAAAAATCTACATCTTCATGCAAATTTTAAGGTTTTTTCAGGGGCAATTGATTGCACAACTCCACCATCGCTTTACGGTAGACGTCACGTTTAAAATTGACGACCTGACCAAGCGGATACCAGTAACTGACCCATTGCCATTGATCAAATTCGGGTGGATCTGACAAATTCAGCCGAATATGATGCGCTGACGCTGTCAGTTGCAATAAAAACCACTTCTGTTTTTGACCAATACATACGGGATCCGAATCCGTGCGTATATACCGATGTGGCAAACGATAACGCAGCCAACCTTTAGTTTGCGCGATAACTTGGACGTGTTCGGGCAGTAAGCCAACTTCTTCTCTCAGCTCACGATAAAGTGCCTGTTCAGGGGTTTCTCCATATTGGATACCTCCTTGCGGAAATTGCCATGCATTGTGACCAATGCGTTTTGCCCATAAAACTTGTCCAAACTCGTTTGCCAAAATGATCCCGACATTGGGTCGGAAACCTTCTGAGTCGATCATTTGGCTACCTAAATATTGTTTAATTTATGACTTTGCACTCGGGGATGATGATTTCTTTTCTCCAACTCGAAAACGCAAAGTGTAAATAATGTTAAAATTGCTATGATCTTAACGAATTTCTATCGACTAGCGGAGATAGATTTACAATTTTTTTCTTAAATTTCAGTTTTTACGAGTATTTTCATGAAATTGGCGCTATTTGATCTCGATCACACCTTGTTAAATACTGATTCAGATCATTCTTGGGGTGAGTTTTTGGTAAATGAAGGTTTGGTCGATCCAGTCCGTCATCGCGCCATGAACGACAAGTTTTATGAAGACTATAAGGCAGGGCAGCTCGACCCAATTGCATATAACGAATTTGTATTTGAATTTTTAACTCAGCACAACAATCAATACCTGACCGAATTGCATGAATTATTTATGCAAAAGGTGATTCGTCCGCAAATGCGTCCTGAAGGTTTTAAAGCAATTCAGCGTCATCAGGCTTTAGGACATGAATTGGTGGGCATCACCGCAACTTCTGACTTTATTACAGCACCTATTTTTCGTGAATTTGGCATTACTGAAATTATTGCCACCAATGCGGAAGTAGTCGATGGTAAATATACAGGCAAAGTGATTAACACCGCATGTTACCAAAAAGGCAAATTAGTGCGTTTGGAGCAATGGCTAGAAGGCCGCGATGTGACTGAGTCTTGGGCGTATTCAGATTCCATTAACGACCGTTTCTTGCTGGAATATGCAGATCACGCCATTGCTGTAAATCCTGATGCACGTTTACAGGCTTTGGCTGAAGAGCAAGGTTGGGATGTGCAGGACTGGTCAATTTAAGTCTGAATTTTTTTGAGGTGTTGCTACTCTGGCTTTTACTAGCTTATTGATTTATTTTTGTTTTTATTTATTGCAATGTTGGATTATGTCATTCATTTTTAGAATAGGCATGCTAAGGTAAGACAAGAATTAAAAATGATCAGGAGTGAAAAAATGAGTGGTGTACGCCCAAGAATGACACATTTATTTGAACAACTGGGTTTGGATGCCAGTGAAGCCGCGATTCAGCAATTTATTGAAACGCATCAATTGAATGCGGAAACAACAATTGCCGAGGCAGAATTTTGGACGGAAGCACAGCGTCAGTTTATCGTCGAAAAAATGAAATCGGATGGTTCATGGGCAATTGTGGTAGATCAATTGAATGAATCTTTACATGAAGATTCGGTGAATCGTTAAGACCTCACTTGCACCTAAATTAAGCCAATAAAAAATACCCTCAATACAATCGTGTTTGAGGGTGTTTTCATTCAAAAGAAACCATTAATCTTTTAGTGTTCATCATCTCAATCAATTCTAAAACAGCGCGTGATTGCGTCCGTCCCGGATGCCATACCATGCCCAATTGACGGTTCATTTCTAAGTCAATATCTAACTGTTGTAAGTCCTGATTGACCAACGTTTTAGGTAAAACAGACCATCCCAAACCAATTGACACCAACATCCGAATTGATTCTAACGGATTGTTGCTCATGGTGACTTTAGGTTTAACACCTTGCTTTTCAAACTCTGCCAAAGTGATTTGACTGGTATAGGTTTGCGCGGCAGGCAACAAACTAGGGTAGGCGAGTAAATCGGTCAATTGCAGGTTTTTCTGATGTGCAAGCGGATGAAAAGATGCGACCACAAACACCAATGGATCATTCCAAATGGTGACATAAGACAGACGTTCATCTAATTTGGGCGGTAAGGTCAGAAAAGCCAGTTCTAAATCGCCTGCCAAAACTTGTTCATGTGCCTGTTCTGAGTCGACAAAATGCACATCTAACGTGACGTTGGGAAATTCCTGTACATATTCACGTAAATGATTGGGTAAATGGTGCAAACCAATATGGTGACTGGTGCCGATTTTCAGTTTGCCTTGAACCTGTCCTTGCTCATGACTGAGAGTGTGGTGAATATCGCCCAGTTCATTCAGCCAGTTTTTGACTTTGGGTAATAATGAATGTGCTGCATGCGTGGCTTGCACTCCACGACCTGCTGATTCAAACAGTTTCACGCCAAAATAGTCTTCTAGGCTGTGAATACGTTTGGTCACCGCAGGTTGGGTAATAAATAACTGATCTGCTGCCAAAGAAATAGAACCTGTTTCCATGACTTTAACAAAGGCTTCAAAGGCTGCAAGATTCATTTGCACCATCCATAAAGATTTTTTATTACTGTGCTTATTATTTAGAAAAAATTAGAATTAATCAAAACAAATTCTACTTATTTTTAAACTATGCATTCGGGATGATCTTGTAGAGATACAGCAGAGATAAAAAAAGATCATCGTGGGCTGCAACCAAAATGATCTCAAACTGAAATGGAATATTCACAAGCAGAATCTATAAAACCATTAAGCGATAATTTTAGAATCTTGCGTTTGTGCTTTCTTTTCCCAAATCCGCTCGTGAATGAAATACGCAACAGCTTGTACTGTCGGTTCGACCAAACTTAAGGTAATGGCCATCCAAATATTGCCTGTGACTATATAACCGACCACCATCGCCACGGTGATGTGCATGATGTAGTAGCTTAAAGTTTTTTTGAACATGCGTTGATTGTTGGCGACAAATTTTTGAATATGGCTCATGTGAATACTCCTTCTGCTGCTTTGACCGTTTTCTGTGTGGATAGCTAAAGGATAATTATTCTTATTTAATTTGTAAAAACGAATAATTTTGTAATTTTGATTGGAAAATTAGATTTTAATAAAAATATCAAAGATAAAAAATTTTAAGTATCTATCATGTTTTGCTTATAGGTAGGTCGTGATGAATCAATAAAAATTATTTTGCTAGAAATTCCTAAAAGTTTTTAAATTAATAAAAATGATAAATTAGATTTATACAAATTCGCGGTTATAATCAAATTAATGAAAAAATTACCCAGTCCAGTGGAGTAGATCTGACATGGCAGGCGAAAACCAACAAGCACAAAATCCAGCTGCAAAAACTTTGTACGACAAATTGTGGGATGATCACTTGGTCACTCAACGTGATGATGGCTCGGCTTTATTGTATATCGACCGTCATTTATTGCATGAAGTGACTTCTCCACAAGCCTTTGAAGGTTTGCAACTTGCAGGACGTAAGCCGTGGCGTTTAAGTGCCAACGTGGCAACGCCTGACCATAACGTACCAACGTCTAAGAAAGAACGTGCAGACGGTATTGCAGGTATTGAAGATGATACCTCACGTATTCAGGTACAAACTTTAGATGACAACTGTAAAACCTTTAACGTGGTGCAGTTTGACATCAACGACATCCGTCAGGGGATTGCGCACGTGGTTGGGCCTGAGCAGGGCTTAACTTTGCCAGGTATGACCGTAGTTTGTGGTGACTCACATACAGCGACTCACGGTGCATTTGGGTGTTTAGCGCATGGTATTGGGACGTCTGAAGTTGAACACGTATTAGCAACCCAATGCTTAGTTCAAAAGAAAATGAAAAACATGCTAGTGCGTGTAGATGGCAAATTAGGTCAAGGTGTTACACCGAAAGATGTCGTTTTAGCGATCATTGGTAAAATTGGTACTGCAGGCGGTACAGGTCACGCGATTGAGTTTGGTGGTCAAGTATTCCGTGATATGTCGATTGAAGGACGTATGACAGTATGTAATATGGCGATTGAAGCAGGCGCGCGCGTAGGTATGGTCGCTGTGGATGACAAAACCATTGAATACGTGAAAGGTCGTAACTATGCACCAAAAGGCGAGCAATGGGATGCAGCAGTTGCTTACTGGAATACTTTACACTCAGATGAAGGCGCGCACTTTGACACCGTAGTGGTATTACAAGGCGAAGAAATTGAGCCGCAAGTGTCTTGGGGAACTTCACCTGAAATGGTCATTCCAGTATCACAAGCCGTACCAACTTTAGAGCAGGCGAAAGATGATGTACAGCGCAATGACTGGACGCGTGCTTATCAATATATGGGCTTAACTGCAGGTCAGTCTTTGGCAGATATTCAATTAGACCGCGTATTTATTGGCTCATGCACCAACTCGCGTATTGAAGATATTCGTGCAGCCGCTGAAGTGATTAAAGGTCGTAAAGTTGCAGCAAGTATTAAACAGGCGATGGTGGTTCCAGGTTCTGGTTTAGTTAAGCAACAAGCGGAACAAGAAGGCTTAGACAAAGTGTTTGTAGAAGCAGGCTTTGAATGGCGTGAACCAGGTTGTTCAATGTGCTTGGCAATGAACGCAGACAAATTGCAACCGGGTGAACACTGTGCATCGACTTCAAACCGTAACTTTGAAGGTCGTCAAGGTAACGGTGGTCGTACCCATTTGGTGAGTCCAGCAATGGCAGCTGCGGCAGCAATCGCAGGTCATTTTGTAGACGTACGTTCATTCTAAGTTATGCCTTCATCCCAGCCTTCTCTCAGAGAGATGGCGTTCCCTCTCGCTATAGCAGAGGGCAAGGGAGAGGTTACGGATTCAGTGAGAATTAAACATGAAAAAATATACCGTTGAACAAGGTATCGTTGCACCATTAGACCGTGCCAATGTCGATACAGACTTAATCATTCCAAAACAGTTTTTGAAATCTATCAAACGTACAGGTTTTGGCGATAACTTATTTGATGAATTGCGTTATTTAGATGAAGGTTATCCGGGTCAGGACAACTCAAAACGTCCGATTAATACTGAGTTTGTATTGAATCAGCCGCGTTATCAGGGTGCTTCAATCTTAATTTCACGTGCCAACTTTGGTTGTGGTTCAAGCCGTGAGCACGCACCTTGGGCATTGAATGAATATGGTTTTCGTACCGTTATTGCACCAAGTTTTGCCGACATTTTCTTCAATAACTGCTTTAAAAACGGCATGTTGCCTGTGATCTTGTCTGAAGAGCAGGTTGAGCAATTATTTAAAGAATGTGCGGCGACTGAAGGTTATCAATTAACCATCGACTTGGACGCACAAGAAGTACGCACACCAAGCGGTACGGCATTTAAATTTGAAGTAGATCCATTCCGTAAACACTGTTTATTGAATGGTTTGGATGATATTGGTTTAACATTACAAGCAGCCGATGACATTCGTGCTTATGAAGAGAAAACTAAGCAGTCGCGTCCGTGGGTTTTTGCCGAAATTCAGGCATAAATTCTCTGAAATTTGTCATAGCATCGCTGCCTAACTCTTGCTAACATCGGCACATAATAATTTTTATATTTTGTATCTAACAGGTGAGGTTGGGCGCGAACAATGACTAAAATTTTCGGTCGGCTTGCTGTCATTGGATTATGTATCACCACGCTAAGCGCATGCCAAACGTGGAATACAGCACGCATTAAACAGGTGAAAGAAACTGAACAAAGCAAATCCAATGCATTGATTTACTGTGCGGGTACAGATGAATGTGAGTTTGAGCGTTTAAATACGGTCACAATTGTCGATGCAGAAAAACATCGTGTTACACGTGCTGCCATTCAGGAGGGTTTAGTGCGTTTACAGGAATCATCCTTAAATAAATCCAATGCCTTGTATTTATCTGTACCGCCTAAACAACATGAATTGGTGATTCGCTTTTATCCCATTTCTAAAGATCGTGCAGAAAAACTGCATGTAATTCATAAGTTTAATGCCAAGCAAAAATATACCTTTAGAATGTATCGTGATCGAAGTCGTACTAAAGGCAGCTTATTAAATGTGTCTGCGCCAGATCCTTTATGTGTAGATTTGGTGCAAAACAACAAAACCATTCGACGTTTTTGCAAACCCTACAATGTCTTAAATGGCTTGGGTGAGTTTGTAGAACAAAAAATTTAATCCCACAGTCTTTGACTGTCATGAACAATGGAAACTCTCATGTCAAAACATATTTTGATTTTAGCTGGTGACGGCATTGGTCCAGAAATTGTGAAAGCTGCTGAACAAGTGCTGACACGTGTCAATGAAAAATTCAATTTGGGTTTGACTTGGGAACAAGGTTTATTGGGTGGTTCTGCAATTGATGCACATGGCGAACCGTACCCAGCAGTGACATCTGAGCAAGCGAAAAAAGCCGATGCAATTTTATTGGGTGCAGTTGGTGGTCCAAAATGGGACAACATTGAGCGCTCAATCCGTCCAGAGCGTGGTTTGTTAAAATTGCGTTCAGAACTCAATTTATTTGCGAACTTACGTCCTGCAATTTTGTATCCACAATTGGCAGATGCTTCAAGCTTAAAACCTGAAATCGTATCAGGCTTAGATATCTTAATCGTGCGTGAATTGACAGGTGGTATCTATTTCGGTCAGCCACGTGGTATCCGTGAATTAGAAAATGGTGAAAAACAAGGTTTTAATACCGACGTATATGCTGAGTCAGAAATCAAACGCATTGCAAAAGTAGCGTTTGAAATGGCGAAATTGCGTGGCGGTAAAGTATGTTCGGTGGATAAAGCCAACGTACTGGAAGTGACTGAATTGTGGAAGCAAACCGTGACTCAGTTACATGCAGAACAGTACCCAGAAATCAACTTGTCGCACATGTATGTCGATAACGCAGCGATGCAATTGGTACGCGCGCCAAAACAATTTGACGTATTGGTGACAGGTAACTTGTTTGGTGACATCTTGTCTGATGAAGCGGCGATGTTGACAGGTTCTATTGGTATGTTGCCATCTGCGTCTTTAGACGAAAATGGCAAAGGTATGTATGAGCCTTGCCATGGTTCAGCGCCAGATATCGCAGGTCAAAACTTGGCAAACCCATTGGCAACCATTCTTTCTGTGGCAATGATGTTACGTTACACCTTCCGCGAAGAAGCGGCAGCAAAAGCCATTGAAGATGCAGTAGGCAATGTATTAGATCAAGGTTTACGTACTGCCGATATTATGTCTGAAGGCATGAATAAAGTTGGTACTGTTGAAATGGGTCAAGCAGTCGTTACGGCACTCAACTAAAAATTTAAGCGATTTAACCTATCGCTTACAGCTCAAAATCAAATCATTAAACGCAGTCTTCGGGCTGCGTTTTTTTATTGGTTTTGTACTTTCAGAGTGTTTTAGCTAGGAGACTTAACAGCGTTGTCCCGAAACATACACTGCGGTAGCAATACCCTGCTGTAGGCGAAAATACAAATCACAAGTCAGTGCAACATCGTAACTTTCATGACTCGGGATACCGATATTTAACGGAACTGCGCCAATTCCCGTGGTTGGATGCTGCGCCATAGGGATCGGAACACGTACAGGACGAATGATACGGTAATGTAGCAATTGAGGGGTAGCTTGAGCTGTACCAAGCTGTTGATAGCCAATTTGGCTTAATTGCAAATGGGTCAGGATATATTGGCTAGATTGACCAATAAATTGCTGTAAATACGCATCGCGGTTTAAAGTGGAATGTGGTGGATTACTACTACACGCCACTAAACTGAGCGCAAAAAGACCTGTTATACAAGCAACGCAGGATCGAAATAACATGCTTTTTCTCCCTTGCTCAAAACTTTATTGTAGAAGGCAATGCAAGAAAAGAATGTGGTGATTCGATAAGCGGCGGGGACGAATTAAAGGCTAAACAGAATTTTTTTAAGTGAACGTAAAAAAGCCACTCCGAAAGTGGCTTTAGCTTACTCTAAAACTTAGCGTGCGCGGTAAGTGATGCGACCCTTGGTTAAGTCGTAAGGTGTCATTTCAACTTTCACACTGTCGCCTGTTAAAATACGAATATAGTGTTTACGCATTTTACCAGAAATGTGAGCAATCACTTCATGACCGTTTTCTAAACGTACACGAAACATAGTATTAGGAAGCGTTTCGGTGACAACGCCTTCGAACTCGATGAGTTCCTCTTTATTGGCCATAGCCTACCTGAGTATCAAATTGGAAAGGCGCAAATTATAGGCAATTTTTCTGAAAAAAACAAGATGCTTTACCCTATACACAGCGCATCTGTTAGTAAAATAAGCGAATCATCGGTTTATACTTTTTCTGTAAAAATGGGCTTGGGTAGGTTGTCAGTTCGGTCAATCGCAGTTAATCTAATTTCAATCTTTTTAAGTATAAATGAAGTACATACAAGGAAGGTTTTTGCGTGGGTCAGCTAACTGATGCATCGGTTGTATTGCGTTTAGGCTACCAAGCGATTCGTCGTGCGGGGTTGCCAGCCGAAGATATTTTAACAAAAGCAGGTGTGGCCTTAAATCAGGTCGAAGCCAATCAACGTACGCCTTTAAATGCACAATATGCGTTTTGGGTTGCGGCTGAGGAAGTCAGTAAAGACCCTGATATTGGTTTACATCTGGGGGAACATTTGCCACTTTATCGCGGGCAGGTGATTGAACATTTGTTTATTTCTTCAGAAAACTTTGGTGAAGGCCTAAAACGCGCTTTGGCTTATCAACGCCTGATTAGTGATGCTTTTGATGCCAAATTGGTGGTGGAAGATGGACGCTGCTATTTAACCAATGGCGTGCAGCCGTGGTCGGAAAATATCGTCAATCGTCATTTTTCTGAATGTGCCATGTCGGGTGTTTTACGCTTCTTTAAATTTATTACTGAAGGTCGTTTTCAGCCTATTTATATTGACTTTAACTTCAGTGATGGCGCTGCAGATGATGAATATTTTCGGGTCTTTGAATGTCCTGTGAGTTTGGGGCAGAAAGAAACGCGTTTGTATTTTGATCCGAGTATTTTGGATTATCCACTATGGCAGGCAGAACCTGAGTTATTGCAATTACACGAACAGTTGGCATTGGAAAAGCTGCAGGAGCTGGCGCGTTATGACTTGGTTGGTGAAGTACGCCGTGCCATTGGTTCAACTTTAGAAAGCGGTGAAACGACATTGGAAACAGTAGCGGCGCAATTGAATATCACGCCACGCCGTTTGCGCACACAATTGAGCGAAGCCAATACCAGTTTTCAGCAAATTCTGTCCGATTATCGATGTCGTTTGGCTAAACGATTATTATCGAATACCAATGAAAGCGTGGAGCGGATTGTGTACTTAACGGGTTTTTCAGAGCCAAGTACGTTCTATCGTGCCTTTAAACGCTGGACTAATGAAACTCCAGTGGAATATAGAAAGCGCAAGCAGCGTTAAGTTTGAAAATTTAAAACCTTTCCTAAACAGAATCCCCCCTAAATCCCCCTTTTTCAAAGGGGGACTTTCGTTTTAAAGCCTCGAAATGGAGCTCCTCTCTTTGGAAAAGGGAGGTCGGAAGGGATTAAATTATTCCGGCATATTTAACCAATGTGGCCCTAAGGGAACTTTCGGTAAATCAAACTGTTCAGGATAGTGTGCCTGAATAAAATACAAGCCATCGGGTGGGGCGGTAATTCCTGCTGCTTTACGGTCTTGAGCTGCAAAAATTTGGTCAATATGCGCAATGTCATATAAACCTTGTCCAATCTCCAATAGACAACCCATGATATTGCGAACCATGTGATGTAAAAAACCATCGGCTTGAATATCTAATACCAAATAATTGCCGTGACGAATTAAGCGACAATGACTGACATGACGGACAGGCTGATTGGACTGACACGCTGCAGCACGAAAGCTTTCAAAATTATGTGTCCCTTCAAATTTCTGCGCAGCTGCAATCATTTTATCGACATCTAAAGGATAATAAGCGTGGGTGACTTGTTTGTGCAGCAAGGCAGGGCGTTGTGGATTGTTATACACCACATAGCGATAACGCCGTGCCTGAGCCTTAAAACGAGCATGGAAGTCCATATCCATCGTTTTAATCCATTGAATTGCAATGTCTTTGGGTAGTTGGCTGTTGGCACCCATCAACCAACCGCGTTCAGGGCGAATGGCATGCGTATCAAAATGTGCCACCATATTGGTTGCATGCACGCCTGCATCGGTACGTCCTGCACCATGTAAAATAATGGGTTCATCGGCAATTTTGCTCAGAACTTTTTCAATGGTTTCCTGCACACTAGGTACGCCTGCTTGCTGGGTTTGCCAACCCCGATACCGAATGCCACAAAACTCAATTCCGATTGCAAAACGCTGCATAATCACCTCAAATCACACTGAAGACTGCCAATGCGCATACCACTGTGCAAGGCTGTCGTATTGTAAATACATTTTTAAGGCTTTGGCATAAAGATCTGCGTGACTTTGGCAATCACTGATTAAAATTTTACTGTCCTGTAACCACTGGCTGATCGCATAGCGTTGTTGCATGCCACCAAAAGTGACTTGGGTGGTGAGAATCACGGCACATTGTTGAGCTTGTAAGGCCTGAATTAACTCAATCACTTCGGCATTGACGGCCATATTGCCTGTACCATAACTCTGTAAAATGAGGCAGTGTGGTGGCTGTTGCTGTAAGGCTTTTAAATTATCGACCAAAGCGGAAATGGCAATTGGCTGTAACATCCAGTTCAGGCAGTTAAAGTGCTGGGCTTTTTCAATATGTTGAGAGCTAATGTTGAATGCTGGCTCATTCTGCGATTTGCTCTCCGTGCAAACCAAAGCGGACTGACCTATAAATGCATTTAACTCGGTGGTGTGTTGTTTCAGTGCCGTTGCGGCATGAATCAGTTGATTATGGAAGGCGAGATATACGCCCTGAGTCACTTGATGAATCTGTTGTAAAGCAAAATTTAGGTTGTCCAAGGCATCACTAAATTCACGGGTATCTGTGCCTTGTGCATTGAGTAAGGGATATTGGCTACCCGTGAGAATGACATGGGTACTTTGCGCTAAAAAACGTGCCAAGACTGCGCTGGCATAGCTGAGGGTGTCGGTGCCATGTAAAATAACGAAATGTTGAAAATCATCGTGTTGTAATTTTTGAATATATTGAATGAGCTGTAACCAGTCTGCGGCTGTGCAGGCACTACTGTCTTTAATGACAGGGGCAACAAAGCATTCAATCTCTAAATTTAGGGGTAAGACCTGTGCCAAGCGTGGCAGAAATTGCTCCGCAGGCATTGGGCTTAGTGGTTCACCGACACAGCCAAAAGTGCCGCCCATATAGATTAACGCAATTTTTTTCATCATAAAAAAAGCAGCCAAGAATGACTGCTTTATCTTAATCTGATTTGAATTAAGAAGCGATTTGATTCAGTAACTGATCGGCACGTTGGCGTTGTTCAGTAGAATAATTTGCGCCTTGTTCGCTAAGTAAAGCTTTCGCAGCATCATAAGCGCCCAACTCTACATATTGGCTCGCTAAGTCTAAGTTCAACTGAATTTCATCCACTTGAGATAAGTCTGGGAATGATTTCACCAATGGATCATTCAGATCAACATCTGTGCTGACAACGGTTGCAGCAGGTTCAAGTGCAATACTTGGTGCAGCAATGATTTCTGGTTCAGTTGTAGGTTGAAGATTGGTTTCCGCAGCAGGCGTATTGTCAAATGTGAAATTAAAATCAGGTGTTGCAGGTTCAGTTTTTGCTTCAACAGTCGCAGGGGTTTCTGTTGTTGAAAAGTCAAAGTCTAAACTTGGGGCTTCAGTTGTAGCAGGTGCATTTGCTGGTGTTTCAGATGCTACTATTTCAGTTTTATTCGGTTCTAAATCAAAAGAAAACTCAAGCGGTTGGGCTGCTTCTGTAGCACTTGTACTTGGCTCAGGAGTAATTGCGGGTGTTTCAGTTTTCTCTGTTGCTGGTGCAGTATCTACAGAAAAATTAAAGTCTAAAGCAGCAGGTTCTGCTTTTACTTCAGGCTCAGCTGCTTTTTCTACAGGTGCAGCAGCAGGGCTGAAATTTAACGATGAGGTATCAAATTCTAAAGCTGCTTCAGGTGCTGCTGTTTTATTTGAAGTTAGTTCGTGCTGTAACTGGTCAAAAGAAGAGCTATCAGAAGAGATATCATCTTTTGATTGTATGAGGGCATCAAAATCAGCAGTTGATTTTTGTTCAACAGGAGCCGATTCTAAATCCGCTGGAGTCGTTGGTTGAAAATCAATCCCATCAATTGCTTTGTTGTTTTGCTCATCAAATACTTGTTTTTGAGCTTCTGCTTGAACCAAAATATCATCAAGGCCCAAAGCGCGTATATGATTGAGTAATTGATCAATCGCAAACTCATCTTTTTGCTGTAAATGAATGTCGAGCAAGAATAAATACAGACCGTGTAAAGAATTATCACGTTTTAAGGCCTGGTTGATCTGTGCTTCCGCAGCAAAGAAATTGCGCTCCTTAATCAGATTTTCAATATTTGTCTGAATTTTAACAGGTACAGGGGTAGAGTGTTGTGGAGTTGGAACAACCTCTTCAACCACCACCGATTTCTGGGCAACTTTTTTGGTAGTTGTGGTTTTCTTGCCACTGGTTTTGGCTGGCGCTGCTGTTTTCTTGTTGCTTGGTTCGGCTTCTTTACTTGCTTCACGCTTTTTCAAGAAAATTGCGATCACCAGTAATAAAATAAACGGAATCACATAAATCAGCATGTTTATACCCCTTGAGGATGTGGTCCCTGTTTGACCTTATCCCAAAAAAATCATTGTGTGTAACATTTAGTGTTTTGGCTTATTTGCGGCTTGTTGTTTTTGCAATTGTTGTTGCAGTTCGGCAAGGCGCGCGTTGAGTAATTGAATTCTGTGATCCTTCTGACGTAATGCCAATTCTAATTCTGTTACGTTTCTCTGTAATTTAACGGTTTTCTCGCGGGATGTCATAACTTTTAATGACAAGTCACCCGAAGTTTGTGTGGATTGTGTGTTCTTCTTGGCAGAACCGTGGGTGGAGTCCTGTTGATTCTCTGCCACGAGGCTCATTTCTGCTTGATTTAAACGATATTTGGCTTTGCCTGATTGTGGTGTACTGGCCGTTTCTGGTTTTGGAATTGCGGCTTTTTTCTCTGTTTTAGAGTTAGCTTGTGCATGTAAATTTAAGGTCGCACCACGACGCAAACGATTGGCATCGCCTTGAATAAAAGCATGCTCATTATTGGCTTTAATTTGCTGCATCACTTCAGCAACAGGGCGGTTATTTTCACCCGCAATGCGTGAGGCAATTGCCCATAATGATTCATTCGATTGCACCACGTGTTGGGTATTGACTGCAGGCATGGCTGTGGCAGGGCTTGGTTTAGCCTGTGCAGCCGCTGTTTGTGCAGGCTTTTTCACGGCAGCAGCAGGCTGAGTTTGTGCCAGTTGCTTCGTGCGTTGCTGTTCAGCAAATTTTTGTACCAATGGATCAGCCGATTGTTGTGCGGTGACTGAAGTGGTGGCTGTAGATGCTGTCGGTGTTGGGTTGTTATTTGTCTGTGCTGGCGCTACTTTTGGGGCAATCACAGTCGTATTTTCACTTGCTGCGCTACGGCTTGGTGCAGTTTGAACCACCGTCACTGTTTGATGGTTTAATGCAGGTGGTGTATTACGTTTAATGGTTAACGGTGCTTCAAAAGTTTGTTGTTCAATTGCTTTAGGCGTTTCAACCTGATAGTTCGCACTTACGGGTAAATTTAAAGCAATGTCTTGCTCATTGACAATCATGACAGGCGTTAAAGCTTGTTCATTACTGCGTTGCATAGCGGCCAATGGCGCAGGTGCACTGCGTTTTAATGGTGTACGAATATGTTGCAGGCGGGTTGCATTGCCTTCTTTAATTTTGACCACAATATTCAACTCAGACTCGGTTAACGGTCGAGATGAGGTAATGGTGATAACCCCTGTACCATTGCTGTTACGACGTGTAAAAAAGTTAAGATGACCAGGCGGACGGTGACTCGCACCAATCGACATCAGATCTTCTGCCGTAGCTAAACTGACATCAATCGCTTCATTCACATTCGATTGACGAAAGTTGATTTCGGCATAGAGCAATTCCCCAGTTGTTGACTGAATTTGAATCGGGTCAACATTCATTGCATACATTTGCTGTGAAGCCAAAATAGATAAAATGGCGATCTTTAATTTGTTATATACAGTCATCTTAATTGTTAGCTCGGTCATTTATCGCAAGGCGAAAAGGATAGAGTAGCGAGTTGTATGTCGATTGTAAAATATTAACACGTTGATTACATAAAAAAGCCAGTCAAATTTGACTGGCTTGTTGAGTTTGATCACAGAATCCAAAATGATTCAGTGCTCAAGACGAGGCTTAAGCATTTTTGTAATCAATTAAGATGCGTAACATACGACGTAATGGCTCTGCTGCGCCCCAAAGTAATTGGTCACCTACAGTGAATGCACCAAGGTATTCTTTACCCATGTTCATTTTGCGTAAACGACCAACAGGTACTGTTAAAGTCCCTGTAACTGCAACTGGGGTAAGATCGGTCATTGATGCTTCGCGTGTATTTGGTACCACTTTTGCCCATTGGCTTGATTGACGAATCATATCTTCAATTTCGTTCAGTGGAACGTCTTTTTTCAGCTTCAATGTGATTGCCTGAGAGTGACAACGCATTGCGCCAATACGCACACAGTGACCATCAATTGGAACGATCTGCTGATTGCCTAAAATCTTGTTGGTTTCAACCTGACCTTTCCATTCTTCTTTTGACTGACCGCTTTCAAGCTGTTTGTCGATATATGGAATGAGAGAACCCGCTAAAGGCACACCAAAGTTTGCCGATGGGAAACCTTCGCCACGTTGTAATTCGGCAATTTTAGAGTCGATGTCTAAAATTGGTGAACGTGGGTCATCCAACAAGTCTTTGGTGTTGTTATACAAGTAGCCCATGCCTGTGATCAGCTCACGCATGTTTTGCGCACCTGCACCAGAAGCTGCTTGATAGGTCATTGAAGTTGCCCATTCCACCAAATTGTTTTGGAATAATGAACCCAAGCCCATCAACATGAGTGAAACAGTACAGTTACCGCCCACAAATGTTTTGGTGCCATTCACCAAGCCATCTTTAATGACATTCATGTTGACTGGATCAAGTACGATAATCGCTTCATCATCCATACGCAGGGTAGATGCAGCATCAATCCAGTAACCATTCCAACCTTCAGCTTTAAGCTTCGGGAAAACGGCAGAAGTGTAATCACCACCTTGACAGGTAATAATGACATCCATTTGCTTCAGACTTTCAATATCTGTTGCATCCATAAGTGCTGGGGCAGTCTTACCACCAAACGCTGGTGCTTCACCGCCAGCATTACTGGTAGAGAAATAGAATGGCTCAAAATGAGCAAAATCATTTTCTTGAACCATACGTTGCATAAGGACGGAACCCACCATCCCGCGCCAACCGACCAGACCTACTTTCATGTCACTTTGCCTCGGTGCGTTAAAAAACAATAAAGGAATATAAGTCTATCAAAAGGGGACGCAACTGCAAGCATTACATGAACAAAACATGAGTATTATTGAGTGAAATCTCTTGTTTGTGTTACATACAAAATTGATAACTTTGGTTTTCATGTAAAAACGACAAAAAATACAAAAGAGTAAAGCAAGATGATTTGGGTAGAAGGGCTTGCAATATTAGTCATTTGGTTAAGTTTTTGGTCACTGATTCCGCGTGATGAATGGTGGATTCGGGGCGCAGATTTTCCACGTTTACAGATCTTGGTTTTGGGCATCATTGCCTTTGTTTTGCTCCTAATTTGGGAGCAGACGTGGGATGTGTCTAGCCAAGTGATTTTAATTGGGCTGATTGCGGCTTTGGCTTATCAGCTCAAAATGGTCTTGCCCTACACCTTGCTGTGGAAAAAACAGGTCAAACAAGTTCGTCCAGAACAGCTAAATCCTGAAAAACAGATTTCATTAATCGTGTCCAATGTCCTGACACCAAATCAAAAATATCATCTTTTAATTGAACATATTCAAGCCTTAAAACCAGATTTGGTGTTGACCCTAGAATCTGATTTGGCTTGGCAGAAAGCCTTGTCTGTGATTGAAGCCGATTATCCTTATCGGGTCGCTGCACCTTTAGATAATTTATATGGCATGCATTTGTATAGCCGTTTGCCATTAAAAGACAGTGAGATCAAATTTATTCTCAGCGATGAAATTCCATCCATTCATACCAGTGTGATTTTGCCTTCGGGGCAGCCTGTACAGTTGTATTGTTTGCATCCTAAACCACCAAGTCCTACCGAAGCCAAAGATTCAGTTTTAAGAGATGCCGAATTGTTGATTGTAGGCGATCAAATCAAAGATTTAGATGAAAGCTGTATCGTAATGGGTGATTTAAACGATGTGGCGTGGTCGCGGACTACGCGCTTGTTCCAAAGAATCAGTGGCTTGCTCGACCCGCGCGTAGGGCGGCACTATATCAATACCTTTCATGCCGATTATCCTTTACTGCGTTGGTCATTAGACCATGTATTTCATAGTACAGATTTTGCATTGGTAGATATGCAGCGTTTAGCACATATTGGTTCAGATCATTTTCCTGTGTATGTGGTATTGCAAACTGGGCGGGTGTTTGATCGAATTCAGGAAGAACTGCCGCAAACCGATGCCGATGAGCAGGAAGCACAACAGGCGATTCAGGATGGGATTGAAAAAGCAGAGCAAGAAGAAAAACTGGTGACCGATGAAATTGCACAACCGTATAAAGCACAGGATAAATCGGTTTAGAAATTAAACGAAAAGTGTACGAAATGGCTTACACGGATTTAGGCACATGACGCATGGTTTATTCTGACTGATCTGGTTAAGATTAATTCATCAGCACAAGGACTCGGGAACGGAATATCCCATTAAGGAAGACGACGCTGAGGGATAAACATCAAGGATATGATGTAGGTAAGGAACGCCATACAATAAAATAACAATAAGTTTTGAAAGCACAACCTCATGAGCCCGAGTTTTACAGGATGTAGAACTCGGGCGATGATTTTTTAGGGCTTATTTTTTCATTCTCATTGTTTTTAAACAAATTAAATTTCAATCAGCTCGATTCAGTTTTAAGGCTTTAGGTGTGTTTTGACTGCAAAACTTGCTGATATAAATCTAAGGTTTGATGACACATATCTGCCAAGCTGAACAATTCAACAGGGGTGACACTTTGCGGTATTTCCAGATGCAATTGCACTGCATTGAATAAAGCCACTTGGTCATCTGCTGCGATGAGCCCTTGCGGATACAGTTGTGACAAAATTTCAGCCACACCACCACGGTTCCAGCCAATCACAGGTGTTCCTACAGATAAAGCCTCAAGTGCAGTGCGTCCAAAGGTTTCCGCCTGATTGGAAAGTGAAAGTACAATATCGCTAAACGCAAGCCACTCGCGAATGTCAGAACGGTGTCCAACAAAGGTTATCGCTTCGGTCAGATGTTTATCCCGAATATTGCGTTCCAGTTCCTGTAAATAAGCTGCTTTTTTAACATCTGCACCGCCTACAACAACAGCATGAATCTGTGGATACTGGGTTTTTAATTTCGCAATTAGATCAATCAATGTTTCATGACCTTTTAAGCGGGTGATACGTCCCGGCAAACAAATTAAAAACTTATGTTCAAGTTCTGGGAAATCTTGATAGGTTTGTTGCATCCATTGTGCCGAAGGTTGATACCCGTGCGGAAATGCAGCAGGGTCAATTCCACGATAAATACGGACAATATCTTCAGGTGGACAGTTTTGATAATGATCACGAATGTATTTGACTACACTGTCAGAAACTGCGATCACTTTTTCCGCTTGGGTCATAATTTGGCTGTAACGGTTAACTGAATAAAAACCATGTACAGTTGAAATTAAGTGTGGACGTTTTTCGGCTGGAATACCTTTTAGGGAAAAATGAGTTAGCCATGCAGGTATGCGGGAACGTACATGCACAATATCAGGTTGATGTTGCATAATCAGTTGGCGTAAAGGACGGATTTGCCACAAGCTTGATAATGATTTTTTGTGGATGGCTAACTTTAAATGAGTGGAACCTTCAGCTTCGAGTTGGTTAACCATCCGTCCGCCATTCGACACCACCAATGACGTATGTCCTTGAGCGACCAAGGCTCGGGCGATTTCGAGCGTACCGCGTTCTACACCGCCACTGTTTAATTCGGGTAATAACTGCATGACTTTCATGAATCTTTCCTTCTGCCGTACAGATTAGTAAATACTGTCATAACCTTCGGGGCGGCTCTTAAACCGACGATGAAACCACATATATTGGGTAGGAGCGATCCGTAATTGCTGCTCAATAATGAAATTGGTGCGCGTTGCATCTGCAACTTCATCTGCGCTTGGGAAATCCAGCAGTTCAGGTTCAATCAAGACTTTATATTGAGGGTTGGAAAGCTCACCTGTACGGTAAAAATATAACGGAATTGCTGCGGCTTTGGTCATTTTAAGTAAACGACGATGCGCTGTAACTGTCGCAGCAGGCACGCCAAAAAATGGCGCCATAACACCTTGTTTTAAACCAAAGTCCTGATCTGGGCTATACCAAATGGCACGACCATTTTTTAAGTGGCGGATTAAACCACGCATGTCATCGTGGTCAATTTGATGACCGTAAATGGTGGCGCGACAACGGTAAATCAGCATGTCCAGTAAGGGATTGTTTTGTGGACGATAGACCACATCGGGGTCAAAATATTGTGCACAGACATAGCCACCTGCATCTAGCAGAGTAGAATGTGTGCCTAACAATAAAACCCCGCGACCATCTGCTTGGGCTTGCTGAATATGTTCCAAACCTTCAACCTGAGTGCGTCCTTTAAACCACTGTGGACAGTACCATGCATTTAAGGTTTCAAATACGCCCAGCATTTGATCAACAAAGACTTGGCGAGCATTTTCATGTACTTCAGCCTCGCTCCATTCAGGAAAACACACTTCCAAATTGCGTAACGTAGTTACGCGACGTGACTTCATGCTGTTAAAGGCAAGATTGCCTAAAAGCTGCGCCAAACGATACTGAATCGCCCACGGCAAAATGGCTAAAATCATCAGGCAGACAATGCCAATCCAGATGCCCCAATATTTTGGCAACAGGAAAGACCATTGAAATTCGCCTGGTTGATATTCAGTGTGTTGACTCATAATGACCGTGTAAAGTGTTGTATCGTTGCAGTTTAGCACGAACCGATTTTAAAATTTAAAAGCATCCGTCCAATGGGAAAGATGCTTAAAACGGTTTTGCGAAGTCTTTCAGGACAAGCGTAGACGAAGTGTCAATAGACCCTAGTTACCATTCGCCAAGTTTTCCAGTTCGTCCCAACGCTCCAGTTTTTCCAGCAGTTCTTCATCAATTTCAGCCAAACGCTGTGAGGCTTTGGTGGCTGCATTGGCATCTGTTACAAACCAAGAACCATCCGCCAGTTTTTCAGCCAATTCGGTTTGTTCCTGTTCCAGTGCTTCAATTTCACCTGGCAACTGCTCTAAAGCACGTTGATCTTTGTAGCTCAATTTTACTTTTTTAGCCGTTGGTGCTGCTGCAGCCGCTTCGGCTTTGGCAACGGCTTTTTTAACATCACTTTTTTGATCAACCACAGTTTGGTCTGGGCGTTGCTGCAAATAGTCCTGATAGCCGCCAATATATTCATCAATATTGCCTTTGCCATCAAATACCCAAGTTGAAGTCACCACGTTGTCCATAAAGGCACGGTCGTGTGAAATCAGCAATAAGGTGCCTTTATAGTCGCTGAGCATTTCCTCAAGCAATTCTAAAGTGACCATATCCAAGTCGTTGGTCGGCTCATCCATCACTATCAGGTTAGATGGTTTGAGTAATAATTTTGCCAGTAAAATACGGTTGCGTTCACCGCCAGACAAGGCTTTAACAGGCGTGCGCGCACGTTCTGGTGAGAATAAAAAGTCTTGTAAATAACTATAGATATGACGACGTTGTCCGTTCACATCAACAAAATCTGAACCTTCAGACACGTTATCTTTGACCGACTTTTCCAAATCCAAGACGTTACGCAATTGGTCAAAATAGGCAATTTCCAGTTGTGTTCCTGTTTTGACAGAGCCGCCATGCTCAATTTCACCTAAAATGGCTTTAATCAGAGTGGTTTTACCGACACCGTTATCACCAACTAAACCAATACGGTCGCCACGTAATACCAATGTTGAAAAGTCTTTGATAATTGGAGCTTGATTGCCAAAGGCCACTTGTAAATGTTCAATATCAAAGACCAGTTTACCTGAGCGATTGGCTTCCTGCGCTGCCATATTGACTTTGCCTTGTTGGAAGCGACGTGCTTTGGATTCTTCACGTAAGGCTTTTAAAGCACGCACACGTCCTTCGTTGCGGGTACGACGTGCTTTAATGCCTTGACGAATCCATGCTTCTTCTTCGGCCAGTTTTTTATCAAACAGCGCATTTTGTTTTTCTTCAGCTTCAAGTTGCTGCGCTTTTAAATCTAAATAACGCGAATAGTTGCCTTCGTAGCTGCGTAATACACCACGATCTAACTCGACAATGCGGGTGGCGATACTATCGACAAAAGCACGGTCATGCGAAATAAACAGCAGGGTTAAATTGTTTTGATCGAGTAAGAATTTTTCTAGCCATTCAATACTTTCTACATCCAAGTGGTTGGTCGGCTCATCTAATAACAACACATCAGGTTGTGTGAGCAGGGCACGTGCCAACAACACACGACGTTTACGTCCGCCCGATAAATCGGCCAAGTCTGCATTCGGATCCAGTCCCATTTTACTTAAAATGGCATTGACCTTATTTTCTAGCGCCCAGCCATCCAGTTGATCCAACTTGTGTTGCAGGTTCCCCATACGGTCACAGGCATCCATATCGCCCAATACACAGGCATCACTGGCTTCGTGATAGGCTTTTAATACTGCAGCAGCTTCGCCTGCACCATCAGCAACAATATCGGCGACTTTGCCTGAATCCATGGGCACATCTTGTGCCAGCATAGAAATAGTGATGCCATTTTGCAACGATACTTCACCGGCATCTGGCAGTAAACTTCCTTCAATCAGTTTAAGTAGAGTAGACTTACCTTCCCCATTACGGCCAATCAAACACACTCGTTCGCCACGTTCTAGGTTAAAATTCGCGCCGTCGAGCAAGGCAGGTCCACCAAATGCAAGCTGGACATCCCTTAAAGTAATATAGGCCATAGTGTTTCCTAAAAAATCTCAAATGAGGATTTGAAATGACTAAACAAAGTATAGATGATCAGGCGTCATTTTCCGCACCCATTGAAGATTTGCAAGTGCGAATTGCATTTTTGGACGATTTAGTTGAACAATTGAATGAACAAGTGGTACGTCAAAGTCTGGAAATTGCGGATTTAAAGCAACAAATGCAATTGTTGTATCAGCGGGTAGAGTCGGCAGATTTGTCGGAAGGCATTGCACCATTTGACCCACTGACTAACCGTCCACCGCATTATTAAGGCTTGAAGACGCATAAATATAGGGAAGGGAGTTGAGATCAAAACAATGTCAGACATGAATTTTATTTGACCTTTACGATACTTCCCGTTGTAATGCTCGGCTGCTGCGCCTAAATCTTAAAATCTACCCGTGTTCGCTAAAATTTATGTCTTCTAAAGTTGTGTTACTTGATCTTGAAAACAACATGCCTACCGCGACTTTGTTGCGAGAGATTGTTGAGCATCATCCTAGTGTGTATCTGTTTAATTGTGCAGGAAAATTTGAATACAGCCTGCAAGATTTAACCGAGTTCGCAGGCTGGATCAGTACCGGTCAGCTCATTATTTTAGATAGCCCTCGTGCCGAATTTAAAGAGTTTGAATATGCTGTGGTGGTGGGACAACTCATGGCGCTACTTGAGCCAGATACACAGGTTGAAGTCATTTCTGCCGCAGACAGTATTCAGATTTTATTGGAAATGTTGCAGGCTTCTGAAATCGCCTGTCACCTGATTCATATTCAGCCTGAAGCACAGGCTGCGAAAAGCAAACATCATTTGCCAAGCCCTGCGGCAATTCGCAGTAAGCCTGAATTGCTATTGGTGAAAAAGTACTGTGATGCGTTGGCAAAAATGTCAGGCAAACCGACAACTCAAGACGCTTTAAAAAACTCGATCTCCAATATTTTGCAGCTTGAAACAGACAAGGCACAGCATGTGTTGGGCATGCTGATTAACCTAAAAATTGTTAAACGTGTAGATGAGCAGATCAGTTTCCGTAAAAAAGTACTGAAACAATGGGTGCAGTTAGATTTAGATGCCGCAGCAGAACCTGTCCAAGAGACGACGGTAAGGTCTACGCTAGCGGAGCAAGCAGAAGTCGCAGAATTGCATCCTCAGCATACGTTGTTTAAAAACTTTAGCCAAATTGACCCTGTGCAATGGGAAGTGGCAAAAAAACTACGTGAGTTAAAAGGTAATAAGCCTAAAGATATTTATGAGTTGCGTGATTTATTGGAACGACTTTTTCCAAAATCTGACATTCGTTTATTGCTCAAAGAACTGATTGAAAAAGGCTATATTTATTGGAATGGGCATGAAGTGCTGTATAGCCATGAAATGTTTTTGAGTTAAGCATTTCGATTAAAGGCGTGTACAGTTGCTCATAAAACTAAAGCAGATTTTTCCTGTATTTAAACTTATTGAAATTAAAGATTATCAATGATTTAAATTTTAATTTATATGTAGGTTTATATAGGTTAAAACGGTGAGAAGGACGCTTTAATTTGTCTAAAGTCTTGCAATAAACAGATTCCCCCTTAATTTTGATCTTGCGTTTTATATTGTGCTTATGCAACTCTAATATAAGAATAGAAAGGTTGTACTATGGAAAATACTGGAATTTGGGTTGCCGTTGCCGTCATTGTATTTGTGATGGGCTCTATTTTTGGTCTGCGTGTAAGCCCAAGAGAAAAAGCTTTGGGACTAATGCGTGAGAAAGCCCGAAAAATGGGACTACACCCACGTTTGGTGGTTGCACCCGACTGGACCAAAATCCCGAAAGCAGCGGAATCACGTGCCAGTATGGTGGCGTATTATAGCGTCTTAATCGCCGATGCTCGTTTACCATTGATGCGTGCTTTAGTGACAGATCAAAAGCTTAATGTGCTGCATGGCGATGAGAAATTCCAAGGCTTACTCATTGCATTAAAGGGCATTTATGCTATTGATATGCAGGCAAACTGTGTAGGAATCTATTGGGATGAAGAAGCCGATCTTCGCGCAACTCAATTAGATGAGATGAAAGCCTTTTTACATAGCTTGGCTGAACGTTAATTTTTAAACCATTAAATAGGAAATACGGTTACTTATGGCGAACGCTCCTCGGTCCACATCCAAAAGCACTGCAGCCAAATCTGAAGCTGGTCACAAACGTGCCTTAGTGATTGTGGAGTCGCCTGCAAAAGCGAAAACAATCAATAAATATCTTGGTTCGGACTACATTGTGAAGTCTTCGGTCGGTCACGTGCGTGATTTGCCAACCAGTGGTGGCGCAAAAACCACAGAAAAGAAAACCACCACCCGAACCAAACTGACCGAGGCTCAGAAAGCTGAAAAAGCTCAACAAGCATTAGTCAACCGTATGGGGGTTGATCCTGAACATGACTGGAAAGCACACTATGAAGTGCTGCCAGGCAAAGAAAATGTAGTCGCTGAATTAAAAAAACTGGCATCGCAGGTCGATGAAGTCTATCTCGCAACGGACTTGGACCGTGAAGGGGAAGCGATTGCGTGGCACTTAAAAGAAGTCATTGGTGGAGATGACTCACGTTATCAACGTGTCGTGTTTAACGAAATTACCAAAAATGCGATTCAAGAAGCCTTTAAGCATCCTGCGCGTTTAGATACCAACAAAGTCAATGCCCAACAGGCACGTCGTTTCTTAGATCGCGTGGTGGGTTTTATGATTTCGCCACTGCTCTGGGAAAAAATTGCCCGTGGTTTATCGGCAGGACGAGTGCAGTCAGTTGCGGTGAAGCTGGTTGTGGAGCGCGAGCGTGAAATTCGCGCCTTTGTACCCGAAGAATACTGGCAAGTCTTTGCAGATACTAAATCAGCAAAAGATGACATTCGCCTAGAAGCAGTTAAACAAGCGGGTAAAACCCTCAAGTTACGTAATAAAGCTGAAACTGATGCTTTACTGAACTTGATTAAAGATGCGCAATACACCGTATCTGCACGTGAAGATAAGCCGACCAAAGTCAACCCAAGTGCGCCGTATATCACGTCAACACTGCAACAGGCAGCGAGTACCCGTCTTGGTTTTTCAGTCAAGAAAACCATGATGCTGGCACAGCGTTTGTATGAAGCAGGTTTTATCACCTATATGCGTACTGACTCGACCTTTCTGAGTGATGATGCGGTCAATATGGTGCGTACACATATTGAAGCGGAGTTTGGTCAAAAATATCTGCCTGCTAAACCAAATCGTTATGGCAATAAAGCAGGTGCACAAGAAGCGCACGAAGCGATTCGTCCATCTAATGTTGCACTTAAAGGCGACAATTTAGTGGGTGTAGAGCGCGATGCACAGCGTTTATATGATCTGATTTGGCGTCAATTCGTGGCCTGTCAAATGACACCAGCCGAATATTTGTCATCGACCATTTTAGTGGATGCCAATGGTGTTGAGTTAAAAGCCAAAGGTCGTACGCTGGTTTTTGATGGTTTCACCAAAGTGCGTGGGCAAAACAAATCGGATGATGATGTATTACTGCCAGCAGTTAAAGTCGGTGAAATTCTTAAATTAGTAAAGCTTGATCCATCGCAACACTTTACCAAACCACCTGCGCGTTTTACTGAAGCTTCCTTGGTTAAAGAGCTTGAGAAAAAAGGCATTGGGCGTCCTTCGACCTATGCTGCGATTATTTCGACCATTCAAGACCGTGGTTATGTAAAACTAGAAAACCGTCGTCTTTATGCCGAAAAAATGGGAGAGATTGTTACAGACCGCCTGGATGAAAGTTTTAATAATCTGATGAACTACGACTTTACAGCAGATTTGGAAGGTCAGCTAGATAAGGTTGCAGATGGTGAACGTGACTGGAAAGACTTACTCAACAGTTTTTATGGTGACTTCAAACAGCGTTTGACCAATGCACAGGGCGAACAAGGCATGCGCCGTAATCTCCCTGTAGAAGTTGATGCAGTGCATTGTAAAGAATGTTCGCGTCCAATGCAGATTCGTACAGGTACAACAGGGGTATTCTTGGGATGTTCAGGCTATAATTTGCCACCAAAAGAACGTTGCAAGGGAACTTTGAACCTGACTCCTGTCGAGTCGCTTGCCGCATTGTCGGATGATGATGCCGCTGAAACTGCAGATTTGATGTCTAAAAAACGCTGCCCAATTTGCGAAACGGCTATGGATAGTTACGTGATTGATGGTGGTCGTAAACTGCATATTTGCGGGAATAACCCAGACTGTGGAGGTTTTGAGCTAGAGGAAGGCGAGTTCAAAATTAAAGGCTATGATGGCCCAACCATTCCGTGCGACAAGTGTGATGGTGAAATGCAGTTGAAAACAGGTCGCTTTGGCCCTTATTTTGCCTGCACCAGTTGTGAAAATACACGTAAAGTACTCAAGAATGGTCAGCCTGCGCCACCGCGTGTTGATCCAATTAAAATGGAACATTTACGCTCAACCAAACACGATGATTTCTTTGTGTTGCGTGATGGTGCAGCAGGTTTGTTCTTGGCAGCCAGCAAGTTTCCGAAAGTCCGTGAAACCCGTGCGCCGAAAGTCGCGGAATTGCGTACAGTTGCAGAACAGCTTGATCCGAAATATCAGTTTATTTTGCAAGCACCCGATACAGACCCAGAGGGTAATCCAACATTGGTGAAATTCAGCCGTAAGAATCAAGCGCAATATATTGGTTCGGAAACGCCTGAAGGCAAACAAACCAAATGGTCATTGGTTTACAAAGATGGTAAATGGGTTGAGGCTTAATTATCCAAATTACAAAATGCTGGCTTCGGTCAGCATTTTTTTAAATCATATAATTTGAAATGTGAAAAAATAAAAAACAGAGAGGTTTTGTGAATCTTAATCCGATGTGGGGGGCGAGTTTAAAGATAATAAGATTAAACTCGGTAAAGTGATTGCCTAAAGATATTTAAAGTATGTGGAAAAAAATCCGAATTTTATGCTTATTGCTGGTTTTACTGGTTGTTGCAGTCAATGCTTGGCGTGATCAGAACCAAGACTGGAATAAGCCCATCATCGTATTGTTACATCCAATCAATGCCGATGGACGATCAAATACCCAAAACTATATCAATACATTAAATATCACTAATTTAAATTCTGCTCAAGACTATCTAAAACAAGCTTCTTTGCAGTATCGTGGGCAACCCATTGCGCTTTATTTCAAACAGGGGCGAGAATTAAAGCAGTTGCCACCAAAAGTGCCTGAGCAAGCATCGCTACTGAGCACCGTACTATGGAGTTTAAAGTTCCGTTTTTACGCTTGGCAGCAACGACAAAGCAGTGATGGTGCGGCAACCGTGACGCTGTACCTGAATTATTATGATCCGAGTCAAACTCAAATTTTGAAACATTCCACCGCTTTGCAAAAAGGCAAAATTGGCTCGGTGAATTTATTTGCTTCTGCTGCGCACAGTGAGCGCAATACCATGGTGATGGTGCATGAATTACTGCATACTTTTGGCGCCACAGATAAATATGATTTGAGCACAGGTCAGCCGATTTATCCGATTGGTTATGCAGACCCAAATCAGCAACCATTGTACCCACAACGACAGGCTGAACTAATGGCGGGTTATGTGCCACTTTCGCAAAGCAAAAGTAAAATGCCTGAATCGCTACAACAAACACGTATTAACGAAATCACTGCCATAGAGTTGGGTTGGAAATAATGTGGATAAGCATGGACTTATCCACATTTCTATCATAGGGACTGTGTAAAAGTATGTGCTTGAGCATGACTTGAGTATAAATTGAGCAATTTATATTCATGGGTTTATTCCTAAACCGATCTGTTAAACTATTCATCCACCCAGTACGATGAGTCACTATGAGTTTAGCCAGCCTAATTGATGAATTGAATCCCCAGCAAAAACAAGCAGCCACGACAGCACATCAACATAGTCTGGTCTTGGCTGGCGCAGGCTGTGGCAAAACCAAAACCATTGTGGCACGTGCAGCGTACTTGATAGATCAAGGTATTCCAGCCAATCAAATTCAAATTTTGACCTTTACCCGTCGTGCGGCGAGTGAAATTGTCGCGCGGGTGGAGTTGGCACTGGGTGAGCAAGCCAAAGGCTTACGTGCTTCGACCTTTCATACTTTTTGTATGTACCTATTACGACGTATTCCTAAAGCTTTTGGCTTAGAGCAGTTTTCTATTATTGATCGTGATGATCAGTTGATGATGTTTCGCCTCATTCGCGGAAAAGATGATAAGAAAAATCCAAGTCAGTTGCCTAAGCCTCAAGAATTATGTGATTTGTATTCTTTTGCGCGGAATACCCGTCAAAAACTGAGTGTGGCTTTAGAAAAGCAACAGCCTGAATATTTGGCATTAAAAGATCAAATTGCTGAAATTATGCAGGAATACGAAAGCCGTAAACGTGCACGTGGCTTTCTCGATTATGACGATATTTTGGCTGTGGTGGCATCGGCATTGGCGCAGTCGGAAGGTCTGGTCGATTATGTCGCGTCAATTTGTCAGCATCTTCTGGTCGATGAAATGCAGGACACCAATCCTTTGCAATGGGCTTTGCTTGAGCCTTTAAAAGATCGGGTCAGTTTGTTTTGTGTGGGCGATGATGCACAGTCGATTTATGGTTTCCGTGGTGCAGATTTTGAAAATATTCATCATTTCACTGAACGTGTGCCGAATGCTCAAATTTTTAAACTGGAACAAAATTATCGCTCCACTCAGGAAATATTAGACCTGTCTAATTGGTTGCTGGAGCAAAGTGAAATTCGCTATAACAAACGATTGCAGGCGCATCGTGGTGATGGCATCAAGCCAAAAATGCATCTTTTCCCAAATGAGTTTGATGAAGCCAAATGGATCGCCATTGATATTAAAGAGCGACATTTTTTAGAAGGTGCACCGTGGTCAGATCACATGGTGTTGGTACGCTCCAGTTTTGCCGCACGGCATATTGAAGCGGCATGTATTGCGGCAAGCGTGCCATATCGTTTTATTGGCGGCATGAAGTTATTGGAAACCGCGCATGTGAAAGACTTGCTCAGTTTATTGCGGGTCATTGCCAATCCTCTAGATGATATTGCATGGATGCGTTTTCTGACCTTATGGAATGGCGTGGGTGATGTCGGTGCAAGTAAGTTGGCCCAACAACTATTGCTTGAACCGAGCATGGATAAAATTATTGGAAAGTTGGAAAAGTTTGGAAAATTGCCTGAAAAAACTTTACTGATTATGAAGCAGATGGACGTTTTACGGCATGAAGTTGCTGCTTGTGTCGGTTTGGGGATTGAAGCTATTCAGGAACAATTGGCAGAAAATTATAAAAAAGACTGGAATCGTCGTCAGGGCGATTTTCAGTTGGTGCAACAATTGGCGGCTAAGCATGCGCAGTTAAGTGAATTTTTAGAAGAGTATGTACTCGATCCTGTATCTATTTCAGAAATTGAACGTCAGTCTGATACCGATGTGGTCACTTTGATTACGATTCACTCTGCCAAGGGTACAGAGCAAAAAGTGTGCTATGTGGCCAATGTGACACCGGGGCAGTACCCACACGCACGGGCGCAGGGCAGTTTTGATGATATTGAAGAAGAACGTCGCGTGTTGTATGTGGCCTTGACCCGTGCCCAAAATGAACTGATTTTAACCAAACAAAATCTGAATTTATGGGCGCGTGACATGGTAGATGAACAGGGGCGCAAGCTAGACAGTTATTTTTTGAATGATTTGACACGTCAGTTGTGTAGCATGGAAACCCATCACCGTCCCCGTCAGCAAACGGTTAAAAGCGCCTTGGTGGAACGTCAAGCGATTAATTTAGATTTTGGCATTGATCTCGATTAAACTATGTCACATGGTTTCCTGCAAAAAGTAGAGTAGGCGAGTGCTTTTTGATGTTTTTTGCCTATTTTAAGGTTGTAAGATGAAAATTTTAGTTCGTAGTTTAGAGCGCACGGTTACTGAAGAAGAGTTATTAAAACTTTTTCAGGAATACGGCACAGTTGAATCTTGTACGTTGGTGCTGGATGCGGCAACAGGAAAATCGAAAGGGTTTGCATTTGTAGAAATGCCGCATGCACGTGAAGCTGTGAAAGCCATTAAAGGCTTGAACACATTGCGTCTGCATGGACATGGTATTCGAGTCAAAGCGGCGGAAGATAAGCCTGCCTCAAAATAGTTCAAAGGGAGCAACAAATGCTCCTTTTTTATGCGCATTTTCTAATGCAAATTCTGATATGGGCACTGTATTGGTGCGCATTTTAGGTTGTATAAAAACAGTCTATTTTTTATTGGGAATCATGTAAAAATCGGTTTAATCTAAAGCTCTTAGACCGCTAAATTGAGGAAAGGCTCATGTCTCGTGTTGCTCGTTTTCATGCAGATCGTACCAATCAGAAATTATATTTTGCCCGCCTTTCGTGCCAACAGGCAGAGCAAACCGAACACGTTCAGCAAGCGCAGGCGCATCGTGAAGCTGCGGTATTTCATTTGCATGGTGCGGTACTGGCTTTTTTGCAGGAATTGGTACGCTATTATCGCCTGAATGACAGCAATCCGACCCTTAAATCGATTGAAGAATTAATGGCTGCAAAAGGGCAGATTTCCCCTGAAGTGGCTATTTTACAGCAACTGAGTAAATCGGGCTTTATTGCAGAGTTAAAGCGAGCGTATCGCTTGTGTCAGTACACACCAGAACCGAGTGCGCCTGAACCTGAAGATGAAACCTCATCTAATTTAATTATTAAAGTCACGCAAACGCCGCAAGCATGGTTGCCAGACACCAAAATTTTACGGGAATGGCATCGAGATTTAACCCAATTGATTGATGGTTTTCGCAATGAGATGGTAGAGTTTTAAGCTGACCAAGAGCCCTTGAAAAATTTTTGATCAGCCCGATATAAATATTCTAAACGATGCAAAGTGCAAGCGCCTTTGCCGCCATGTCGAGCATGGAGGATATATGTCTATAGAGCAATTGAAAGAATTATTTGGTAATCAGGAAGCTATTTTGGAGCTGGTGCAGCTTGAAGGCGGTGAGTTGGCATTGCGTAATGCAGGCTCAGAGAAAGAGCCGTTGGTGAAAATCCAGTTTAATGACGAAGTCAAAGCCTTATTGGGTGATCAGACTGCTGTTGTTGCGCAGCACATGATTCAGGCGGCATTATTTGGCTTGTTGGAAAAACAGGTCAATGAGTGGCATGCAGAAATTGTGGATGAGCAGCCAAAATTTATGAGTTGATCTGTATGCTTCAGCGAACTTGCTAGATCAGTAGTGACGGCAATCATTCATATAAAAAAAGCGCACTGTATAAAGTGCGCTTTTGTTTGTTGCATATCTGGCTTAGATCGCCATACGTCCAAAATTGGCTTAATGCGTTGGTGGTTGATGATGCGCAATTTCAATTTGATTTAAAATATAATTACTCATATTTTTCGCCATTTCTTCTTTGGCGAAATACACCTCACCAATGTTGTCCTTACGAATCACTTCGGCTTCAGCTTTGCTTTCTGCACAAACCAAGACTTGAATTTCTGGGTTAAGGGTTTTGGCAATATCCACAATTTTATGAATGTCCAGAATATCCATAGGCGAAAGCACCAACAGTCTTGCATGCTGGATATGCGCCTGAATCAGCACACCTGCTTCTGTGGCAACTCCGCTGACCGCAGCAATGCCTTTTGCACGCAAATCTTCTACAATTTCACGGTTTTCTTCGGCAATCACGACCTTAATATTTTCAGCCATGAGATTTTGGGTAATACGACGTCCGACTTCACCATGCCCAACAATCACGACCTGATCACGTAAATAGTCCTGTGAGACTTCATCGGGTAGCATCGCTAATGGATCGCTGCTACGTTCCAGTAAACGTGCCAAGTAAGAGCGTTCCCGAATCCAGTTTTGAACGGGTTCAATTGCAGAGAAAACAAAAGAGTTGAGCGTAATAGAAATGAGTGCTCCTGCCAGAATCAGGTTTTGGCCTTCCAGCGACAACAGTTGTAGCGATACGCCTAAGGTTGCCAAAATGAAGGAGAACTCACCAATTTGCGCTAAGCTTGCACCTACAGTTAAGGCCGTGTTGAGTGGGTAGCGGAAGAACAGCACCAAAGCCATTGCTGCAATGGTTTTACCCACCATAACAATGGCGACCACAGCCAGTACGTGTATCGGTTCTTCAATTAAAATACGTGGGTCAAACAGCATGCCCACGGCTACAAAGAACAGAATTGAGAAAATTTCACGTAGTGGAAGCGTTTCTTCTTCGGCACGATGGCTAAAGTCAGACTCTTTCACCACCATACCTGCAAAGAATGCACCGAGCGCCATTGATACGCCAAAGACTTTATAGGCACCAAAGGCAATTGATACTGCCGCTGCAACTACAGTTAGGGTAAACAGTTCCCGAGAGCCCAAACGTGCCACAATTTGCATGATAAAGGGCACAAGGCGTTTGCCCACAATGAGCATAAAGGCAATGAAGCCTGATACCTTAAGTAAGGTTAGCCCCAAAGTTAGCCAGATATTTTCATCATTTGCACCTTCAATGGCTTGTCCACCCAGTAATACGGCTGTTGCGGGAAGCAGTACCAAGGCCAAGACCATCACCAAGTCTTCAACCAATAACCAACCCACAGCAATTTTACCGTTAACGGAGTCAAGCAAGCCGCGATCTCCTAAGGCTTTGAGCAAAACAACGGTACTGGCACAGGACAGGCTTAAGCCAAAGATGAGCGCAGAACCAAAGCTCCAGCCCCACATCATCGACACACTCACACCCAATAAAGTCGCCACTGCAATTTGTAGGATTGCACCGGGTAGGGCAATGCGTCGGACTTGCATGAGATCATTCAGGGAAAAGTGCATGCCCACGCCAAACATGAGGAACATCACCCCAAGTTCTGCCAGTTGGTTGGCTAAGTGGATGTCGGCAACAATTCCGGGGGTGTTGGGACTAATGATCACCCCAGCAATCAAATAGCCCATGAGCGGCGGCAGGCGTAAACGAGCAGCGATATAACCAAATACCAGCGCCAAGCCAAAACCAACGGCAAGTAAGATAATGAGTTCTACATCATGCGGCACGAGAAACTCCTGAAGCCATGGTTAACCTTATGTGAAGACAAGCACAAACAGTGCCAAAAGAAAAATGCGAGGAAATTTTAACAAGTGGGACAAAAAAAGTGCAAAAAAAACGACCTAATTCAGGTCGTTTTTTTAAAAAGCCAAAATTATTTGATTTTAGCTTCTTTGAAAATCACGTGTTGACGGATTTTTGGATCAAATTTTTTGATTTCCATTTTTTCCGGCATAGTACGTTTGTTTTTAGTAGTGGTGTAGAAATAACCAGTACCCGCTGTAGACACTAAGCGAATCTTATCACGCATTGTCTTGACTCCTTACTTAGATCTTTTGACCTTGAGCACGTAGGTCAGCAACAACCTTTTCAATGCCCAATTTGTCGATAATACGCATACCTTTAGTGGTTAAACGAAGACGTACGAAACGTTTTTCGCTTTCTAACCAGAAACGGTGGTTGTGCAGGTTCGGCTCGAACCGGCGCTTAGTTTTGTTGTTGGCGTGTGAGACGTTGTTACCAACGACTGGACGCTTGCCGGTAACTTGGCAAACCTTAGACATGGTGTAACTCCATTGATTTAGCCAACAGCAAATCTGTATGGCCAGTCAAAAATAAACGGATGAATTCATTCAAGGGGCGTTTTATATCAAAAATACGCTTAAAAGACAAGCGATTTTCTTCAAAAACAGCATGAGCTAGTTTGATAGCTCATGCCTTGATCAGTTAGCGAAGCAGTGTCTTCGAAATCAATCGATGAATCGGCTTATCAAATGGGGGAAGAATGAACTTCAAGCTATATAGCTTCGGATTAGACATTACCGACCGTTCATGTGATAAGCTGAAAAAACCTTCAGGACCGTGATATTTCCCCATCCCTGATGCGCCAACTCCGCCAAACGGTAGGTCATCTTGTGCAACGTGGGTCAATACAGTATTGATTCCGAAATGCCCTGAATGGGTTCGCTGTGCGACATAGTCGGCACGCGCCTGATCAAAGTCGAAATAGTATAAAGCAAGAGGACGCGGTCGGCTATTAATAAACTCGATTACATCATCAATTTGATCATATTCTAAGATAGGTAGCACTGGCCCGAAGATTTCGTTTTGCATAATTTGCATGTCTGGGCTGACATTGGTCAGCACAGTAGGTGCCATTTTGCGGGTCGCAGCGACATTTTCACTTTGCGGATTAATTTCAATAATATTGGCACCACGTTCACGGGCATCTTCCAAATAACCCTGCAAACGGCGGTACTGTTTGTCATTAATAATGGCGGTATAGTCCTGATTGTCACGAATATGTGGATACATTTCGGTCACATAGTGTTCAAAATGTTCCATAAATTCGGCAGTTTTGCCTTTAGGCAGGAACATATAGTCAGGTGCAACACAGGTTTGGCCTGCATTCCAAAGTTTACCTACGGCAAGGCGTTGTGCAACATCGGCCATGTCGCTAGAAGGGTGAACCAAAACAGGTGATTTTCCACCAAGTTCTAAAATAACAGGGACTAAGTTTTTGGATGCTGCGGCCATCACCGTTTTACCCACTTCGGTAGAGCCTGTGAAAATCATTTTGTCAAAAGGCAAATGGCTGAAGGCGTCAGAAAGATTACCGCCGCCATTAATCACTGCCACCAGTTCTTGCGGGAACGCTTCACTCAAGGCGTTTTCCAATACTCGTCCAAAATGGGTCGAGGCACTGGAAATTTTAATCATAGCGTGGTTGCCTGCTGCCAAGGCGCAAATGAGTGGGCCTAAAGACAGTAATAATGGATAATTCCATGGTGCAATAATGCCAATCACGCCTAAAGGCTGATACTGTACCCACGCTTTTGCAGGTTGGTGGATAATACCAACCTGACGTTTAGATGGCTTCATCCAGTCGGTCAGGTTTTTGCTGTAATATTTGATATGTTCCAAGCAGGTAAGTAATTCACCAATTTTGGTTTCTGCAATGGCGCGGTTGCCATAGTCACGGTTAATGGCTTCGGCAAATTGATCCTGATATTTCACAATCACACGTTTTAAGCGGGCTAAGCGTTCAATGCGTTCTTTGGCACTTGGGACAGGATGACGCTGATAGGCATATTTCTGCAATGCCAAAATATCATCCAGACGTTGTAAATCGGGTGAATGTGGGGTCATTGAAGTTGTTTTTGTTTGACTGTTCATGGCATGTTACCATTCAATAAAAGCAATATAAGTTAATTTTTAGAGTATTTACTCTAATCAGTCAAGTGACTTTATGTTTTCATGCCACCCAAATTTTAAAGAATGGTTGTTTTTAGGATGTCTCAAACCAAAACGTTGAAAACCAAAGAACGTATTTTGCAATTGAGTTTGCAATTGTTTAACGAGCGTGGTGAGCGTTCGGTAACAACCAATCATATTGCGGCAGAACTGGGCATGAGCCCAGGAAACTTGTATTACCACTTCCGCAATAAGAACGAAATTATTAAAGAGCTGATGGAACAATATCAGCAAGAAACTTTAGAAATGCTGGCTTTGCCTGAAAATCGTGGCTTAGATGCCAATGACAAAATTCGTTATTTTCAGGTTCTCAGTAGTCAGCTGTGGGCTTATCGTTTTTTGCATCGTGATGTCTATCATTTGGTCGAAACCAATGAAGATTTCCGCAAAATGTATCCACGTTTTGCAGGACAGGTCATGCAGCAGGGACAAAAAATTTATCAGGCCTTTGTGGATGCGGGTCTGATGCAAATGACTGAGTCAGAAATTGAAGCCTTGATTATCAATATTTGGATTGTGCTGACCAACTGGACGAACTTCTTATATATGTCGGGTCACATTACCGATTCAAACCATTTGGAAGAAAAATGGATTTGGCAGGCTTTACGTCAAATGCTGTTCCTTGAAGGGGCATATTTACGGGGTGAAAGTCGTGCAACCTATGAGCGTTTACTAGAAACACTAGGCACATCTGAACTGTTTGAGAGTTTATCATCCAGTAAAAATACTCAAGCCGACTAAGAGACTGAGAATGGCTATTTAGAATGTCTGAGAAACGCGCTAGAATACTCGGCTTGTTTTTCAATTTAACCAAGTAGTGACTAAAAACAACATGAATATGACGACTGCGAATACTGCACGTTTACTGATTACCTGTGAAGATAAGCCAGGTATTGTGCAGGCTGTATCGAGCTTTTTGTATCATCAAGGAGCCAACATTACCGCGCTTGATCAATACGCAACAGAAGCTCAGGGCGGGCGTTATTTCATGCGGGTTGAGTTTGAACTGGATCACTTGCAAAGCCGTAAAGAAAGCTTATTGCAAACCTTTGCTTCTAACGTGGCAGAGCGTTATGAAATGCAATGGCGTTTGGCTTTGGTCAGCGATGTGAAAAAAGTCGGCATTTTGGTGTCTAAAGTTGATCATGCTTTGCTCGAACTATTATGGCGTCATTCACGTGGTGGTTTACCATGTGAAATTACCAAAGTGGTGTCGAACCATGACACCTTGCGTGAAGCGGTAGAAAACTTTGGTATTCCGTTTGAAGTAGTGCCTGTTAATAAAGAAAATAAACGTGAAGCTTACGCTAAAATTGATGAATTGATGCAAGGCAATGATTTGTTGGTATTGGCGCGTTATATGCAAATTTTGGATGAAGAGTTTGTCTCTAAGTGGGAAATGAAAGTGATCAATATTCACCATTCATTCCTGCCTGCTTTCGTGGGCGCAAATCCATATAAACAAGCTTATGAAAAAGGCGTAAAACTGATTGGTGCAACTGCACACTATGTAACAGCAGACCTAGATCAAGGTCCGATCATTGAGCAAGATGTAGAGCGTGTAAACCACGACTTTACGGTAGATCAACTGCGTGAATTGGGTCAGGATGTGGAACGTAATGTACTGGCACGTGCAGTTAAATGGCATTTGGAAGACCGTATTATTGTAGATGGCAACAAAACTGTTGTATTTCAATAGGGCAAAAGCTATCTAAAAATCGAATTAAAACATGCCGACATGGCATGTTTTTTTATGCTAAAATTGTAATGTTATAACATTTATTTAAACTGTTTTTAAAATAGCAAATTTATTGGATGATTCACGTTTGTTATTAAAAAATAGTTGCAAATGAAAACACTTCTCATTTATTATTGCGTTACTTTAATTGTGCTAACCGATCAGTTTGATCGTTCGGAATTGTGATGGTTTGGCAATTGCTTTTGAAGGTCGCTGACTTTAATGAACCAATCTCCCAACGCTATGCTACAAATGCCCAATGCCATGAAAAAGAAAGTTGTGACGGCTTTAGCTGTTGTTGCATTAGGTCATGTCGGTGTGTTGTGGGCATTGGGGCAAATGCAAACTCCGACCTTAAAGCCCATAGAAAAAGAACCTTTAAAAGTACGCTTTGTAAAAATTCAAGAACAGCCTAAACCGTTGCCACCGCAACCTAAGGCTGAACCACAGCCTGAAAAACCCAAGCCTCAGCCTGTAAAAGAAGTGCCTGTGGTAGAAAAACCGTTACTGCCGCCACCTAAAAAAGTGGAAAAAGTACAACAGGTAAAAAAAGCTGAAGCGCCTAAGCCTGTGGCAAAACCCGTAGAGAAACCTGTCGAGCGGGTAGTGAAACCTGCACCTGTAGCGACAGTGACTGAAACTAAAGTGGTACAAGCCGCGCCTAAACCAACTCCTGCTCCTGTTGCACCCGCACCTGTCGTACCAGCCGCACCTAAAACAGTTTCAATTGGTGGGTCAGGGGTGCAATGGAGTCGCTCACCAAAACCAACTTATAGTAACCGCGATTTACAAGGTGAAACCCGAACAGTGGTGGTTCTCATTGAGGCCAATGAAAAAGGCGCAATTACCCATGCACAAATCACCCGTTCCAGTGGTTTACCTGCTTTAGATCAAAAGATTTTACGCGCTGTGCGTAGTGCAAAATTCAAACCGTACAAAGAAAATGGCGTTGCTTATCCAATTCGTGCTGAGCAGCCTTTTGAATTGACATTGAACCCTAACGGCTAACCTTAACAGGAGTTCGAGTATGAACTTTTCCGTCTATTGGCAACACGCAGATGCAGTCAGCAAAACGCTGTATTTCGTGTTATTGGCGATGTCGATTGCGACATGGACCATCTTCGCATTACGTTTGATAGGCACGCGCCAATTGAAGCAACAAGCTTATGCTCAACTGTCACAGGCTTTAAATCAGCTTAAGGCAAAACTGGTGCCACTAAGTTTTGAACAGCGCAAAGCGGTTGCAGAACAGGCTCTATTGCGTCAAATTTCTGTAGAAAAAGCATCGGCAGAAAAAGGGGTGTCGGTATTGGGTACGATTGCCTCACTTGCACCGTTTGTCGGTTTATTCGGTACGGTTTGGGGTATTTTCCATGCACTGGTTGCCGTGGGTAAAAGTGGACAGGCAGGATTGGCACAAGTCGCAACCCCTGTGGGTGAAGCTCTAATTATGACAGGCTTTGGTTTGGCAGTCGCAATTCCAGCAGTAATTGCCTACAACATTTGCTCGCGCGTGAACCGTACCTTATCGAATAACCTGCAAGATCATGCACACAGTTTGTTGATTGATACCATGTTGCAGCAAGATTCATCTGTGCAAAAAACAGAAGTGAAAGCAACACAACAAAGTTTAGTGGGAGGTCAGGTTTAATGGCTTTTCAATTGGGTGAAGACAACGACTCAGGCATGAATGAGATGAACCTCATTCCCCTGATCGACATTATGTTGGTATTGATGATCATCTTTTTGGTGACAGCGACCGTTGCCAACCCATCTATACCATTAACCTTGCCGCAAACGACTGCAGAGATTGTAGATTTACCACCTGATCAAATTCAGGTCAGTATCAATGCCAATGGTGAAGTGGCGTGGGATGATCAAATTATTAGCTTAGATGAATTGCAAACCCGCTTTAACAGTGCCAGTCAGCAAGCACAGCAACCAACGGTGGTGTTAAGAGCCGACAAAGAAGCGCGTTATGATACTGTAGCGCAAGTAATGTCACGTGCGAGTGAAGCCGGACTCAGTGATATTGCTTTTGCAACAGACGATTAAGCCCATATCTTATTTAAAATTAGCGATCTTTTAAGGTCGCTTTTTTTATGCAAACTCACGCATAATGCCAAAATATTTCACCTACTCAAGCGTATTTAATCATCCATGCTATTTGGGTTGAGTTCGCCGCTTATTTGAAAGTCTATTTTTTTATTTAAATCAGGTTCAGCCATGAGTTCACGCCAAGCACTAGATGCAAAAGCCAGCAGTATGATGCTTATTTTGTGCGTCTTTTGGGGTTTACAACAAGTAGTGCTGAAGCTGGCCGCACCTGATATTTCTCCATTAATGCAATTGGCATTACGCTCAGGTTTATCTGCCATCATGGTGTTGCCTTTGTTGTGGATGGCAAGAAATACGCAATTGCTTGCAGCGCAATATGTGTATCCCGGCATATTGGTCGGGGTGTTGTTTGCCGCAGAATTTTTTATGCTAGGGCAAGCTATTCAATATACCTCTGCCTCGCACGTGGTGGTTTTACTATATACCGCACCTATTTTTGTGGCTTTAGGCTTACATTGGAAACTACCTGCAGAGCAGTTATCTCCTTTGCAGTGGAGCGGAATTATTTTGGCTTTTGTCGGGATTGCGGTTACGTTTTTGTGGCGTGCTGAATCTCAACAGCAAGACTTCAGCCAAATGCTTTTTGGTGATTTACTGGCCTTAAGTGCAGGTATGCTTTGGGCAGCCACCACGATAGCTGTACGTTTAAGCCGTTTGTCTGAAGCACCTGCAACGCAAACCCTGTTTTATCAATTGGTAGGTGGCTTTCTGATTTTATTGCCTATGGCGTATGCACTCGGGCAAGCAGACATTCATTGGACTGCTATTGCATGGGCAAGTTTGGTTTTTCATGCTGTGTTGATTTCATTTATTAGCTATTTGGCTTGGTTTTGGTTGTTGAAGCAATATTTAGCCTCTAGCTTAGGCGTATTTTCATTTTTAACGCCTTTATTCGGGGTGTTGTTTGGTGTTTGGTTATTGAATGAAAGTCTGAGTCAAAGTTTTATGGTTGGGGCAATTTTGGTCATGTTGGGCGTGTTGATGGTCAATGCACAAGGTTGGTTTAAACATAAAACCCAAGTACTAAAAAGAAAATAAGTATTTGCAGCTTTTCCATGAACTTGAGCAAGACTCAACATCAGCAATGTTGTCATGTAAAAATCATCTTCAAATAACCTAGTAGCTCAATACGGGTTTAAATTTGAAGATGGGTGATATTTAAAATCTAGCGAGCGCGTACAAGATTATTTTTCTTCAAAAATCTTAGAGAGCGGAATCGACAATTTGGCAGCCAAATAGTCATCGGTTTCACTGAGTACGGGGCCAAGTTTTTGCATCCATTCATCATCAGGATAGACATTGGCCAAGTCCTGACGACGTGGCAATGAATACGGTAGCTGTGAATAAAAACTCCAAAAATCTACCTGAGATAAATTGCGCACCAAAACAAATTCATCATTTTCAGTGCGTTTAATTAAATTTTGCTGTTCCAACATCAACACATAAGATGGCCAACGTCCAATTTCATTGCGGCCTAAAACATCCAATGCTTCTGCTTCGCTCACACTCTCGCCACGCATTTGCTTTTTATAGAACAATTCTAGCAAGTCTAAAAGCATAAGTAGGGGATGGCATTTTTTTTCTCGACTGGCTTCAAATGCGGTCAGGGCATAACTAATTTCGACACCTAAGAGCACAATGTTCCAAGACAGAAAAATCCACAGTAAGAAAATAGGCACAGCCGCAAATGCACCATAAATTAGCTCATAGCTGGTGAAGTTGGACATAATAAAACCAAACAGGTTTTTTAATAATTCAAACACCACTGCGCTAAAAACACCTGCAATTAGGGCGGCTTTTACAGGCACACTGCGGTTGGGAATCGTCCAATTTAGAATAAAAAAGCCTAAAACAGTCAGGGCAAATGAAATCAGCCATAAAATAAACGCACCGTTGAGTTCATAACCTGCAAAGTTATTGCTGAGAACATTCATAGATGCCAAAGTGGATGAAATAACAAAGGCGCTGCCCAGCAAAATAGGTCCTAAAGAAATAATGGTCCAATAACGCATAAAACCCATAATGCCACCACGGGTTTCTTTGACACGCCAAATGCGATTAAACACGGTTTCAATACTGGTCAGCATCATCACTGTGGTAATGAATAAAAACAGAATCCCGATAATCGTGAGGTTGCTAGATTTATCAGTAAAAGCACTTAAGGCTTTGTCGAATGCGATGGTGGTTTTAGGTAAAAAGTTACTGTAAATCAGCTGTTGTAATTGTTGGCGTGCAGGTTCAAGTGCCTTAATGGAAGAGATGATCACTAAAAAAACGGTCAGCATAGGCACAACCGCAAACAGGGTGGTGTAGGTTAAAGAACCTGCTTGTTCACGGCAGCGGTCGGCTTCAAAGCGACGCAGCACAAATAAGACAAATTGAAACCATTTTTTGTCATAGAAGGGCAGTTTCTTTAAATACTCAACAATCATACAGTCGCTGTCTCAATTTTTAATCATCTTTATGTGTTTTCATGTTTAAGCTTAACCAAAAAAGCAGCAAAATACCGTATAGTTTTCATTTTTAGTCTGATTTATTCGCATGATGCAAGCATATATTCTGGTTTTGTACTTTAGTAAATATGGTTCTACTAAGGAAATGGCACATTTAATTGCCAATGGAGTAGAGGCCAGTGGCATGCCTGTTAAAATTAGAACCGTACCCAATATTTCAACTGTGGTACAACAAGCTGAGCCAAGTATTCCAGCAGAAGGCGATATTTACTGTACTTTGGATGATCTGGCCAATTGTTCAGGTTTGGCCTTAGGTTCGCCAACACGCTTTGGCAATATGGCATCAGAAATGAAATACTTTTGGGATCAAACCACCAGTCTGTGGCTGAATGGTGCGTTACATAATAAACCTGCCTGTGTGTTTACCTCTTCAGGTTCGATGCATGGCGGACAGGAAAGCACTTTACTGACTATGTTACCGCCACTTTTTCACCATGGCATGATGATCATGGGCTTGCACAATGCACATCCTGCGTTATCCAACACCAAGACAGGCGGTACACCGTATGGGGCAACTCATGTGAGTGGCCCACGCCACGATCAGGCTTTGAGTCAGGATGAAAAAATCCTTTGTGAAGCGCAAGGACAACGCCTAGGTGAAATGGTAAAAAAATTACAGGGCATGTGAGATTCTTTCTTTAATTAAGATGAAGCGTAAAATGTGGATATCGTTTTACGCTTTTATCTTTTGTACTTGAATTCGATTGGCTTATGTAGCATTGAGCGTGCTAAAAAATAAGTTCACTTTTCACCTAAAATCACCATTTGCAGTGATATTCAGTTTTCTCTTTTCACGTCTAATAACCGCTTTAAAAGCAGAGTTTTCTGTCACGGTTCACGCAGCATTTTTTTGCAGGCTAGGGTCTGTTGACATTTCATAAATGGCTTGCGCTGTAGGCTAAAACTGAGCAGATCAGGCATGAAACGCAAGGAATAGCGAGATTATTGCTAAGTTTCATAACGCAATCTGAGAAAGTTTTAGCCACAGCCTTTCGGGGCGAGCATATTTTTTGCTGCTATTGCGTTATGTGCCAGTCATTTAGAATGACTAAATTTCCTGTCCCATGCCTTATATCAGCTAAAAAACCTTGCGAGATATATCTCTCATGCCGCAAACATAGACGAATTGTCAACAGACCCTAATGTATTGAGCACAACGGACTGCTGTAAAAATGAGAGATTGAGGAAAGTGAAAATGAATAAGTGGATGCTGATTGGGTTAGGTCTAATGAGTTTAGGGTGTTCATGGTCGAGTGTTGCAGCGACTGAAATTGTGCATAGTCTGAGTTTTTCAGAAGAACAACGTATTGAAAAACAACCTGCGGAAGCACAGTATTTAGCGGCACAAAAAACTGTGATGACTTCTGCAAGCAGCACTGCAAAATAAAAAGATGCAATCAAAAAGTGCTGCAATGTGCAGCACTTTTTTTGAAATTGATTTAGGGTTACTTAGAGTTGCTTGGCTGTTTCAACTTTTCTTTAAAGCGGTGTTTACATTTGAGGCATTGAAAATCTAGAAAAATATTCTGATCAACAATTACACCTGCTTTTTTACCAAAGCGATGCCCAAGAAAACCGCCTGTGATTCCCACACTAATTGCCCCGACAAACGTGCCAATCGTGCCGCCCATAATTACGCCCAAAGGTCCTGCGGCAGTACCGATTGCCGCACCAATAGAAGCTCCTGAAGCTGCGCCGCCTACTGTACCTGCTGCCGTACCTGCAGAGCCTAATAACACGCCACCAATTTTTTGTAAGTTTTGTTCATGGTCGCGTTTTTCAACTTGAGTTGAACCACATTTCGGACAGGTGATACTGTGTTGCATCAACGGATTGTCTTGTGTCATGACTGTAAATTGCCTTATGCTCATGCCGCATGCATCAATGCACGCAGACGATCTAAAAAGTGCTGTCTAGAGCTGCAATCAGAAAAACTAGACTGCTGAATCACTGTTATTTCAAGTGCAGAATGGCGTAGCGCGGCTATTTTGTAAATTCAATATATGTAAATGAGTTGTTTAAGTTTAAAAAAAGCATAAAAAAAAGAGCGCCTAAGCACTCTTTGATCATCGGGTTTAAATGATGAACCAACATCAGTTTTAATCGACCTTAATCGCGTACAAATTCAACTGTACCGTTTGCCAAAGACTTTACTCGTGCCAATGATTCAACGCGATAGCCTTTTTCAAGCAATAATTCACGACCCGGCTGGAATGACTTTTCAATCACAATCCCAATACCCACGACTTCTGCATTGGCTTGATGGATTAAATCTGCTAAACCAAGTGCAGCTTGACCATTTGCCAAAAAGTCATCAATCACCAAGACTTTGTCGCTCGCGCTGATATGTTTGTTTGAAATGGCAATCGTGCTTTCAGTTTGCTTGGTAAATGAAAATACTTTAGAGCGGTATAAATCATCTTTTAAGGTTAAAGATTGATATTTACGTGCAAAAATTACAGGTACGCCAAGCTCTAAACCTGCCATCACAGCTGGTGCAATGCCAGAAGCTTCGATGGTAATAATTTTGGTGATGCCTGCATCTTTAAACAAACGCGCAAATTCTTGACCAATTTGCTGCATCATCACAGGGTCAATTTGATGGTTTAAGAAAGAGTCGACTTTTAGAACCGCTTCAGATAGAACGATACCTTCGGCTAAAATTTTCTGTTCTAGTGCATGCACGGGAGAATCCTCAAGAGCAGGTGCTTTTCAAAGCAAAAGCGTATTTTAAAAAGCACCTGAAAAAATGCAAGAACAATTTACCAAATGGTGAATAACTGCCAAGCTTTGCTCAGTAGTTATATTCTAAATTAGTTGGTCGGGCCTTTATAGCCTGTGAGTAATAATCCATAAGACTTGTCTTTGTCTTGGTGGGTAACTTTGACAGGCAAGTAGTCAAGTTTTGGTGCCAACCAGAAAATCGTATCACGGTTTGGTTTGTTGTGTTTCAGCACCACTTTAATGGTATCAAAAGTACCATAACTGGTTTTGATTTTTTCTGAACCTTGCTTAATAAAGCGACGTGATTCCACCTCTTTATTATCGGCAATATAGTAGCTCGATTTTAAACCGCCACTTTTTAAGTCTTCACGGATTTGCAGTTCCGCATTCAACTCATCCAACACGCCCGCTTTCCACGCAAAAGAACGGGTGTCGCTGTCCTTTTTGGTGTTAATGGTTTTCGCCGAAGGATTGAAGTTAATACTCATGGTGTTGTTATGCACCAAAATCTTACTGCTGCGGCTAAAGCTAGATGAGCCAATTTTGCCATTATTAAAACTAAAACGGCTAGTTTCTGTAGCAGAGGCAATCACGCCTGCTTTGGCAGCAAACACATAACTCCATTGGTTACCTGTTTGGCTTAAAGTACGTGTTGCAGAACCTAAGTTTTTACCATTGTAGTTAAATTGATAACTGGCTTGGAAAGGACTCATGGCAAATGTTTGGCTAGAGAAACCAGCCAAAAACAGTGCTGTAGACACACCGGCTGCCATACCCATTTTTTTCAATACATGATTTGCCATTGCTGAGATATTTCCTCTGTATGTAGGGAGATGCAATTTACTTGCTTGTTGCCATTATACGCGTTGAATATGAAGAGAAAATTAGGAATTATGCGGCTTGTGTAGTTTTCCTGTATGTATTCTCTTCTAAAGTTTCAGCTTAGCTTTATTTTTGTTTCAGCGGTGTGACTTGCGTATCTGCAAGAGATTCTTCCACATCTTCTAGTCTTTCTTCAGACATTTTGCGGAACAACGCCGTTAAATTGACGTTGCCAGTGAGCACCAATTCCGCTTCACGTAATACCGCATGATTCACATGAACTTTGCTGAGTGTGTCAATGATAGAGCGGCTTTTGCTCAACCAGCGATTTAAATCTAAATGCAGCAAATCATCTTTGACTTTAATGACTTTGAGTTTTTCTAAAATCATGCCTAAAGGGTCATCATTGCGTATTTTTTGATAGTAAAATAAAGCACACTTAACCGCGATTTTATGTAAAAAGCTTGGATAACTCGCCTCAATGACCTGCGTGTCACTAATTTGTTCAAACACAATCAGCTGAGTATCTTTATTCAATTCCATCTGTACTAATTTTAAATCGACAGACAGAGTGATGTTCAAGCCGTTGTAATCTAGGGTTGCATAAAGACGTAACCAGTCGTCGTGTAAGTCTGCGTGCAGATCTTGCAACATTTTCACATTATCGGTCACAAAGCGCTGAAAAGTCGCATTTAAGAAGACCTGAGATAATGGAAATTCACGTTCATCCTCAATAAATCCTTCCGCTTTTTGGTACACTTGACGGATACGTTGAGAGATATTGGTGATCAGGGTTTGCATACGGCCGTCCAAGTCGTTCATTCATTCTTTACAGATACAAATATTTTGTCGAATTGTATTAAAAATACAGGCATAGAAGCTTGCAGTTTAGCAAAATAAGTTGCACCATTTTTAAGATTTTAAGGCTCAGTAGTCAGCTTTTTGATGAACTTCGCAGTTTTGCAGAAAAGCAAAAACTGAGCAAAGTAATATGCTCTTTAGTTTATACCGCATTTGGCGGCTTGGGGAATCAGACGTTTTGTCGGATTAATGTGATGCTAAAAAAAATTCAATTGATGCCTTCTACGCAAGATTGGTGGAAAGATCCTATTTTTGCTGCAGCGTTGCTGGTGGCTGCTGTATTGCACGCATTAATTTTGGCCGTGCAGTTTGCTGCACCGCAACAAAGCGATGCTGCGGTCAAAGAGATTGCGGTATCGGTACGCATGAGCGATGCAAAAGTTGAAGATGCAGATTTCTTAGCCCAAGCCGATCAGCAAGGTTCAGGTACGTTCCGTGAAGAACATCGCATGTCGAGTGATATGCCTGCACCCATGACTGAACAAAGTGCAGGGGAGCAGCAATTGGAAAGTTTAGAGCGTATGCAGCAACAGCGTGAATTAAACTTTGAAGAAAAAGTATTGATGACCACGCTCAGTTGGCAAAAACAGGCTGCAGAAAATCAGCGCAAAAAAGCCATGCAGGAGTTGAATAGCCAATTCCAAGCTAAGGCTGCCATGGTCGCCAGTATTGAAGCGCAATATTTACATCGCCAACAAAATTTTAGCCGTCAGCAAAAAATTAAAACCATCGATGGGATTCAGGCCAAGCAAGACAACACCGCTGGTTATATGGAAAAATTCCGTCAAAAAGTCGAATTTTATGGTAACCGTTATTATCCAGAACAAGCCAAAGCACAGAATTTGGCAGGCGAAGTACGTTTAATGGTGATTTTGAACAACAATGGTGGGATTCGCGCCATTCGTTTAATTGAAAGTTCAGGACATGCCATGCTAGATGAAGCAGCCAAAGCTTCGGTGCGTAAAGCCGCACCTTTTGGTGCATTTGATGCCAAAATGAAAGATATTTCTGAATTGCGGATTGTACGGACGTGGCGTTTTGACCCTGCTGAAGCTGAGTTTGAGGTGCGCTAGTTTTTCCCTCTCTCTGGCTCTCTCCCAAAGGGAGAGAGGACTTTGTGGACAAGTAACAAGAATCTACTCTCTGCTTTACGCAGCAATGTTCTTCTGGTATTTAGCAATCATGGGACTCTAATGAATGTTCTCCCTCCCATTGGGAGGGAGTAGTTTTAAACAAAAAAGCGAGCCTTAGCCCGCTATTTTTATGATTTTCTAAAACTTAAAATTCAATCTCTTTCCATGTATGGATTATCCAAACCCAACTTGGCAAGAATCTCAACTTCTAAAGCTTCCATTTCTTCGGCATCCTCATCTGAGGTTTCATGATCATATCCCATAAGGTGCAGCGTGCCATGTACTAGCATGTGAGTGAAATGCGCTAATGGTGTTTTGGCTTGTTCTGCAGCTTCCTGTAAAACCACAGGAATACAAATTACCAAATCCCCAATAGGGAAGCTCGGCAAAACTTGTGCCATTTCATCGGGTAAATCGCTTGGGAAAGACAAGACGTTGGTAGATTTGTCTTTTTTGCGATATTCCAGATTGAGCTTGTGACTTTCGGCATGATCGACACAGGCAATTCCAATTTCACAATCACTTTGGGTGTCTATATGTCTTAAAGTGGTTTCGACTACTTTTTTCAGATAGGCACGTTTTAACACCAGCTCAGGCGCTTGAATGTCCTGTTGCAGGCTGAGACTTAATTTCAAAATGAATCCTTAATACTTCAGTAGGTTGCAGAGCGCACAGCGATTAGTGCTGTGCATCTGCTGCGGCATCATTTTCCGCAATTAATGCTTCCTGGCGCGCTTTACGTTCTGCACGCGCTTCGGCACTTAAACGCTGTTGCTCACTGTCCCAGCCTTCATAGGCTTCAACAATTTTTTGCACCAACTGGTGACGGACTACATCGCGTGAGTGGAAACGTGTGATGTGAATTTCATGCACATTTTCCAAGACACGTAGCGCATGAGATAAACCTGATTGCTGACCACGAGGTAAATCAACCTGAGTCACGTCACCAGTAATGACTGCACGTGAGCCGAAGCCTAAACGAGTCAGGAACATTTTCATTTGTTCAGGGGTAGTATTTTGCGCTTCATCCAAAATCACAAAAGAGTGATTTAGGGTGCGACCACGCATATATGCTAGGGGCGCAACTTCAATTACTTGACGTTCAATGAGTTTGGCCACTTTCTCAAAACCCAACATTTCATATAGGGCGTCATAAAGTGGGCGCAAGTAGGGGTCAATTTTTTGGGTTAAATCACCAGGTAGGAAACCCAGTTTTTCACCTGCTTCAACCGCAGGACGCACCAATAGAATTCGCTGAATTTCATTGCGTTCCAGCATATCTACGGCAGCAGCTACGGCCAAATAGGTTTTACCTGTACCTGCAGGACCAATACCAAAAGAAATATCGCTTTGCAAAATACGCTGAACATAACGCTTTTGGTTGGCACCGCGTGGGTTAATACGGCCTTTGCGGGTTTGTAACCAAACAGCATCCAATCCAGTATGCTCTTGCCCATCATCCGATTGTAATTCACGGTCAGTCTGACTGCCTTGAATCATCATGTGGAGCGTGTCTGCACTGATTTGTGCAGAACTTTCCGCTTCTTCATGCAGGCGTTGCAAGAGCGTTTCGGCTCGCTCAACTGCATCAATTTCCCCATCTATAAAAAAGGCGTCACCACGATGGGAAATTTGGACGTCTAGGCGTTGTTCGATTTGTTTCAAATGTCCGTTATAAGCACCGAGCATGCTTTTTAAACGTTCCATTGAAATACCAGGAAAAGTTACTGTACGTCGAATCGCTGCAGTCAAGAGAATTCCTTAATCTGTTATTGGACTTTAGCTCCTACATTACGCCACGTCAGGCTCAAGATTCAAGAGTTCACCATAAACTAAATTCAAAGTTTTAATCTCGGTAATCTCAATCTCCGCAAAGCGTCCGACCCAAGCAGGGTCACCAATAAATGTTACTAAACGTGTATTGTCTGCTGTGCCGACCAAAATGTTCGGATCTTTATCAGAAACATTTTCAATCAGGACACGTTGCACCGTACCCAGCATGGCATCGGTCTTATCAATACTCGATTGTTTGATCCATTGTTGGACTTTGGCCAAACGCTCTTTTTTCACATCTTCAGGTGTGGTGTCTTCAAGTTCAGATGCAGGCGTACCTGGACGTTTTGAATAGATGAAACTGTACGAGTGGTCAAAATCCATCTCTTGAATAAACTGATAAGTTTCTTCAAAGTTTTGATCGGTTTCACCAGGGAAGCCAATAATAAAATCGCTAGATAAATGCATATCTGGGCGCACTTTACGTAATTTGGCAATCTTGTCGATATACACATCAATGGTGTGGTTACGCTTCATGGCTTGTAGCACATCGTTTGAGCCACTTTGTACAGGTAAGTGTAAATGCGACACCATTTGCGGTAAATCACGGTAGCATTGAATTAAATCATCATTAAATTCAAGCGGGTGTGATGTGGTGTAACGAATACGACCAATGCCAGGCACTTCGGCAACTAAACGCAGTAAATCTGCGAAAGTACAAATTTTGCCGTCAAAAGTCTCACCACGGTAACCATTCACGTTTTGACCGAGCAAGCTAATTTCACGTACACCTTTTTCTGCCAAAGTCGCAATTTCAGCCAATACGTCATCTAAAGGACGTGAAACTTCTTCACCACGGGTATATGGCACGACACAGAATGAGCAGTATTTTGAACAGCCTTCCATAATCGATACAAAGGCCTTAAAGCCTTCAACTCGCGGCTCAGGTAGGAAGTCGAACTTTTCGATGTCTGGGAAAGAAATATCCACCAGTTTGATTTTTTCTTTCTTTGGTTTTTCGACCTGATCGTGGTGTTGATCAAGCATTTGCGGTAAACGGTGCAAGGTTTGTGGACCAAAAATCATATCCACATACGGGGCACGCTTTTGAATATTGTCGCCTTCCTGAGAAGCGACGCAACCGCCTACGCCAATCACCAAATCAGGATTTTTTTCTTTCAGCTTACGCCAGCGACCTAATTCAGAAAACACCTTTTCCTGCGCTTTTTCACGAATCGAACAGGTATTCATGAGCAGAATATCGGCATCAGCAGGGTTGCTGGTCAGTACATAGCCGTGAGAATCGCCTAAAAGGTCTGCCATACGGTGACTGTCATACTCATTCATCTGACACCCTTGCGTTTCGATATACAGTTTTTTGACTGAACCGTCGGCTGGGGTGTGCTGTGGCTGGGTAACAGTGTTTTCTGAGGCAGCTTGGGCACCATTGGGGATGAAGGTTTGAACCGTCATGTAGGCTCCTAAGAGATAGTTCACTAAATCGTTTATAAAAAATAAACGTCATTAGACAAAAGAAAGGCGCATATTTTAGCAGGAATTCACGCTAAACTGACAGCCTTAAATCAGCACAACAGCTGATTGAAATATGAAGAAATTTGTTTGAACATGAGTTGTAAGATTAATAGTGTCTAATCAGAAGGTTACATAACAGAACACAACTGCGGTTCTAGACTAATTAAACTAAACCTAAAGATGAGATGCGGACCTCGAGGCGGAAGTAAATGACCGAAAGCAAGCGAATGCTGCAAATGATGAAACAAAATAATAAATTAACGAAAAAGCTTGTGCTAAGTCTGGTTTCGCTTGCCGTGATGACGGGTACGCATGCCGCAAATGAACAGTTTAATGATGCACTGCGTGCAGCCAATTCAGGTGATGTCGATTTATTGCAGCAGTATCAATATGCCATGCAAAATGATGTTTTGGGCTACTATCCTGAATACTGGGCATTGAACACCAATTTGGGCATGCAACCTGCCAGTGCAATTGTTCAGTTTGCACAGCGCCATCCACAATCAGCGATGGCAGAAAAACTCGCAGCCGATTACATCGAAGAAAAAGTGAAACAGGCCGATTTTAGCAGTGCACAACCTGTGCTTGCCTATGTGAGTAATGCTGATCAGGCCGAAAGCTGTGCCATGGCACAAGTTCGTACCCGTTCGGGTGATCCTTTGGTGGTCGCGGAATTTAAAGATGTTTGGTTGACCACGAACTCACAACCTGAATCTTGTACAGGTCTAGGTCGAATGATGCTCTCTAGTCCAATTATGACTCAGCAAGACAAGCAGCAGCGTTTGTGGGGACAACTGCGTGCAGGGCAGTCCGGGCAAGCTTTGGCGACTGCGCAAAGTTTAGGTATGAATCTGAGTTTGGCACAACTGAACAGTATTCAGGCCAATCCACTGAATTATTTATGGTCGGCCCCAAAAGCCAGCAATGAAGATCACGCTTATTTAATTTATGCCATAGGTCGTTTGGCTGACAGTGATCTGGATTCGGCCTTGTCTTCACTAAAACGGAGTGCAGAGGGTACACCCGATGCCGTACAAAAAGCGTTGCACCGTGCAGTAGGCTATATTGGTGGCACCACGGTGATGAAAAATAATTTCAACCGTGAAGTGTTAAGCGCCTTAGATGCCAGTTATGGCTTGCCATTTAGCCCCGAAGAAGCAGAAATCTATGCCCGACAGGCCATCCGCTTTGGTGCATGGGAAAGTGTGATTCGTGCAGTAGACAGCATGAGTGTGACTCAGAAACAAGAAGACCGTTGGCAATACTGGTTGGCTCGTGCTTCAGAACAACGCAATGATGCAGCATCGAAACGCAGCGCGCAAAATATTTATAAACAGTTGGCACAGGGCGATGATTATCACAACTTATTAGCAAAAGATCGTCTTGGGCAGCGTTACAATGCCATTCCAGTAAATAGCCAGCCGACAACCAATGATTTACAGCGTTTAAATCAGGATATTCACTTTAACCGTGCTTTTGCCTTACGTGAAATTAATGCGCCCGCCAATTATGTGAATCGTGAATGGAACTGGGCAGTACGTCAGGCTTATTTAAGACAGGATGATGGTTTGATTTTGGCAGCTGCCAAACGTGCGACCGATATGGGGTGGTACGACCGTGCGATTTATGCGGCAGACCGTACTGTGAATAAGCACAACTACAGTTACCGTTATGCAATGCCACACCGTAATTATGTGGTGAGTCATAGTCAAAATGCAGGTATTGATCCTGCTTGGGCTTATGGTTTGATGCGTCAGGAAAGCCGTTTTAATACTACTGCGCGTTCGCATGTCGGCGCAGGTGGGCTAATGCAAATCATGCCCGATACGGCACGTTTAGTTGCACGACAAATGGGTGAAACTTATAATCCTGCCGCGCTAAGTGATATGAATACCAATATTCGTTATGGCACATTTTATTTGTCGACCATTCAGAGACAGTTAAGCAATAGTCCAGTACTCGCCACAGCGGGATATAACGCAGGGCCGAACCGTGCACGTCGTTGGCAGCCCGAGTTTCAAGCGATTGCTGCAGACCAATATACCGAGAGTATTCCATTGTTAGAAACACGTGACTATGTCAAGCATGTCATGACCAATGCCACACATTATGGTGTGTTGTTGGGGCAGGGGGGACAATCGATGAGTAGTCGTATGCAACATATTCCATCTCGGAATACACCTTAGGAAAATGTTACAAGTGATACAGTTAGATGATCATGCGTGTTGATATATAGATGCGTGAGTCATTGGGTGTATAAGAATTTAGGGGGCTGAAGCATTGAAAATGTGGATGAGTACAGTTTTACAGCCAATTCAAGTTACATTGCTCGGTTTGAGTGGTACAGCTTTGGTTTTGTGTACGCAAAATACATTTTCTGCCCCCGTGCAAGGCTATGTGATGTCCGTGCAAATGACGCCCGCCGTGTGTTTAATCGATTCGAGCAAAAGCAAAAAGCGTAAATGTTTAGAAGGCTACTCACTGAATATTGAAGGCTTATATCCTGAAGTTGCTGCGCGCGAGTGTAGCACTCAATCATCGGCAAAGTTGCCACCTTTACAAGCCAAAGTGGTGGCGCGGGTCATGCCTGATGAAGCAGCACGGGTACAATTGTGGCAAGCCATTGGTGGTTGTGTGCCCATGAATGCCAGTCAGTATTTCCGTATGATCATTAACAATGCTGATCGGATGAACGTGCCTTCGGTATTGACAGGCCAAGACTCGCAGACGGTGCAATTGTCACAACTACGGAGTTTGTTTCTCAAGTCCAATTCAGGTATGTCATCAAAAAGCGTGCATTTTCAGTGCTCTAACCATCAAGGTAAAAGTTATTTAACTGAAATCAAAATTTGTTATAACACCGCAGGACGCTATAAGCAGTGCGGTGCAGCGATTGAATCAAATTGCCCGAATCAGTTTGTCATTAAAGGTTCTTACTAGTTTGCTAGGTGACTGTAATTTCTGAATTTTAAGCTTTTTGAGAAATTTTATTCATATTTTCTATCAGACTTTTGTGGAATTTGATGCGCTTTTGCATGCATCCGCTGAATGATTGGAGTACAATCTTTCGCGTTTATGATTATTAAGATTAGATAGAACAGCTATTTAATCGCATTGACTATCCTCTCAATTGGAGATAATTACATGAAGCAACCTGTTCGCGTTGCCGTTACTGGCGCTGCTGGTCAAATTGGTTACAGCCTATTATTCCGTATCGCTAGCGGTGAAATGTTGGGTAAAGACCAACCAGTTATCCTTCAATTATTAGAAGTTCCTTTTGAGAAAGCTCAAGCTGCGCTTAAAGGCGTAATGATGGAACTTGACGACTGTGCTTTCCCATTATTGGCTGGCATGATCGGTACTGATGATCCTAAAGTGGCATTTAAAGATGCTGACTACGCGTTATTGGTTGGTTCTCGTCCACGTGGTCCTGGTATGGAGCGTGCTGACCTTCTTAAAGTAAACGGTGAAATCTTTATTGGTCAAGGTCAAGCACTTAACGAAGTTGCTAGCCGTGATGTTAAAGTTCTAGTTGTTGGTAACCCAGCGAACACGAATGCTTACATCGCAATGAAATCTGCTCCAGATCTTCCAGCGAAAAACTTCACAGCAATGTTACGTCTTGACCACAACCGCGCGTTAACTCAACTTGCTCAAAAAGCTGGCGTTGCTGTTTCTGACATCAAAACAATGACAGTTTGGGGTAACCACTCTCCAACAATGTATGCTGACTACCGTTTTGCAACTGCAAATGGAGAAAGCTTAAAAGACAAAATCAACGATGCAGAATGGAACAAAGACGTATTTCTTCCAACTGTTGGTAAGCGTGGTGCTGCGATCATCGAAGCGCGTGGTTTATCTTCTGCTGCTTCTGCTGCAAACGCTGCAATTGACCACATGCGTGACTGGGCGCTTGGCACAAACGGCGAATGGGTAACGATGGGTATCCCTTCTGATGGTTCTTACGGTATTCCTGAAGGCGTAATGTTCGGTTTCCCTGTAACTTGCGAAAATGGCGAGTACAAAATCGTTCAAGGTCTTGAAATCGACGAGTTCAGCCGTGAGCGTATCAACTTCACGTTAAATGAACTTGAAGAAGAGCGCGCAGCAATTGCTGACATGCTTAAATAATTTAATCTTCTAGATTAAATTAAAAACTCGGTTACGAGTTAGGCCAGTCAATTTTATTGACTGGCCTTTTGTTTTCTATGTTCATATTTCTTATAAAAATAAGACTTATAAATCAAATTTACTTATATTTATTATCAGATATAAGAATGAATTATCTGCGATAAAATAAGCAGTCAGTCCTACAGCGTAGGGGAAATTGCGTAGAATACGCGGGTTTCCTTTTTCAAATTCTCTCTTCCATGTCTGTTATTGTTGCAGCTTCCCAAAGATCGAATGTTTCGGTTTGGGTGGCTTTTATCTTGTTAATTGTGGGTACCTTGGGTGCCTATCAAATTGTTGGTCTGAATCAAGCGCTGTTATTTTTAATTGGTGGTGCTTTGGGGATGACCTTGTATCATGATTCTTTTGGCTTTACTTCTAGCTGGCGCGTATTTATTAAGGCTCTAGACTAACATATCTATTCTGCTAGTCTAGAGCCTTATTAAAGAAGGGCGTGGGCGTGGGTTGCGTGCCCAAATGATCATGTTGGGTTTGGCGGTATTGCTATTTTTCCCTGCTTTAGGGGCAGGTGAATTATTTGGAAATCCTGTCAAAGGTAATGTAAATCCTGTTTCCATGTCAGTCATGATTGGTGCCTTTATTTTTGGTATTGGTATGCAATTGGGCGGCGGTTGTGCTTCAGGTACTTTGTACACCGTTGGCGGTGGTAGTGCCCGCATGTTGGTGACCTTATTCTTCTTTTGCTTAGGTTCGTTGATTGCAACATCACATTTGGATTGGTGGTTTAACCTACCACATTTAGCACCCATTTCTATTGTAGAAAGCTTTGGGGTGATTCCTGCGCTGCTGTTGAGTTTCGTTATTTTTGCGTTAATTGCAGCCGTGACAGTATGGGTTGAAAAGAAACGCCATGGCAGTTTAGAGGCAGAGCCACAAAGTCAGTACCATGGTTGGAAGCGTTTCCTCAAAGGTCCTTGGCCGTTAATTTGGGGTGGGCTTATTTTAACGCTGCTGAATTTTGCTACCTTGGTATTGGCTGGTCGTCCGTGGGGCGTGACTTCTGCGCTTGCAGTTTGGGCTGCAAAAGTTGCTGTTTTTGCGGGTGTAGATGTAAGCGCTTGGGATTATTGGCAGCAGTCAGGCAATGCTAAAGCATTGGCAAATTCATTGTGGCATGACATTACCTCGATGATGAATTTTGGCATCATGCTCGGTGCTTTGCTTGCAGCGAGTTTGGCAGGCAAGTTTGCGCCTAACTTTAATATTCCACGTCGCTCACTGGTTGCAGCAGTTGTTGGTGGCCTATTACTTGGCTATGGCGCACGTTTAGCATACGGTTGTAATATCGGTGCTTACTTCAGCGGTATAGCTTCAGGAAGTGTGCATGGTTGGTTGTGGTTGGTATTTGCTTTTATGGGGAATGCAATTGGCGTAAAACTGCGCCCAATTTTCTTTCCAAGTGAAAAGCCACAACCTGAAAAATTAACAGGTTGCTAAATTTAAAACTAAACCTATTCAGCCAGTCAGCGTAAATTTTGACTGGCTTTTTTATTTTGTAGTCTCTTTACAGCTTTAAGCTAAACATCCGACATGATTCTTATCAACAATTTCTGATTCATTCTTACTTGTATTGCATGCTTTGAAACTTGCACAGAAACGGTGGTGTTGTACAAAAAATAACATGCTGCAACTCGGCTGCTGCTGAATGCTTGAATAAAGCGAGTTACAGTCATCTTAATCACTGAAAGAGTTAAAGGAGGATGTCATGTTTGATCAACAACCAACTTTAGAACTGTTATTTCAACAATTGGGTCTAGATGCAGATGATGCTGCAATTGATCAATTTATTCGTGAACATCAATTGCCCGCAGAAACCAAATTACACTGTGCTGAATTTTGGACAGAGGGTCAGCGGCAATTTCTACAAAGCCATTGGAAAAAAGATGATGACTGGGCCATTGTGATTGAAACGCTGAATGAGCAATTGCATAGTGATCAGCATCCAAGTACGTAAATGGCGTGAAGTATGGTTATAAAAACTTGAGTGAGAGCAGCTCAAAAAATTAATCACAAAAAGATACAACAAACCCAGTCAAAGGACTGGGTTTTTTATGCAAATTGTTATAAGTTGGTTCAATAAGGAATTACAAATAAACTAATAAAGGGGGCAAGGTGCTCATGCAAAATACTCCATCATTAGCCATGTTATTCAGCCAGCTCGGTTTAGCCAGTAGCCCTGCAGCCATTGAACTGTATGTACGTACACATCAATTACCTGCGCAGATTAATTTACATGAAGCGCCGTTTTGGAATAAATCGCAACGTGAATTTTTAATCAGTCATTTGGTACAGGATGATGACTGGGCCATTTGGATTGATGAACTCAATCAACAGCTACACTTAGATGCTTATCGTTTGCAAGCAGTATAAAAACCATTTCATATTTATGCTAACGCCTCAATACGAGGCGTTTTAATGCATTCTGCTTTTAAGCATCTGTTTAAACCACACTTCAGTTTGGTAAACATTAAAGGCAGGGTGAATCTGCAATAACTCCAAATCAAACTCGGCAGTTTTACTGTATTTTCCTAGCCAATGGCGGCATAGTGCAGTTTCATTTTTACTGGCGCTGGCATAGGCCAAGAAAAAGAAAATATCACCATGTGCATAATGGGTCATGGCTTTTAAAATTTGCTGGGTAATTAGTGCATATTTGGCATCACGCGTGAGCTCAAAATACATCATATATGCTTTGGCCAAATGCAAAGATAGATTGATATACAGCGACAAAGGCATTTCTTCAAATTCAACGCGACCTTGTTCCAATAGCACAATGGCTTCTTGCAAAAAGTAAATCTGCTCTTGGCGCAACTCACTTAAACTGACCAGTTGTAAGCGTAAATCGGCACGTTCCAAAGCTAGTTCTGGGGTGTTCCCTTGTAAGAAAAGTTGGTCAGTTTCACCAATACGTTGAATAAGTTGTTGAGTCGAATGGCGCATTGGTGAATTCCTTGTTGCAATATGGGCTATACATCGGGGCAGATTTGAGCTTTTAAAGCCAAAGCACTGGAAAAACTGCAAGCATTTTTAGCAAATTTACCAAAGCGTATTGCCACTGCGTAACCACGCTGTGATAGATAGGCGTTGTTGCTTGGCGAGCAAAACCTCATGCAATAAATCACTTTGAAAAATGGCTAAACGGTTCGGTGATGGTTCAATAATATGCCATTGGTCGTGTTTATCTTGTAGGCGGAGCTGACCACCCCAGTCAGGCTGCCATTCACTGTGCAAATAATAAACGGCAGAAATCACCCGATCATTTTTCTGTTGAGGGTTGTCACGGTGCAAGGCGTAAAAAGACCCAGTTTGATAACTGGCAAAATGTGCTTCGACTTCACGAATACCCAAATAAAACGCCTGATTGAATTGCTCAGCTAAGGCTAAAAGCGTTTGGGTATGTTGATGGGCTGTGCTTAAGTTTTCATGAATCCATAAAATATGATCGCTACGAATATTGCTGACCACACCATTTTGAATGGCGGCTTCACGAAATTGATCTAAATTTTGACTACACTCTAGCAGCAATTGTTGTTGATATTCGGGTGAATAAGCATCATCAATTATTGCAAAACCATGTTGATCCAAATCTTCAAGAATTCGATCAACATTCCAGGACTTTGGGAGAAGTGTAGCGTCCATATAAAATACTCAGAAAAAGATGAAATTGAGAGTTGGTTATTTTAGAGGAATACAAGCTCCTGAATGAAACTTTTTTTCATGCTAAAATAGCGGTTGATTTTAGGAATGAACCAAACATGAATTATCGTCACCATTTCCATGCGGGCAACTTTGCCGATGTCATGAAGCATGTTTTATTGCTGCAAATTCTGACACGTTTAAATGCCAAAGATAAACCTTATCGCTATGTCGATACACATGGCGGTGCGGGTAAATATGACTTATCTTTAGCACCTGCACAAAAATCGGGCGAATTTTTAAATGGTATTCACCGTTTAGTGAAACTAGATGATTCAATCAAACGTCAGGCACCAGAAGGCGTACAGCAGTATTTAAAACTGGTTGAAGCAATGCGTGAAACGGATGGGCAAGGTGCATATCCCGGTTCGCCATGGTTTGCTTTACAAGGTATGCGTGACATCGACAAAGCAACTATTTTTGAAATGCAGCGCGATGTATTCCAGCAATTGCGTCATAACATTCGTGACAAACGCGCAGGTTTACATGAGCGTGATGCTTACGAAGGTTTATTGGGCGTCATTCCACCAAAAGAAAAACGCGGTTTGGTGATGATTGATCCACCGTATGAATTGGAACGTAAAGATTTCCCTCAGTTGGTTGAATTATTGGCAGCTGCACATAAAAAATGGCCAACAGGCGTATTTGCGGTGTGGTATCCAATTAAAGACCGCGCCATGATTGAACGTTTTGAAAAGAAAATGTTTAAAACAGGTATTCGCCGTCAACTCATTTGTGAAATTTGTGTGTGGCCTGACGATACTCCTGTGGGCTTAAACGGTTGTGGTTTATTGGTGATTAATCCACCATGGAAATTCTCTGAAGATGCAGATGAAGCCCTGCAATGGTTGTTCCCGCACTTGCGTATGCAAGAACATGGTGGACATGCTGCAGTGCGTTGGTTAGTTGGCGAATAAAAAATTTAAATAGACGTTCAGGTTACAGTTAGGACACAAAATAATGACAAACACATCCAAACCCGAAGGAGAATATAGTTCCCGTGATCTTGAGCATGACGGAATTACATTTGAAGTGGTGGAAGAAGAACATACCCGTGAAGGGCAAAAGGTGAAACGTCGTGGTATCTATCTGTGGCCAAACCTGATTACCACGGCAGCCTTGCTGTCGGGTTTTTACTCCATTATTGCCAGTATGAATGGCGAATTTAGCCAAGCGATTTATGCCATTTTTCTAGCAGCATTGTTTGATGGTTTAGATGGTCGTGTGGCACGTGCGATTGGTGCGCAAAGTCCATTTGGCGAACAGTTTGATTCATTATCCGATATGCTCGCTTTTGGTGTTGCACCTGCGATTTTGATGTATAGCTGGAGTTTGCATGATTTAGGTCGTATCGGCTTGGCGGCTTGCTTTGTTTATACGGCTTGTGCCGCATTCCGTTTGGCGCGTTTTAATGTGCAAATTGGTGTGGTCGATAAACGCTACTTTATTGGTGTTGCAAGTCCTTTGGCTGCGCTGATTATCGTGTCGCTGGTTTGGGTAGGACGGGATTTTCCTGAACTGTATGATATTCGTGAAATTGGTCTACAAATCCTCAATGCTGTGATTATTATTGCAGTAGGATTGTTGATGATTTCCAATATTAAATATTATTCATTTAAAACCTTTGATCGTAAGCGTGTGCCGTTTTTTGTATTGCCAATCGCAGTATTTATCCTTGCAGCCATGACTTATAATATTCCTGTTGGAATTTTAGTGATTTCAATTATTTATGCACTTTCAGGTTTTGTGACCACTTTTATGGCAAGAAAAAATGCAGTGAGTTAATTAAGCTTTCATAAAAGCATCAACTCACAAGGAGTTTGATATGCAGCTGTTTCAAGATTTTCTCGATCGTTCCAAACAACTCAATCAAACTCCTGCGGCAACCGCCAAACTGCCTTATCACGCCCCAAAACATCATTATAAATTTATCTATCAGGGCTTAATTCTTCCTAATTTGCCTGCACCCTTACATTATCTCAACTTTATTGGTTTATTGGGCAGCCTAAATACCGCAATGCTGCGCCCTGAAAATGTGATTACAACCTCAGCTTTAGACACAGCCAGTATTCTTTGTAGTAGCAGCCCACACATGGTGGGGCAGTCCAATCATTATTCAATACAACATGATTGCGTATTTACTGCAGAGTATTTTCAGTTTGCCAATAAAGAGCGCATTACTGGACACTTTCCGCAATTTCATATTCAACGTGAAGATAGCGAACTTAGCTTTGATTTAAAGATCACCACAAGCTCTACAATTTCATATTTCACTAAATTGCGAATGAATTTGGCAGAACATTGGTCTTTGCTGTGTCAGTGTCAGGGAAGTGTACGCTATAAAGATCAGCATTTTCAGATTGAGCAATTGGGTAGTTTTGAGTTTGCCCGCTCAATCCAGTTTCCTTATTTCGCTGTGGCATTTTTTTGCTATCAAGTGATTAATCTGAATCATCAGCAACAAATGATATTGCTACAAAGTCGTGATGTGTTGAATCGAATTTTGCAATCTCGAATCTATCTGCGAAATGCGAACACGGAGCAAACTCGGGTATTTGATGGGCAAGTACAATTTAATATTCAACGGGTTTATCCAAAAGTAAAAACGCCAACAGGTCAGTGTATGTATTTGCCACGTGAGTTTGAATGGCGTTATCAAGATGAAGATGGCACCTCAATTCATTTACAGGCGCAGAGTCGTGGTGATTTTAAATTTGGGGCTGCAGCAGGTTATGTCGGAAGTTTTCAATATCAGTTGGCTATAAATGGAGATCAACAACAAGGTGAAGGCGGCTATTGTGAATATATCGACTGCCGCGCACTGAAATGGCAGGAACATGATCAGCCAGAAAAAATGCCAGATGTAGTTATGAATCCTGAACCTTTTATGATCAAGAAAAAGAAATAAACAGTATTTTGTGGAAAAGTGAAGTATTTTGCTGAATAATTAACCGTTCGGACTAAAAAACTGATAAAACTTAAAAAGAGGGGTTGCAAGGCGAAATATTTGCCCTATAATGCACATCCATCGGCGGTGATGAAGATTAAAACTTCTGATAAAACAATGACTTGATTGAGCTTGATTAAGTTGGGTTTTAGAAAGAAAGTTTAAAATAATTTAAATTACCAGTTGACACTTTAGAAATAAAGCGTAATATAGCCGACCTAGCTTGATGCTGACGAAGCATCGAGAAGATCATTAAGAGATTATGAAGAACAACTTGTGTGGATTTTTACTGATTGATTGATCGAAATATTATCATTGATTGATTGGTTTAAATTACTCGAAGTTTATTTGAGCGAAATTTAAGTCAGAAAATTGATGAGCCAGATTTGGAAGTTTAGATTAAAACTTCAAAATGATTTTAACTGAAGAGTTTGATCATGGCTCAGATTGAACGCTGGCGGCAGGCTTAACACATGCAAGTCGAGCGGGCGAGGTT